>JBKCEY010000500.1:0-6369 GCA_046304115.1 Burkholderiales bacterium | reverse complement strand
GCAGATGCTGCGGCTGGAGCAGGCCGTCGCGATCCAGAAAAAGGCTGACGCTGCCCGTTCCCGGTTCGTCGATGAAGTCGTGCAATTGCCCGACTTTCCGCCGGCTCGCCTTGCCCAATTCGCATCCGAAACCTTTGGTCTGCCCCTGCTCGATCTGCAGTCGCTGTTGCCTTCGGCCGTGGCGAGCGACCTCATCGATGCACGCTTGCTGGCCGAAAGCCGCATCGTTCCGGTGGCCAAGCGAGGCAACCGGCTCACCGTTTTGCTGTCCGATCCAACCGATCTGCAGGCGATTGACCGGGTGAAGTTCCATGCCCAGGCCGCGGTTGATCCGGTCGTGGTCGAACATGACAAGCTGCTGCGGCTGATCGAGAAACTGGGTCGCTCCACCACTCAGGAACTCGATCAACTCGTCGGCGATGGTCTGGATATCGCGCTGCTTCCCGAGGAAGCGCCGCCAGCGGCTGAAGAGGCCACCGATGTTGACGACGCACCGATCGTCAAGTTCCTGCAGAAGGTCCTGATGGACGCCATCCATGCGGGCGCATCGGACATTCATTTCGAGCCCTACGAAAAGTACTATCGCATCCGGTTCCGGGTGGACGGCGAACTGCGCGAAGTCAACCAGCCGCCGCTGGCGATCAAGGATCGTCTCGCCTCGCGGATCAAGGTCACCTCGCGGCTGGATATCTCCGAAAAACGGCTGCCTCAGGATGGCCGCATGAAGCTGGTGCTCTCGGCCCAGCGGACCATCGATTTCCGGGTCTCCACACTGCCCACGATCTTTGGCGAGAAGATCGTGATGCGGATCCTGGATCCGTCGCAGGCCAAGATGGGCATCGACGCCCTGGGCTATGAACCCGACCAGAAGGACAAGCTGCTTGAGGCCATTCAGAGGCCCTACGGCATGGTGCTGGTCACCGGCCCGACAGGCTCGGGCAAGACCGTCTCTCTCTATACCTGTCTGAACATCCTGAATCAGCCCGGTGTGAACATCTCAACCGCCGAGGACCCGGCCGAGATCAACCTGCCGGGCATCAATCAGGTCAATGTCAATGAAAAAGCGGGGCTGACCTTCTCGGCCGCACTGCGCTCATTCCTGCGCCAGGATCCGGACGTCATCATGGTGGGCGAGATTCGCGACCTTGAAACCGCCGACATCTCGATCAAGGCCGCTCAGACCGGCCACATGGTGCTGTCGACCCTGCACACCAACGACGCACCGACCACGCTCACGCGAATGTTGAACATGGGCATTCCGGCGTTCAACATCGCCTCGTCGGTCACGCTCATCACGGCGCAGCGACTCGCGCGCCGACTCTGCCCCCACTGCAAGCAGCCGGCTGATCTGGATGAAGACGCGTTGCGCCTGGCCGGCTTCAAAGAGGCCGAGCTCGACGGCAGCTGGAGACCTTATCGGCCCGTGGGCTGCGACCGATGCACCAACGGCTACAAGGGTCGGGTGGGCATCTACCAGGTGATGCCGATCACCGAGGAAATCCAGCGGATCATCCTCGCCAGCGGCAATGCCATGGAGATCGCTGATCAGGCGCGCCGCGAAGGGGTTGCCGATCTTCGCGAATCGGGCCTGCGCAAGGTCAGGGCCGGACTGACGTCGATTGAAGAAGTGCTCGGCGTGACCAACATCTCCTGAGGCCCCACGTATGGCTGCCGCATCCCTTTCCAGTGCTCGCAAGATCAAGGACTCCACCTTTGTCTGGGAGGGCCGGGACCGCAACGGCAAGACCGTTCGCGGCGAGATGAGAGCGCCTTCGGCGAGCGTGATCAATGCCACCCTGCGCCGTCAGGGCATCAATGTCGTGAAGGTCAAGAAACAGTCCTTCAGGCGCGGGCGCAAGATCGGCGAAAAGGACATCACGCTGTTCACGCGCCAGCTCTCGACCATGATGAAAGCCGGCGTGCCGCTGCTTCAATCGTTCGACATCGTGGCCAAGGGCACAGACAACCCTTCGGTGGCCAAGCTCTTTACCGACATCAAGGCCGATGTCGAGACCGGCACGTCGCTTTCGGTGGCGTTCAGCAAATATCCCTTGTATTTCGATGCGCTGTTCTGCAACCTGATTCATGCGGGCGAACAGGCTGGCATTCTGGATGACCTCCTCGATCGCCTGGCGACCTACAAGGAAAAAATGCTGGCGATCAAGAGCAAGATCAAGTCAGCGATGTTCTATCCCGCAGCGGTGGTGGGCGTGGCGGTCATCGTGGTCACAGTGATCATGCTGTTCGTGGTGCCCGCTTTCAAGAGCGTGTTCTCGAGCTTCGGCGCCGATCTTCCGGCACCGACACTGCTGGTGATGGCGATGTCGGACTTCACGGTCGACAACTGGTACTGGATCTTCGGCATCCTGGGTGGCAGCATTTACGCGCTGCTGCAGGCCTGGAGACGATCGCCGGCCGTGCAGCAGCTCATGGACCGTGCACTGCTGCGCGTACCGGTCTTTGGCGCGGTCGTACGCAAGGCCACCATCGCGCGCTGGCTGCGCACCCTGTCGACCATGTTTGCGGCTGGCGTGCCTCTGGTTGAGGCCCTTGACTCGGTGGGTGGTGCCTCAGGCAATGTGGTCTATCTGCAGGCCACTCGCAAGATCCAGGCCGAGGTCTCAACCGGCACCAGCCTGACCACGTCCATGGGCAATGTGCAGGTCTTTCCCAACATGGTGCTGCAGATGGCCTCCATCGGCGAGGAGTCTGGTGCACTCGATTCGATGCTCTCCAAGGCAGCCGACATCTTCGAGCGGGAAGTTGACGATGCAGTGGCCAGCCTGTCGTCATTGCTCGAACCGATGATCATGGTGTTCCTGGGCACCATCATTGGGGGCCTTGTGGTGGCCATGTACCTGCCGATCTTCAAACTCGGTCAGGTGGTCTGAAGCTGCTGCCCTGACCTGAAGCTGCTGCCCGTACGATAGTGAAGCCTTGCCCGGGCAGTGCCGATTCACTCCCGGTCCGGGCACTGCCGGATGACGCCTCACCCGGGCACAGCACAATCACTCGATTCAGGCACACTGGCGTCATGACTGGGCTCATGCGATGACCGAACTCCAAGCGCTCGACCCGATGCTGCTGATTGGCCTGGCCGGTCTGCTCGGTCTGCTCGTCGGCAGCTTTCTGAATGTGGTCATCCACAGGCTGCCCCGCATGATGCAGGCAGCCTGGGAGGCCGAGGCCGCTGAGCTGCGCGGCGCGGCCCCCGCCGGACAAGGGCCCTACAACCTGCTGCGGCCACGCTCGAGCTGCCCGCACTGCGGAACGCCGATATCGGCGCATCACAACATCCCGGTGCTGTCATGGGTGCTGTTGCGGGGGCGCTGCGCCCATTGCGCCACACCGATTCCCGTGCGCTATCCGCTGGTCGAGGTCATGGGCGGCGTGCTGTCGATGGCTGCTGTCGCGCAGTTCGGGCCTACGCTGGCCGGCGTGGGCGCTCTCGGTCTCGGTCTTGTGCTCATTGCACTCACATTCATCGACCTCGATACCCTGCTGCTGCCCGATGATCTGACCCTGCCCCTGCTCTGGGCAGGTCTGCTGCTCAACCTGTGGGGCACCTTCGTGCCCCTGCAGGATGCCGTGATCGGGGCCATGGCGGGTTATCTCGCGCTGTGGTTCGTGTACTGGGCCTTCAGGCTGGTCACGGGCAAGGAGGGCATGGGCTACGGCGACTTCAAGCTGCTGGCTGCGCTGGGAGCCTGGCTGGGATGGCAGGCTCTGCCGGCCATCATTCTGCTCTCGGCCCTGGTCGGTGCTGCCGTGGGCATTGGCCTCATTGTGTTTCGTCGGCATGGCCGCGAGACACCGATTCCGTTTGGCCCCTATCTGGCCGGCGCAGGCCTGCTGGTGCTCTATTTCGGTGAGTCCATCCAGACGCTGCTGCCCAGGGTCTGACCCCAGGGGTGTGTAGCATCTGGCTCCATGAATCCTCAAGAATCCGCCTCGGTCCTGATCGTTGGTCTGACCGGAGGCATAGGCAGTGGCAAGAGCACCGTGGCCGACCTGCTGGTCGAGCGTGGCGGTGTTCTGGTCGATACCGACCGGATTGCCCATGACCTGACCGCGCCGGGCGGCCAGGCGATGGCGGCCATCCGGGACGCATTCGGCAACGGGGTGGTGGCTCCCGATGGCCGACTGGATCGCGCCGCCATGCGGGCAATGGCCTTCTCGGACCCTCTGGCCCGCAAGCGTCTGGAAGCCATTTTGCATCCGCTCATCCGCCAGCACACGGATTCCGGCATCGCGCAGGCGATTGCGCGCCAGGCCCCGTATGTGCTGGTGGCCGTGCCCCTGCTGGTGGAGGGAGGCCGGGCGAAAGAAAGATTTTCCCGGGTTCTGGTGGTCGACTGTCCCCCCGAGACCCAGATCTCCCGGGTCATGCAGCGCAGTGGCCTTGAGCGCAGTCAGGTCCTGGCCATCATGGGCGCCCAGGCGAGCCGGGAGCAGCGTCTGGCGGTGGCCGATGACGTGGTCGACAACAGCGACGGGCTCGAAGCTCTGCGCCCCCAGATCGAACGGCTCGACCGGCTCTACCGGACGGGTTTGTATTCCCCGAAGGAATGATTCAGAATCCGCTGGCTCGAAAACCGCGCCCAGCGCAGCTCCCAGGACGCCCCTGCGTGCTGATCCTCTACGAATACCCGCTCAACGAACGGATCCGCACGCTGCTGAGGCTCGAGGATCTATTCGCGCGGTTCGACCACTTCGCAGCCGCCGACGGCGAGCTTGAGCATCATGTCGCCCTGACCACGCTGTTCGAGGTGCTTGACGCGACCTCGCGGGCCGATCTGAAATCCGATCTTCTGCAGGAACTCGAGCGGCAACGCCAGACGCTCATCGGCTTTCGGGACAACCCTGAAGTCTCGCGTGATGCGCTGGAGCGGGTGCTGTCCGACATCGACTCCACCTCTCAACGCCTGACAGGCACCACGGGCAAAACCGGACAGCACCTGCGTGACAACGAGTGGCTGATGAGCATCCGCAACCGGGCTGCAGTGGCGGGTGGCACCTGCGAGTTCGATCTGCCGTCCTACCATGCCTGGATGCACCGCGACGCGGCGCGTCGGCGTGAGGAGATCCAGGGCTGGGAGGCACCCTTCAGGCCCTTGCGTGATGCGCTGGGCATCGTGTTGCGCCTGCTGCGCGATTCCGCCACACGCACCCCGGTCAGTGCCCATCAGGGTGCCTACCAGCAGATGCTGGGCGGGCGCGTCGTGCATATGCTGCAGGTACGCATCGACGATGCGCTGGGTGCCATCCCCGAAATCTCGGCCAGCAAACACATGATCTGGATTCGCTTCACCCAGCAGGGAGGCGATCTGCGGCCGCGCCCCTTCGAGGGGGCCGTGAGCTTCGAGATCGCCCTGTGCAGCCTGTAGTCGTGCGCATCGCTCGCTCGCTGCGCGCCATGCGGGGCGCTGAACGCCTCAGCGTCCGATGAGCCGTCGGACTGTCCCCTGCCCCACCTGCCGTCAGCCGGCAGAGTTCAGTTCGGCCAACCGCTTTCGGCCGTTCTGCAGCGAACGCTGCAAGCAGATCGATCTGGGCGCCTGGGCGAGCGAGAACTTTCGCATCGAGGGTCAGGACGGAGAAGCCGATCCCGGCGAATCCGGCACCACGGGCCAGCCGCCGCTCAACAAGGCCACGCCCTGAGCGCCATGGGCCTGGGCCAAGCCGCAATCGGACACCGTCAGACCCCCGAGCGCCATCACGGGCAATAGCGGGTCGCCCAGAACCTCACTGAAACCCTGCCAGCCCATCGTGGCTGCCCCTGGATGGCTGCGTGTGGGCAGCACCGGTCCCAGTACAGCCAGATCGCAGCCCCGTTCGGCCGCCTGTGCGAGTTGAGCAGGATCGTGGCAGGAGGCAAACACCCAGGGCAATGCCGGGCGAGCCTGCTGAAGCGCCAGATCGCGGGCCGTGAGGTGCACCCCGTCGGCCCGAGCCCAGAGCGCCTGCGCATGGCGACTGCTCACGATCAGGCGCAGCGGCCGATGCATGCGCCAGTGCCAGAGGCGCTCAAACAGACGCGTGAGGTCTGTGGCGGGCAGCTCGGGTTCGCGTAATTGCAGCCAGAGGAGTTCCCCAGGATCTCGGTTGCCGGGGCCCTGCGGCCCGGTGGTGTCGATCGAATGCCCCCCCGGTAGGCCGAGCGCCCGTTCCTCGATGGCGCAGAGCCCCTCATCCAGGGTCTGCTCGAAGGCCTGCACACCCAGCGGGGCTGCGCAGGAAATCCGATACACCTCAGGCAGTTGCAGCCAACGGATCGGACGAATCGAGGCCGGCAGCAAAGGGCGCAACTCGAGCGACAACGGGTGACGCCAGGCCAGGGTCTGGCCCTCGCAGGCCTGCGGCTCGCCC
>JBKCEY010000499.1:0-19708 GCA_046304115.1 Burkholderiales bacterium | reverse complement strand
GCCATGGGAGGCTCGCCCGTAGAGCGCGCCACCAGTGGCCGCAAACCGTCGCTCGAAGTCGATGGGGGTCGTGCGAACCCCTCCCAGTCCCTCGCCCGTGATCTCCAGCCCGCAGCGACGCAGCAGGCGGATCGCGCGCTGCTCGCAGGCCGCCAGTTCGTCCGGGGACAGGGCGGCGGGGCGATCGAGGTCGCCCAGGGCCGGTGCATTGACCAGGATCAGCATGCGTTCGGGGGCGTCTGGCGCCGCAGCGCTGTCGCCGCGGTCTTGTGCGCACAGATAGACGGTGGGTTTGCGGGGTAACCGATGATGGCTGAAGATGTCTTCAAATTCACTGGCGTAGTCTTCATCAAAGAAGACGTTATGCCGAACCAGCGGAAAGCCCGGCATGCGGGCCCGCACCGACCAGGTCACGGCCGCGAGCGACCGATCCGACCGGGCAACCGGGGGCACGGCGCCACGCACGGCCGGGCCGAGCAGTCCGCATGCCAGAGCATTGACATCACCATTGAAAACGACGGCATCAGCGTCGATCTGTTGCCCATCATCCAGTAGCACGCCGCTGATCCGGTTGTTTCGGGTCTGAATCGACCGCACCCGGCTGTTGCATCGCAGGACGACGCCCTGCCGGGTAGCCAGGGCAGCCAGAGCCTGCGCCAGACGGATCATGCCGCCTTGCACGGCCCATACGCCCAGCATCTCCACATGGGCGACCAGCATCAGCGTGGCCGGTGCCTCCAGGGGCGATGATCCGCAGTAGGTGGCATAGCGCCCGAAGAGCTGTTGCAGGCGAGGGTCATGAAAGTGCTTCGCCAGGGCGCGCCAGAGGTCGCGAAAGGGCCCCAGACTCGAGAGCATGAGCGTGCCGCCCAGTCCGATGGCCCGCGTGAGCGAGACCGCATCGGGACGACTCGAGCGGATGTAGGGGCCTTCAAGGGTTTCATAGACCTTGCGGGCCTGTTCGCAAAAGGCCAGAAACCGGCGAGCTTCGGCGGGTCCACTGAACTGGCCGATGGCCTCGGCCGAGCGCGCTGCCTGTGCATGCAGGTCGAGTTGACCGCCGCCGGCCCAGGCATGGCGTGCGAGCAGGCCCAAAGGCTCGAGCTGCAGGTCATCCTCCAGCCGTGCGCCTGCCGCGTTGAACAGTCCCTCGAAGACCCATCGCATCGTGAAGACCGTCGGTCCACTGTCGATGCCCACGCCGTCCACGCTGTGCTGATAGAGCTTGCCGCCGGGCTCGGGGCCCGCCTCCAGCAGGGTGACCCGCAATCCCTGGCGAGCCAGATCGATGGCCGCCGCAAGGCCACCCGCGCCTGCACCCACCACCACCACATGACGATCGCTCGAAGGCATCGCGCAGGTCAGAAGCTCTTGCAGGTCATGGCGTTCACAAGGCGTCCTCGCCGGTCCTGGCGTTGATCACGAGGGGTTGGCGCTCAAGGCATTCATCGGTTCTGCCGCTTGGCCTTTCCAGGTGCCTTCAAGGTCGTAGGGCACAAAGCGCACGAACATCGATTCGGAAAAGAAGCGACCCTGGGCAGCCGCCACGATCGCCTCCTGATGGGCGCCGCTGCGGGCATAGGCATCCATGGCCTGCACGCTGTCCCACAGGCTGAAGGTGGCCTGGCGCAGGATGGGGGCCTCGCCAATGCCGCAGGCTACGCGCACACCCTGGGCTCGAGCAAGCGAACGCTCGGCTGCAGGCTGCATCCGCCAGAAGGCGGCCGCGCGGCTCGGACGGATCGAGGCGCGTGTGAGTGAGGCCACCGGACCCTCCGAGGGCGCAGCGGCCGTGACCGGCAATTGCAGGCCCGACCAGCTGCCCCGGCTCGACCACGGGCGCAGCTTGACGCAGAAGAGTTCGCGGGCCCGATCGCGCCAGGGCTGAAGGCGCCCGCCGGGTGCGGTAAAGCGCTGCGCGGTGTCGGCATCATCAAATACGCAGAACAGCCCCTGGATCGAGCTGCTGGGCCGCAGTCCAAAGCCGCCTTCATGCCCGCTGCCCATCACCTTTGCAAAGCGCAGGCCTGGCGTGCCGGCGAGTGCGCTGGCGCGCTGGACCACCTTGGACCAGCCCCACAGGCGCGTACCGCGCGAGAGATCGATGAGGGCGACCACCACCACGGGTGAGTCGGGCTCGACGCGACTACTGACCGTCATCAGCGCCCGAATCGCCCAGGCCATGGCGGCGCAGCTTGACGTACAGGCTTTGCCGGGAGAGTCCGAGCATTTCGGCGGCGGCCGCACGGTTGTCTCGGGTCAGGTGCAGGGCCGCCTCGATGCACATCTGCTCGATCATGTCGGTGGTCTGGCCCACGATGTCCTTGAGCGGCACACGGCCCACCAGTTCGGTGAGCTGGCCTACGGCCCGCGACAGGCCCGAGCCCTCGCGGGGCTCACTCTGCGGCCGGCGATCGATGTCGCGCAGGGTAAAGCCCAGGCAAGGCATGCGTGCATCGAGCACCGGGGCGGCCGAGATCTCGACCGAGGTTTCGTTGCCAAACCGGCTTCGAATGAGCGTGGGAAAGAGACGCACCGCATCGCCCTGGCGAAGCGACGCCATCATGACCCCGAGGTCGACGCCCGAGCGACCCAGCCACAGGTCGAGGGATTCACCGATCGCGGCCTCGGGCGTATCGAGCTGGACCAGTTCGGCAAAGGCCCTGTTGGCGTAGAGCACCCGCCCCGAGGGCTCCGTGACCACGAAGGCATCAGGCGCATGATCAATGGCATCGATCAAGGGCCTGCGCGCTGCAGTGAGGGGCTCGACCGCGCCTGCCTGCAGACCCGGAATGCGTACCAGAAAGAGCGTGCTGCCATCGAGCCGGAAGATGGAGGCCGACACATCCACCGCAAGCCCGGCCTGCGTGGTCAGGCGCTGTGGGGTTGCTTCGGTCTGACGGGTGCCGCGCAGGGAATCAAGCAGCCCCTGAAGCCTGGGGCCGCTGGCGGCATCGAAGCATTCACCGATCTGGCGGCCAAAGAGCTTGCGGGTGGTTTCAGAAAAGAGCGTGGCCGCCGCCGGATTGGCTTCGACCACCTTGAGCGATGAGGCTTCGACGATCAGCACGGGCTCGGCGATGGCCAGAAAAAGCGCCCGAAAGCGGCTCTCGAGCTGACGCAGCCGGACGTAGTCGCGCTGCATGGCCTGCTGCGATGCAATCAGGCGCTCCTGGATTCGGGTGAAGGGCCGCAGATCGCGGCCAATGGCGAGCACCTGGCCCTCGCCAGCCGGCAGCACCGAATACAGCACGGGCAGATCCTGCCCCTGTGCGGTGGTGTGGTTGATATGCCGCCAGCGGTTGGTCTGCTCGGTGGCATTTGGCGATTCGAGGGCTTCCTGCAGCAGGGCCTTGACCTTGGGCCGGCTCTCGATGCTCACGATCTCGGACCAGGGCCTGCCGAGCCAATCTGCATGATCGAGATCGGCGAGTTCGCCGCTGCCGATCTGCAGGTCACGAACCACACCCTTCTCGTCGATGAGCAGCGTGAGGTCGGTTGCTGCGATCAGCAGCGAGGCTGCGGCTCCTGGTGGCAGGGCGGCAAAGGCCTGGGACAGAGGGGTGGTATCGATAACAGCCATTACAAAAACAGGTGCACGCGTCAGGAGCCAGGCGGGGCGTATCTCATCGCGGGGACAGGATCCGCTCGAGCTGTCGACCGGCTTCATCGACTGCACTGCGGGCATCCGAGGCGGTGAAATCAGCGCCGACGCCATGCGCCAGATCGGGGTTTTGAACGAAGGAGGGGCCCCCCACCATGACCACGATCCCGGGATTGCGGGAGTGGCGACGCAGCGCGAGGATAACCGAGGGCAATGCCTCGAGATGCGCTTCGGTGCTGGCAGATAGCCCGATGAGATCAAACCAGTGGTCACGAACGACTGCACGCACTTCGGCCAGGTCGTCGCAGGCTTCGTCGCAGACATCCCAGCCCCCGCGCCGGAAGAATTCCGAGAGCATGAGCACACCCAGGGTGTGATGAGAACCCGGCATGGCCAGCAGCAGGGCGCGACGGCCTGCAGTGGGTGCCGCGGTCTCGATGCTGTCGGGGCGCTCCTGGCGGCCCATGTCGAAGACCATGCTCTGCAACCGACCCACGCCAATGGTGACCTCGGTGAAATTGCAGCTGTCGGCCACCCATTTGTCGCCCAGCAGGCGGGCCGCGGGGGTGAGCAGCTCCAGCATCACATGCTCGGCGCTGTAGCCAGCCTGCTGAAAGCGCTCGACGAACCGCTCGCAGGCATCGAAATCCTCGCGCATGAGGAGCTCGGCCAGCATGTGCACATCGCCCGCATTGGGCCGCATCGGGTCGGGGCTCTGACCGTCCGGCCCCAGCAGCAACTCGGCCCGGGCGTCGGTGACCAGGCGCGGCAGAACGGTGGACTCGATCGTCTGTCTGAGCCAGACATGGGGCCGAGCGGCAGGACTGCCCAGCTCAAGCCGGGTCACTGCATCGGTGCGCTCCGAACGGGCAGCAGACGGACTCCAGGCGTTGTTTTTCTTGTTGTGTTCCATGCCAGCCAGCTCCCCCGGTCTTATCGCTTCATGAGTGGACGGCCCGAGCGGCTGGGAACCGGCTCGAGCCTGGCAGTCAGGACCCTCACCCCTGGCGTGGGTGGAGGGTCCGCCCAGGCCTTCTTGTGGCTTGGACAAGCAGTGCATTGACAGCGTCAAGCGAGTGTCGAAGCGACTCGGGACGATTGTCAAGCGTTTGACCAGCATATTTCTTTGTATGTCCAATTCGTGTCCGATCGGCTTATTGGACAAAAACCACGAAAAGACCTGCAGGCCCTACGTTAATGTCATAGACAAATGACGTCAAGAGAGATTGACACTTGGGGTCGGACCGGTCTAGATTGCGTCCATGAACACCGAAACGGGCCGTCGCCCTGCGCGACCCCTGTACACCCCCGAGGAGCGTCGTCGTCGTGATGCGTCTGCCTGGACCCTGGTCCAGGGCGTGCTCGCGCCGCTGCAGTTCCTGGTCTGCCTGATCAGCATTGCGCTGGTCTGGCGTTATCTCGCCACCGGCGAGGGCGAGATCGCGGCCACCCTGTCCATCGTCATCAAGACCCTGACGCTGTACACCATCATGGTCACGGGCTGCATCTGGGAAAAAGACGTCTTTGGTGTCTATCTCTTTGCGACGGCCTTCTTCTGGGAAGACATGGTCAGCATGGCCGTTCTGGCCCTGCATACCGCCTATCTGGCGGCGCTCCTGACCGGCGCTCTGGAGACCCGCCAGCAGATGATCCTGGCGCTGGTGGCCTATGCCACCTATGCCGTCAATGCCCTTCAGTTCGTCCTCAAGCTGCGGGCGGCACGGCTGGCTGCAGCTCAGGCCTCACACGCCCAACCGGAGGCCGCATGAGCCCGGTGATTCCACTTCACCCGGCAGCCCCGGGTTGCGACGATGTCCCCGTCCTTCGGGAGCGGGGCCAGCGTGAGGTCTTTTGCGGACTGACCGGCATCATCTGGCTGCATCGCAAGATTCAGGACGCGTTTTTTCTGGTGGTGGGCTCGCGCACCTGCGCGCATCTGCTGCAATCGGCGGCGGGCGTGATGATCTTTGCCGAGCCCCGGTTCGCCACCGCAATCATCGATGACCGTGATCTGGCCGGCCTGGCCGATGCCAACGACGAGCTCGACCGCGTGGTGGCCCGGCTGCTTGAGCGCCGCCCCGACATCCGCATGCTCTTTCTCGTGGGTTCCTGCCCGTCCGAGGTCATCAAGCTTGATCTGCAGCGGGCCTCCGAGCGACTCGATGGCCGTTTCGCACCCAACGTGCGGGTGCTGAGCTACTCGGGCAGTGGCATCGAGACCACCTTCACGCAAGGCGAAGACACCTGTCTGGCCGCTCTGGTGCCCGAGCTGCCCCAAGACGCCGCTCGCGCCACCGACCTGTTGATCGTGGGCACCCTGCCCGACATCGTCGAAGATCAGTTCCGGCGGGTCTTCAACGAACTGGGCCTGGGCTCGGTGAGTTTCTTTCCGCCGCGTGGCGCCCGCACCCTGCCCGCCATTCGGCCCGGCATGCAGATGCTCCTGGCACAGCCCTTTCTGGCCGAGACCGCGCGTCTGCTCGAAAACGCCGGCCTGCAGCGGCTCTCGGCGCCCTTTCCGTTTGGCGTCGAGGGCACCACCGAGTGGCTCTGGGCAGCCGCGCAAACTCGAGGGATGTCGCGGACTGCATTCGATGCGGCCGTGGCACCCCGGCGCGAGCGGGCCGAGCGTGCGCTCGCGCGTCATCGCGACACGCTGGCCGGGCGCAGCCTGTTTTTCTTCCCCGACTCGCAGCTCGAGCTGCCGCTGGCGCGATTCCTGTCGCGTGAACTCGGCATGAAGCTGATTGAGGTGGGTACGCCCTATCTGCATCGCTCGCACATGGCGGCTGAGCTGGCCCTCTTGCCTGAAGGCATCACGCTCTCCGAAGGGCAGGATGTCGAGCGTCAGCTCGACCGCTGCCGCGCGGCGCGCCCGGACATCGTGGTCTGCGGGCTGGGCCTGGCCAATCCGCTGGAGTCCGAAGGCCTCACCACCAAGTGGTCGATCGAACTGGTGTTTTCGCCGGTGCATGGTTACGAGCAGGCCGCCGATCTGGCCGAACTCTTTGCCCGACCGCTCGCCCGCAAAGCGGCGCTGGCGGCCTGAGGCGCAAGGGGCAACGGCATGCAGCTCTCGCTCTGGACCTACGAAGGCCCGCCGCATGTGGGCGCGATGCGGGTCGCCACGGCCATGAAGGGCCTGCACTACGTGCTGCATGCACCCCAGGGCGATACCTACGCCGACCTGCTCTTCACCATGATCGAGCGGCTGCCCTCGCGCCCACCGGTCACCTACACCACCTTCCAGGCCCGTGATCTGGGCAAGGACACGGCCGAGATCTTCCAGAGCGCGGCCCGTGAGGCCTATGAGCGATTCAAGCCGCAGGCCATGATCGTGGGCGCCTCCTGCACGGCCGAGCTGATCCAGGACGATCCCGGGGGCCTGGCCTCTGCGCTCGATTTGCCGATTCCGGTGGTGCCGCTCGAGCTGCCCTCGTATCAGCGCAAGGAGCACTGGGGCGCATCCGAGACCTTCTATCAGCTGGTGCGTCATCTGGCCGTGCCCATGGCGCGCAGCGAGCGACCGAGCTGCAATTTGCTCGGGCCCACTGCGCTGGGTTTCAGGCACCGCGACGATCTGCGGGAAGTGCGACAGATCATGGCGCTGCTGGGCATCGATGTGAACGTGGTCGCACCGCTCGGGGCCACGCCGGATGACCTGACCCGCCTCGGTGCAGCACATTTCAATGTCGTGCTCTATCCCGAAACCGCGCAGGCCGCGGCGGCCTGGATGCAGCGCAGCCTGCGTCAGCCCATGACCCGCAACGTGCCGATTGGGGTGCGCGCAACCGAGGCCTTCATTCGCGAAGTGGCCGAGCTTGCGGGTGTGGATCCTGCGCCGGCGCTTGCAGCAGGCTCACGGGCGAGCTGGTATTCACGCTCGGTTGATTCCAACTACCTCACCGGCAAGCGCGTGTTCATCTTTGGTGATGCCACCCATGCGGTGGCCGCGGCGCGCGTGGCAAGCACGGAGATGGGCTTTCAGGTGGTGGGCCTGGGGACCTACAACCGCGAGTTCGCGCGCGATGTGCGCGAGGCCGCCAAGCTCTATGGCATCGAGCCCCTCATTACCGACGACTACCTCGAGGTTGAGGCGCAGGTGGCCGCACTGCAGCCCGAGCTGGTGCTGGGCACACAGATGGAGCGCCACATCGCCAAGCGTCTGGGCGTGCCCTGCACCGTGATCTCTGCACCGGTGCATGTGCAGGATTTTCCGGCGCGTCACTCACCCCAGATGGGCTTCGAAGGGGCCAACGTGCTCTTCGACACCTGGGTGCAGCCCCTCATGATGGGCCTGGAAGAGCATCTGCTCACCATGTTCCGCGAAGACTTCGAGTTCCATGAAGGCGCAGCAGCATCGCACCTCGGACGCACCGCTCCCATGGTGCCGCGCGAGGTTGCCGCGCCCGAGCCTGTCGCCCCGATGGCCGCGCCGCCTGAGGCCGATCAGCCGGTGCTACAAGCGGCGTCGCCCGCCGTGCAGCCGCCCGGCCATGCCAGCGTGCTGCCCGCCTCCGAGGCCGGCATTGTGGTGGCGACCTGGGCCGCCGAAGCCGAAGCCGAACTGAAAAAGATTCCGTTCTTCGTGCGTGGCAAGGCTCGCCGCAATACCGAACGCTTTGCCAACGAGCGGGGTGTTGCCCTCATCACCGTGGAGACTCTTTACGATGCGAAGTCGCACTTCGGGCGCTGAGCGCACCCCGGTGAACGTCGTCATCGTGACGATGGACACCCACCTGGCCACGGCCACCGAGCGCGCCCGTGCCCAGCTGGTGCGCGAGATGCCGGGCCTCAATCTCACCCTGCATGCCGCATCGGAATGGGCCGATGACGAACGTCTGCTCAAGCGTTGCCTGAACGACATCGCACAGGGCGACATCATCATCGTCACCATGCTGTTCCTGGAAGACCACTTCCAGCCCCTGCTGTCCGCGCTGATGGCGCGTCGCGATCAGTGCGATGCCATGGTCTGCGCCATGTCGGCCAGCGAGGTGGTGAAGATCACGCGGCTGGGCAAGTTCGACATGGGCAAGCCGGCGTCGGGCCTGATGGCCATGCTCAAGAAGCTGCGCGGCACCGACAAGGACGGCAAGGCCAAGGGTGGCACGGGCGGCGAGGCACAGATGCGCATGCTGCGCCGCCTGCCCCAGCTGCTGCGCTTCATTCCGGGCACGGCGCAGGATGTCAGAGCCTATTTTCTCACCCTGCAGTACTGGCTGGGCGGGTCGGAAGAAAACGTGGCCAACATGGTGCGCTTCCTGGTCGATCGCTATGCCGACGGGCCGCGCAAGGATCTGCGGCGCAGCATCCGGGTGGCCGATCCGGTCGAGTATCCGGAAGTGGGTGTGTATCACCCGCGCATGCAGGGCCGCCTCAGCGCACGCCTTGAAGACCTGCCCACGCCAGCATCACCGCCTCGCGGCACGGTCGGCCTGCTCCTGCTGCGTTCGTATCTGCTCGCGGGCAATGCCGGCCACTACGATGGCGTGATCGCTGCCCTCGAGGCGCGCGGCCTGCGTGTCATTCCCGCATTTGCGGCCGGGCTCGATGCCCGTCCTGCCATCAACCGCTTCTTCACCCGGGATGGCGCGCCCACCATCGACGCGCTCGTTTCACTCTCGGGTTTTTCTCTTGTCGGCGGGCCGGCCTACAACGATGCCCGCGCTGCCGAGGATGTGCTGGCTACGCTCGATGTGCCCTACGTGGCGGCCCATCCGGTGGAGTTTCAGACCCTCGATCAGTGGGGCGGCTCCGAGCGTGGGCTGTCGCCGGTTGAGAGCACCATCATGGTGGCCATTCCCGAGCTCGATGGCGCGACCAATCCCACCGTGTTCGGCGGGCGCCCTGGCGCGGCCGGCGTGACCTGCAACGGCTGCGCCCAGGCCTGCACCTTCACCGCGAGCCAGAGCACTCAGGACATGGCCTCCTGCCCCGAGCGTGCGCTCTCGCTGGCTGCACGGGTGGATCGCCTGGTGGCCCTCAAGCGCAGTGAGCGGGCCCAGCGGCTGGTGGCGATCGTGGTGTTCAACTTCCCACCCAATGCCGGCAACATCGGCACAGCGGCACACCTTGGCGTGTTTGAATCCCTCTTCAACACCCTGCATGCCATGGCCGCGCAAGGCTACGCGGTCACACTGCCCGAGAGCATCGACGAGCTGCGCGAAGCCCTTCTCAAAGGCAATGCTGCGCAGTGGGGAGCGGACGCCAATGTGCATCACTTCATCCCGGTGGATGACCATGTACGCCGCGAGCCCTGGCTCACGGAGATCGAAGCCCAGTGGGGCCCGGCGCCAGGCAAGCAGCTCACCAATGGCCGCAGCCTTTTTGTGCTCGGCAAACAGTTCGGCAATGTGCTGATTACCGTGCAGCCCTCGTTTGGCTACGAGGGCGATCCGATGCGCCTGCTGTTCGAAAAGGGCATGGCCCCCACGCATGCCTTCTCGGCCTTCTATCGCTATCTGCGTGAAGACTTTGGCGCTCATGCCGTGCTGCACTTCGGCACCCATGGGGCGCTTGAATTCATGCCGGGCAAGCAGACCGGCCTGACCGGTCATTGCTGGCCCGACCGCCTGATCGGCGATCTGCCCAACATCTACCTCTACGCGTCCAACAATCCGTCAGAAGGCGCCATCGCCAAGCGTCGCTCAAACGCCACTCTGGTGAGCTACCTCACCCCGCCGGTATGCCAGTCGGGTCTGTACAGCGGCCTGCTCGAGCTCAAGGGCTCCATCGACCAATGGCGCACAGCCCGTCCCGAACAGGCCGAGCGCCAGCGCGATCTGGTGGACATGATCCGGGCCCAGGGCGCAGGCGTCGATCTGATCGCGGCCGACGCGCCTGCCTGGTCGATCGACGATGCCGGCGAGTTTGGTGCCGAGCGTCAGATCCTGGCGCTGCATCATCGGGTGATCGAGGTCGAGGAAAGTCTCGTGCCCATCGGGCTGCATGTGGCCGGGCAGGCCTGCGATGCAGCACAGCGCCAGGAGATGCTGCGTGCCATGGCGCTGGCGGTCACCGACAGGCCCGTGCACGAGGCTGCGCTGGTGCATCTGGCCGAAGGCGGCGAGGCCCGTGATGCGCTGGCCCTCGTTCCGGGCGAACCGGCTGAAGGTCTGGGCGAGCTCTTCGAAACGCTGGCCCGTGCCAACGGGTTCCTGGCTCAGGACACCGAGGTGCCTGCCCTGTTGCATGCGCTCGATGGCGGCTTCATCCGGCCCACACCGGGTGGCGACATCCTGCGCACGCCCGAAGTGCTGCCCACCGGGCGCAATCTTCACGGCTTTGATCCTTTCCGGATCCCGAGCAGCTATGCCATGCGAGACGGAGCGCGCCAGACGCAGCGCCTGATCGATCGGTACAGGCAGGATGGCCATCCGTTGCCCGAGACGGTAGCCATGGTGCTCTGGGGCAGTGACAATCTCAAGACCGAAGGCGGACCGATTGGCCAGGCGCTCGCCCTGATGGGTGCGGCACCGCGCTTTGACAGCTACGGCCGGATTGCCGGAGCACAGCTCATGAGTCTGGCCGAACTGGGTCGCCCACGCATTGATGTGGTGCTCACCATCTCGGGCATCTTTCGTGACCTCATGCCCCTGCAGATCCGCATGCTGGCCGAGGCGGCGTGGCTGGCCGCGAACGCTGACGAGCCCATCGAGCAGAACTTCGTGCGCAAGCATGCCCTGGCCTATCAGCAGGAGCATGGCTGCACGCTGGAGGTGGCCGCGCTCCGGGTGTATGGCAATGCCGAGGGCGCCTACGGCTCCAACGTCAACAACCTGGTCGAGAGCAGCCGCTGGGATGGCGAGGACGAACTGGCCGAGACCTATTCGCGTCGCAAGGGCTTTGCCTATGGCCGAACGGGCCGCGCGGTGCAGCAGGGCGCCTTGCTGCAAAGCGTGCTGGCCGACGTGCAACTCACCTACCAGAACCTCGATTCGGTCGAGCTCGGCGTGACCACGGTCGACAATTATTTCGACACGCTGGGTGGCATCACGGGCGCGGTCAAGCGGGCCCGTGGCGGTCAGGCCCCGACGGTCTATATCGGTGACCAGACCCGCGGCGAAGGCACGGTGCGCACACTCGACGAGCAGGTGGCGCTCGAGGCCCGCACCCGCATGCTCAATCCGCGCTGGACCGAGGGCATGCTCAAGCATGGCTATGAGGGCGTGCGCCAGATCGAAGTGCATGTCACCAACACCATGGGCTGGTCGGCCACGACCGGCCAGGTGCAGCCCTGGGTCTATCGGCAGATCACCGAGACCTTCATGCTCGATCCGGCCATGCGCGAGCGCCTGGCCCAGCTCAATCCCACCGCGTCGGCCCGTGTGGCAAACCGTCTTCTCGAGGCTTGCGACCGGCAGTACTGGACCCCCGAACCCGAAATGCTCGAAGCGCTGCGACGCGCGAGTGAAGAACTTGAAGACCGCCTCGAAGGCGTAGTCGAAGGAGTTTCCGCATGACAGTCGCAACCGTTCCCATCAGTGATATCCGACGACCGGGCCGTTCCGACGGCGAAGGCAGTGTTCAGGTGCAGCTCGACCCCAACATGAAGATCGGCAATGCCAAGGTCTTTGCGGTGTATGGCAAGGGCGGCATCGGCAAGAGCACCACGTCGTCCAACCTGAGCGTGGCGTTTTCCAAGCTCGGCAAGCGGGTGCTGCAGATCGGCTGCGACCCCAAGCATGACTCCACCTTCACGCTCACCAAGCGGCTGATGCCCACGGTGATCGATGTGCTCGAACAGGTCGATTTCCATCCGGAAGAACTGCGCCTCGAGGACTTCGTGTTCGAGGGCTACAACGGCGTGATGTGCGTCGAGGCCGGCGGTCCGCCAGCGGGCACGGGCTGCGGTGGCTATGTGGTGGGTCAGACCGTCAAGCTGCTCAAGGAGCATCACCTGCTCGAGGACACCGATGTGGTGATCTTCGATGTGCTGGGTGATGTGGTGTGCGGGGGGTTTGCCGCACCGCTGCAGCATGCCGATCGTGCACTGATCGTCACAGCCAATGACTTTGACTCCATCTTCGCCATGAACCGCATCGTGCAGGCGATTGGTGCCAAGGCCAAGAATTACAAGGTGCGTCTGGGCGGCGTGATCGCCAATCGCAGTCGCGATACCGATCAGATCGACCGCTTCAATGATCGCGTGGGCCTCAAGCGCATGGCGCATTTCCCGGATCTCGATGTGATTCGGCGCAGCCGCCTCAAAAAATCCACGCTCTTCGAGATGGAAGCCTCGCCCGAACTCGAGGCCGTGCAGCAGGAGTACCTGCGCCTGGCGGCGTCGCTCTGGGCGGGTACCGATCCGCTCGCCCCCGAGGCCCTGAAAGACCGCGAAATCTTTGACCTGCTGGGATTCGACTGATGAGTCACGCGCCTTATCAGAATCGCCGCAGCCAGATCGAGCAGTACTTCGACCGTACTGCGGTCGAGGCCTGGGAGCGGCTGACCTCCTCGGCACCGGTCAGTGGCATTCGAGCCACGGTGCGGGCCGGGCGCGACCGCATGCGCGCCACGATGCTCTCCTGGTTGCCCGATGATCTGCGCGGACGCCGTGTGCTCGATGCCGGCTGTGGCACCGGGGCGATGAGCTTCGAGCTTGCGCGGCGCGGCGCCGAAGTGCTGGCGATCGACCTCTCACCGCGTCTGGTGGAGATCGCCCGTCAGCGCATGCCGGCGGATGTCGATGCGCAGCTGATCGACTTTCGCTCGGGCGACATGCTTGATGAGGCGCTGGGCTACTTTGATCATGTGGTCGCGATGGACTCGCTGATTCACTACGAGCCCGCCGATGTCGTGCATGCGCTGGGTGCCCTGGCGCCGCGCACGGTCGACTCCATGATCATCACCTTTGCGCCGCGCACGCCGTTGCTCAGCCTCATGCATGCGGCGGGCAAGCTCTTTCCGCGGGCTGATCGGGCGCCCGCCATCGTGCCGGTGGCCGAAGCGGTTCTCAAGCAGGCTGCGGCCGAGTACCGGGCCCTCTCGGGATGGCAGGCCGGTCGCACGCTGCGGGTCTCAAGCGGGTTTTATACCTCGCAGGCCATCGAGTGGGAGCATGCTGGATGAGGGCTGCGCGCTTCAGCCAGCTGATGCGGCAGATGCCTTCGCGCTATCTGCCGTTTGCCGATGCGGCGAGCGCAGGCTTGCCGCTGGGCCGGCTGCTGCGTCTGTCGCTGTTTCAGGTCACGGTGGGCATGGCGCTTGCGCTCACGGTCGGTACCCTCAACCGGGTCATGATCGTGGAGCTCGGTGTATCGGCCTGGCTGGTCGCCCTGATGGTGGCGCTGCCCGTGCTGGTGGCACCCGCGCGCGCATTCACCGGTTTTCGCTCGGATACCCATCGCTCGGCGTTTGGCTGGCGTCGCGTGCCCTACATCTGGACCGGCACGCTGGTGCAGTTCTTTGGCCTGGCCATCATGCCCTTCGCCCTGCTGGTGCTCTCGGGCCTGGGCTCCGTGCCCGTGCCGTCATTCGTGGGTCAGGGCGCGGCCGCACTGGCTTTTCTCATGACCGGCATCGGCCTGCAGACCGCGCAGACCGCCGGTCTTGCGCTGGCCACCGATCTGGCCACCGAAGAGACCCGGCCCCGCGTGGTGGCGCTGATGTACGTGATGCTGCTGGTCGGCATGGTCGGCAGTGGCGTGGCGTTCGGTGTGCTGCTGGCCGATTTCACGCCCAAGATTCTCATTCAGGTGGTGCAGGGCGCCGCGGTGATCACGCTCGTGCTCAATGCGATCGCGCTCTGGAAGCAGGAAGCCCGCGATCCGGTGCGTGCAGCGGCTCTCAAGTCCGAGCCCAAGCCGGTCTTCATGGACAGCTGGAAGCGTTTCATTTCGCAGAGCCGCGCGCGCCGCTTTCTGTGGGCGACCGGTCTGGGTACCGCAGCGTTCAACATGCAGGATGTGGTGCTCGAGCCCTATGGCGGCGAGATTCTCAATCTCGGTGTGGGCGAAACCAGCCTGCTCACCGCCCTGCTGGCGGGGGGGTTCGCTGATCGGCTTTGCGCTGGCCGGGCGGCAACTGGCGCGTGGCAGTGATCCCCTGCGTCTGGCGGCCTACGGCGCCTTGTGTGGGCTACCCGCGTTTTCGGCTGTGATCTTTGCTGCACCGCTGGGCACCGAAGCGCTGTTTCGGGCGGGCGCCCTGTTGATCGGCTTTGGCGGAGGTCTTTTTGCGGTGGGCACGCTCACGGCTGCCATGCGCATGGAAGAGCGCGGCATGGTGGGCCTGGCCCTGGGCGCCTGGGGCGCCGTTCAAGCCACCGCCTCGGGCCTGTCGATTGCTGCGGGTGGGTTTTTGCGCGATGTGGTGGGAAGCCTGGCGCAGGCGGGTGTGCTCGGTCAGGCCCTGGCCACGCCCTCTACTGGATACAGCGTGGTCTACCACGTCGAGATGTTGTTGTTGTTTGTGACGCTGATTGCCATCGGACCGCTCGTCGGCCGCGGATCGATGGTCCCTCCTTCCGAACGCAAGTTCGGACTGGCCGAATTGCCCGGCTAGCGGCCGATTTCAGACGGAGATTTCATCATGCCCTTCGGTGCCATCACTGGTTATGTGGATCTTGCACAGATCCTGCTGTATGCGTTCTGGCTGTTCTTTGCCGGCCTCATTTTCTATCTCGTTCGCGAGGGTCACCGCGAGGGCTATCCGATGGAATCGGACAGCCTGGACAAGGCCGTCGTGAAGGGATGGCCCATCCCGTCGCCCAAGACCTACAAGCTCGCGGGCGGTCATGAAGTGACCATCCCTGATCCCAAGAAGCTCGAGCCGCCCGTGGTGGCCCGGCCGACCGGCGCCTCGCCCGGTTCGCCGATCGAGCCGACCGGTGACCCCATGCTCGATGGCGTGGGTGCAGCGGCCTGGGCCAACCGTGCCGATGTGCCCGACATGACGCTCGAGGGCGAGCCCAAGATCGTTCCCCTGCGTGCTGCGGCCGGATTTGCGGTGGCCAAGCAGGATGCCGACCCGCGCGGTCTTCCGGTGATTGCCGGCGACGGCAAGGTGGCGGGTACGGTGCATGAGCTCTGGCTCGACACCTCCGAGATGCTGTTCCGCTACATCGAGGTGGATACCGGCAGCCGCAAGGTGCTCGCCCCCATGCCCTTCGTGCGCGTGCGTCGCAACGCGGTCGAGATCAATTCGATCTATGCGCATCACTTTGCCAATGTGCCTGCCCTGCGCAATGCCGATCAGGTCACCATGGCTGAGGAAGAGCGTATCCAGGCCTACTACGGCGGCGGCACCTTCTACGCCTCGCCCGAGCGGTCGCAGGAGCTGCTGTGAGCCTGCGCGGGGTTCGGCACGAACACGAGCACGAGCCGCAGTACGGCTTGCCCGAGCGCCTCCCGGCAGACGAACAGGTGCTCTGGCAGGGCGCGCCGGCTGTGGCGCCCATGATGAGGCACGTGTTTCATCTGCGGGCGCTCGCGGTGTATTTCGTGGCCATGCTGGCCCTGCGTGCAGTGGCCATCTGGCCTGAAGTCGAGGGCCTGTCGGATCTGCTGGTGCAGCTGGCCTGGGCGGTGGGCCTGGCTGGACTTGGCTGGGCCATGGTGTTGACGCTGGCTCGCCTGACCTGTCGAAGCGCGGTCTACACCCTCACCAACAAGCGCGTGGTGCTGCGGGTGGGCGTGGTGCTGTCGGTCACCTTCAATCTGCCGTTGCGAAGCATTGCTTCGGCGGATCTGCGTCCGCTCAAGGACGGTCATGGTGATATCGCATTGCAGCTCAGTGGCCCCGATCGCATCGGCTACGTGCATCTGTGGCCGCATGTGAGGCCCTGGCGCATTGGTGCACCCGAGCCGATGCTGCGCTGCCTTCCGCAGGCCGAGTCTGTTGCCCGCCTCCTGACCCAGGCCTGGGCCCAGGCCAACGCGCAGTCGCTCACACAGACCGCACAGGCAGATGGCCAGCCCCGTACCGTGCAGCCGGCGACCCAGCCCGTGCCCTCGACGACGTCGCAGCCACAGGCATGGCCCGCAGCGCACACCCCTCAGGGTGCAACGCTCACCGCGTCACTGGCTGTGCAATCGAGTCATTGAGTTTCGTCACCACCGAGCGCCCCAACGAAGGTCCACCATGAATGCCCGCGCCGATCGACCGCTAGCCGAAGACAACTTCCCACGCTGGTTCCTGTGGGGAGCGGGCAGCCTGATTGCGTTCTCGCTGATCAGTGTGGGCCTGGTGCGCATCACCGGTAACGGGCCTGACCAGCTGAGGGCCGCAGCAGCGCGCGGCGAAGGCCCGGCCCCCTCGGCCGAGCGCGCCCTGCGCTTTGCTGATCGCCCGGATGGCGGCATCTCGGTGATCGACGTGGCGACCAACCGCGAGCTGGCCGTCATTGAGGGTGAACAGGGTTTTGTGCGCGGCTCGCTGAGGGCGCTCACCCGTGAGCGTAAGGCCCGGGATCTCGGGCCCGATCAACCCTTCGAGCTCATGGCCCAGGCCGATGGCCGTCTCACGCTGCACGACCCGGCCACGGGCAAGCGGGTCGAGCTTGAATCGTTCGGTCCCACCAACGCGGCCAATTTCTCGCGCCTGCTGACCCTGCAGGCCGAAGGCCCACGGCGCTGATTTTTTCGTCTCAGACTTTCTGCGGATTCCACCATGTCAACGCCTTACGCCACCATCGAGTCTTCTGAAGCCGCCGCTCACCGGGCCAAGCAGGAAAGCCTGATCAGCCCGCGCTTTTACACCACCGACTTCGCGGCGATGGAGAAGATCGACATCTCCTCGGTGCGCGCCGAGTGGGATGCGGTCATGGCCGAATACGAAGGCGACAACAACTACGATCACTTCCAGCGCGATGCCGGTTTTGCAGAAGAGGCCAAGGCCCAGTTTGCTGCGCTGTCGCCCGAGTTGCGCCAGGAGTTCGTCGACTTCCTGATTACCTCCATCACCTCGGAGTTCTCGGGCTGCATTCTCTACAACGACATCTCCAAGAACATCGAGAACCCCGAAATCAAGACGCTGATGCGCTTCATGGCCCGTGATGAATCGCGCCATGCGGGCTTCATCAATTCCTCGCTCAGGGATCTGGGCATGGGCATTGATCTGGGCAATCTCAAACGCACCAAGGCCTACACATTCTTCAAGCCCAAGTACATCTTCTATGCGACCTACCTGTCCGAGAAGATTGGCTATGCGCGCTACATCACGATCTTCAGGCAGCTCGAGGCGCACCCCGACAAGCGCTTTCATCCCATCTTCAAGTGGTTCCAGCGCTGGTGCAATGACGAGTTCCGCCACGGCGAATCCTTTGCCCTGATCATGCGCGCCAACCCCCAATTGCTGCGCGGCGTGAACCTGCTGTGGATCCGCTTCTTCCTGCTGGCCGTGTACGCCACGATGTATGTGCGCGATCACACGCGACCCATGCTGCATCACGCCATGGGCCTGGACTCCACCGAGTACGACATGAAGGTTCTGGCCATCACGTCCGAGATCACCCGTCAGGTGTTTCCCTTCACCCTCGACCTCGACAACCCGAAGTTCAAGGCCGGGCTGGATCAGCTGGTGCAGGTTCAGATCGACGTGAATGCGGCGCGGGCCCGTGGCGGCGTTGCAGGCAAGCTGGCCCTGGCAGGCTGCGCCGTGCGCGGTGCCCTGGCGTTTGCCCGGCTTTACTTCCTGCCGGTACGCAAGCACGAGCTACCGGCCCAGGTTCGCCTGTCGCCCACCTGGTGAGCCCCGGGCCGTGACTCTGGACTGGCTCAACGACATCCGCATCGCCGTGGTGTTCGCCATCGTGGTGTGGTGGGCCAGCACGGGGTTGGTGTTGTTGCTCGATGGAATGCCGCGCGGCACCTTTCGCTGGAGTCTGGTCGCTTCGAGCGCGCTGGCCGTTGCGGCGCTCTTTGCCTTGTCGCACACCGCCCAGCAGAGCACGGTGGCTGGAGCCTATTGCGCTTTCACATGCGCCCTGCTGGTGTGGGGCTGGCATGAGCTCACCTTCCTGACGGGCTGGATCACCGGTCCGCGGCGAGAGGCGTCTCCTCCAGGGCTGACGGGCTGGGTGCGCTTTTCACAGGCTGCACAGGCTGTGCTCTGGCATGAGGTGGGTCTGCTGATGGTGTTTGCTGCGATCGTGGCGATCACCTGGGGGGCGCCCAACCAGACCGGCGCCTGGACCTTCGCGGTACTCTGGGTGATGCGCCTGAGTGCAAAACTCAACCTCTACTTCGGTGTACGCAACCTGAGTGAAGAATTTCTGCCGGCTCATCTGCGCTATCTGCAGAGTTTCTTTCGTCGTCGTCGCATGAACTGGTTCTTTCCGTTTCCGGTGGCTGCCGCCACCTTCGTCACCATCTGGCTCTTTCACTGGAGCGCCGATCCCGCCACGCCCGATGGGCCGTCCATGGGCGCCGCCCTGGCGGGGTCCCTGCTGGCTCTGGCTGTGATCGAGCACTGGATGCTGGTGCTCCCGATCAATCCTTCAGCGTTGTGGCGCTGGGCGTTGCGCGAAGGTCATGGCGCGGGGCCTTCGCCGAGCGGTTCACCTGCCCCTTCAAGGTCCCAACCATGAGTGCTGTTCTGGATGCCCGTCATGGGCGGGTCAGTTCACCGGACGACATGCCGGCCGATCGCTTTCAGGCCACCACGCTCGATCAGGGTGTCGATCCAGCGGCTGATGCAGACCTGCGTCGGCTGATGCAGGGCGGCTCCAAGACCTTCTTTGCAGCCTCGCTGCTGTTGCCCGCCCGGGTGCGGGCGCAGGCCACGGCGCTCTATGCCTTTTGCCGCATCGCCGATGACGAGATCGACTTCGGCACCGACAAGGTGGCCGCGCTGGCCGGCCTTCGCGCAAGGCTCGATGGCATCTATGCGGGTCGGCCCATTGATTGTGCAGCGGATCGTGCGCTGTGTTCGGTGGTTGAGGCCACCGGCATGCCGCGGGTCCTGCTCGATGGCCTGCTTGAAGGTTTCTTGTGGGATTCCGAAGGTCGACAGTACGAAACGCTTGCGGATGTGCAGGCCTATGGCGCACGGGTGGCCGGTACCGTGGGCGCCATGATGGCGCTGGTCATGGATGCCCGATCGCCCGAAGCGCTGGCGCGCGCCTGTGAGCTTGGGGTCGCGATGCAGCTCACCAATATCGCC
>JBKCEY010000498.1:0-15384 GCA_046304115.1 Burkholderiales bacterium | reverse complement strand
CGTGCACACAGCCTGGGATGGCGATACGCTCTTTGCGGTGTCCACAGGCCATCTCAAAGGCCAGCGCCTGCAGGATGCGGCGTGGGCAGGCCCCCAGGGCGCAGCCTCGAGCCTCCCGTCCACTGCGATCTCGCCGATGGTGCTTGCCGTGGCTGCGGCGTGGGTCACGGCTCGGGCCACCGTGCGGGCCGTGCACAATGCAACCCGCGTGAGCGGCGCCGGCGTACCCGATCTGCCCACCGTCTCTGATCTTCAAAAAACGCCTTGAGCATGTCTGAACACACACCACGCCTGAGCCCGCGCGACTGGGCCAGCCATCCGCCAAGCCTGAGTCCGGGCTATGCCTCGAGTGTGTTGCGCTCGCCCACACAGCCCCTGATCCCGATTGCCACCAGCCTCGCCGAGCTTGCCCAGCCGGTCTATGGGCACGAGATGATCGGAGCGCTCGATCACGATCTCACGCGCAATGCGGTGCGCAATGGTGCCCCTCTGGGCGAGCGCATCATCGTGGCCGGCCGGGTGCTCGACGACAGCCACCGCCCCGTGCCTCACACCCTGGTGGAGGTCTGGCAGGCCAACGCAGCGGGCCGCTACATTCATCGCATCGATCAGCACGATGCTCCGCTCGATCCGAATTTTCTGGGGGCAGGGCGCACGCTCACCGATGCGCAGGGTCGTTATCGGCTGCTCACCATCAAGCCCGGTGCCTACCCCTGGGGCAATCATCCCAACGCCTGGCGGCCACAGCATATTCACTTCTCACTGTTGGGTGCCCACTTCGGCTCGCGGCTGGTCACCCAGATGTATTTCCCGGGAGATCCACTGCTTGCGCTTGATCCGATCTACAACAGTGCACCGGCCGAGGCCAGAGCGCGCATGGTGGCGCAGTTTTCGATTGACCTGACCGAAGAGGGCTTTGCGCTGGGCTATGTGTTTGACATCGTCCTGCGCGGTGCGCAGGCGACCCCCATGGAGACTGCACGATGAGGCAGACACCCTCCCAGACCGTGGGGCCTTACTTTGCCTATGGGTTGGTGCCAGCCCAGTACGGATACGAACTGAGCAGTCTGTGGGGATCCGAGATCGCTGAAGCCCGGACTCCGGGCGAACCCATCACGCTCATGGGGCGGGTGTTCGATGGCTCGGGTGAGGCGGTGTTCGATGCGCTGATCGAGATCCAGCAGGCCGATGCGCAGGGACGACATCTGCACAGCCTCGAGCAATCCCGGTTGACGGGCTTTCGGGGTTTCGGACGCATGGGCACAGGTACCCGCGACGATCGCTGCTTTGTCTTTCGGACGATCAAGCCGGGGGCGAGCGCCGATGGCCATGCGCCCCATCTGGATGTGATTCTCACGTTGCGCGGGCTGCTCAACCACCTGTATACCCGGATCTACTTTGAAGAAGACGCAGCGCAGCAGGCGCTTGACCCCGTGCTGGCGCAGGTTCCGCAGGCTCGGCGAGCAACCCTGATGGCCCGCAGGGATGAGTGCGGCATCCATCGGTTTGACATCCACCTTCAGGGGCCTGCCGAGACGGTGTTTTTCGATGTCTGAGTCGAGCACTCCGGGGCCCGAACCGCTCAACGGGCCAGCCGAGTCAACCAGTCTGATGCCTGCATCGAGCAGCACTCAGGTGGTCATCATTGGTGCCGGTCCGGCCGGCCTGCTGCTGGGCCATCTGCTGCATCGGGCCGGCATCGATACCCTGATTCTCGAGCGGCAGTCGGCCGACTATGTTCTTTCTCGCATTCGCGCCGGTTTGCTTGAGGCGGGCACCTGTGAGCTCCTCACCGAGGTGGGCCTGGGTGAACGACTGGCCCGTGAAGGCCTCGTCCATGAAGGCATTGAACTGGCCTTTGCAGGCGAGCATCATCGGATCGATCTGACCGCACTCACGGGCAAACGGGTGACCATCTATGGGCAGACCGAGGTCACCAAAGACTTGATGCAGGCGCGCAAAGCCAGTGGAGCGCCCGTGGTCTACGAAGCTGATTCCGTGCGTATCGAAGGTCTGGGCACGGGGCACGGGCATGATCAACCGGTGGTGCACTGGCGCCACGGGGGTCAGGATCATGCGGTGCGCTGCGATTTTGTGGCGGGCTGCGATGGCTATCACGGTGTGTCGCGTGCGAGCATTCCAGCCGATGTGCTGCGCACCTATGAGCGGGTCTATCCCTTTGGCTGGCTGGGCGTTCTGACCGACACCCCGCCCGTGGCCGATGAGCTGATCTATGCCAATCACGAGCGTGGGTTTGCCCTGTGCACCATGCGCTCGCGAACCCGCAGTCGCTACTACCTGCAATGCGCGCTCGATGAGCGGATCGAGGACTGGTCAGATGCGCGTTTTTTTGATGAGCTGCGCCAGCGCCTTGACCGCGACACCGCGGCCCGCCTGATCGAAGGACCGTCCATAGAAAAGAGCATCGCTCCCCTTCGAAGCTTCGTGGCCGAGCCGATGCGATATGGGCGTCTTTTTCTGGCGGGTGATGCCGCGCATATCGTGCCCCCCACCGGCGCCAAGGGCTTGAATCTGGCGGTGGCCGATGTGCGAGTCCTGGCCCAT
Organism: Burkholderiales bacterium; assembly: GCA_046304115.1. GTDB lineage: Bacteria > Pseudomonadota > Gammaproteobacteria > Burkholderiales > Burkholderiaceae_E > UBA4615. Next base: position 12,819 of record JBKCEY010000498.1, on the reverse strand, counting down.
GCGCTCGAGGCAGCGATCAGACTCAGCGATGAACGCGGGCTGGAGACCTACTCGGCGACCTGTCTGGATCGGGTCTGGAAGGCGGTGCGGTTTTCGTGGTGGTTCACGATGATGATGCATCGCTTTCCGGGCGAATCGGACTTTGATCGACGCATGCGCGATACCGAGCTCTCGTACCTTGTGGGCTCAGGCGCAGCCGCGACCTCGCTGGCCGAGAATTATGTCGGCCTGCCTTTTCCAGTGCTCTGAGCCCTCTGCTTCAGGGCAGGTGGGCCCTCAGACCTGGGGCAGACCCATTTCAACCCTGACCTCGCCGGGCCTTCCAGAGCCCCAGCGCCACCAGTCCCGTGATCAGGCTGAACACATAAAACGTCACGGTCAGCCCCACCAGCGCGGCCACCAGGCCAAGCAGCACAGGTGAGGCGATCTGCACGAGACTCACCAGCGTCATGCGAAGCCCAGACGCTTCACCGGCACGCCCCGCCGGTGCGGCCATGTGCAGGGCCGACATCAGCAGCGGCTGGGCCACACCCGGCCCGAAACCCAGCACAAACGAGATGCCCATCAGGATCTGCAACGCATTGGCCTGCGGCAGTACCGAAAACCCGAAGATCACCAGAACCATGGCGAGGGCGATGTAGCGCGAGGGCGCAGCCCACCGACTGATCCAGGGCATCAGGATGCGAACCGTCAGCGATCCGCTTGAGAACGAGGCGATGGCCAGCCCGACCGACGATGCACTCAGGTCGATGCGATGGGCATGAAGGGGGATCAGAAACTGGAAGGCATCCCAGACTGCCGAAAAAAGCAGGGAACTGACCAGCAGGATGCGAAAGGACCGCGCGCCCAGCAATTCAAAGGCACCACGCCAGATCTGCAGCGGATTGCGTGAAGCCTGCTGTTCCACGGGCGCCGGGCCACTCGCTCGTCGGCCGCCGTGAGGCAGATGCTGGTCAAAACCAAAGCGACTGCAGGCCAACCACACCACAGCCGCCAGCAGGCCCAGGACCGCAAAGGCCATGCTGTGGCCGGCATGATCAATCACCCAGCCCGCCATGGGCGGGCCCACCATGCCCGAAATCGAAAAGCCCATGGTCAGCAGGTTGAAGTTGGCCGTGCGTTCCTCGGGGCTGGCACCCATTTCGCCCGCTGAATGCTGCATGCCCAGATGAAAGGCCATGTTGCCCAGGCCAATGCAGGCAGCGGCCAGCACGAAGGCGGGCGCATGCGGCAACAGTCCGGCAATGGCCGCACCCGTTACAACGAGCAGGGCGCCAGCCATCATGGGTTTACGCACCCCGAGACGGTCGATGAGCTTGCCTCCACGCACCGCAAAGAGCAGGGGCATCAGGGCAAACACGGCCATCAAGGGGCCGATGATCGCCGGAGACAACTGGGCTTCGACCGCGGCCAGGGCGGTTGTGAGTCGACAGCCCACGCAGGCGGTGTACATCGCCGCCCCGATCAGAAAGAGCCGGCGCATCGGCATGGATGCGCGCGGTCGCGAAGAGCCGCTCACCGGCCCTTGAACACCGAAGGCCGTTTTTCGAGGAAGGCCTGCACGCCTTCACGATGATCCTCGGTCTTGACCAGCTGGCGTTGCAGTTGTGCCTCCATCTCGAGCTGATCCGCCAGCCCATTTCGATCGCTGGCCACCAGGGCCTGCTTGGCCGCCTGCAGAGCCAGGGTGGGCGCGCGCGCCAGGCGCTGCGCGATGGCCCGGGCTTCCTTCATTAACTGGTCATCGGGATAGACCTTCCAGAGGAGTCCGTAGTCCCATGCCTCATGCGCCGTGATGCGCTCAGCCAGCAAGATGAGCGCCCGAGCCCGCACATCGCCCACCATGCGGGGCAAAAACCAGGTGCTGCCGCAGTCGGGCACCAGACCAATGCGACCGAAGGCCTGCAAGAAGGTGGCGGATTCGGCCGCCAGCACGATGTCGCAGGCCAGCGCCAGACTCATGCCACCGCCCGCTGCCGTGCCATTGACCGCCGCAACGACCGGCTTGCCGCACTGGCGGATGGCCAGAATGACCGGGTGATAGCGCTGGCGCATGGCATCTTCGACATCCTGATTCGTCTGCGATGACAGGCTGTTGAGGTCTGCCCCTGCACAGAATCCAGCACCCGTTCCGGTGATCAGCACGCAGCGCACCTGCGGATCGTTCTTGGCCCGGCTGATGCCATCGAGAAGACCCTGCAACAGGGCAGTGCTCATGGCATTGAGAACCTTGGGCCGGTTGAGCCTCAGGCTGAGCACACCGTCATCAAGCTCGGTGACGACCACGGTCTGGGGATCTTCGATCGAGGCCATGGCTTGGGGGGTTTCGTTTGTGGTCATGGATAGGCGGGTTTCGTTGAAGAAGGAGCAGGATTTACGGGAGTTCGGGGCGCTCCAGGACGGAGAAACCCCGCTCGAGATCAGCTCCGGGGCACGATGCCCATGGTTTTGGCGATGATGCCCATCATGACCTCGTCGGCGCCGCCGCCGATCGAGCCCAGGCGGCTGTCGCGCCAGTATCGGTTGATGCGGGTCTCTTCCATGTACCCCATGCCGCCCCAGAACTGCACACACCAGTCGGCCACCTCACGGGCCACGCGCGCGTTCTTGAGCTTGACCATGGAGGCGAGCTGCGTCACATCCTGGCCGCCGACATAGAGCGCCACCGCCTTGTGAAAGAGGGCGCCCAGCGCCTCCACCTCGGTCTGAAGCTCGGCGAGCTTGTACTGGATGTACTGGTTGTGCAGGAGAGGTTTGCCAAACGCCTCGCGACTGCGCAGGTAGTCGATGGTTTCGGTCAGCACCAGCTGATTGCTGGTCCAGCCCGCACCCGCCCACAGGCGCTCCTCCTGGAACTGCTGCATCTGATAGACAAACCCCATGCCCTCTTCACCGATGCGCCAGCGCTGCGGGACACGCACCCCATCGAAATGCAGCTGGGCGGTATCGGACGAGTTCATGCCCGCCTTCTTGAGCTTGCGGGCCACCGATACGCCAGGCGTCTTCATGGGCACGCAGATCAGGGTCTTGTTGCGATGGCCGGTGCCTTCAGAGGTATTGGCCAGCAGGCAGATCCAGTCGGCCTGCGTGCCGTTGGTGGTCCACATCTTGCCGCCATCGATGATGTAGTCATCACCCTCCTTGCGGGCCGTGGTGCGAATCGAAGCCACATCCGATCCTGCACCCACCTCCGACACGCCCAGGCAGGCAACGTATTCGCCAGAGATGGAAGGGGCCAGAAACTCACGACGCACGTCGTCGGAGCCATATCGCGCCAGTGCCGGTGTGGCCATGTCGGTCTGCACCCCGATGGCCATGGGCACCCCGCCGCAGCGAATGAATGAGAGGGCTTCAGCCATGGCGCAGGCATAGGAGTAATCGAGCCCCTGCCCGCCGAATTCAGTGGGCTTGTTCACGCCCAGAAAGCCCAGCCGGCCCATCTTGCGGAACAGTTCGTGGGCCGGGAAGATGCCCGCCTGCTCCCATTCATCGACAAACGGGTTGATTTCGGTGTCGATGAACTTGCGCAGGGAATCCTGCAAGGCCCGATGCTCCGGCCCGTAGAGGGTTGCGGCTGATGCACTCATGAAAGTCTCCTCCTGATGCCCGTGACTATACTGAATGCCAATTCAGGAGACGGAGACAGATGATGACTGCAAGCATCCGCATCGGCGGCGCCTCGGGCTTCTGGGGTGATACCGCCTCGGCCGCGCCACAACTTGTCGAGCACGGCAACATCGATTACCTGGTGTTTGACTACCTGGCTGAAGTCACCATGTCGATCATGGCTGCCCAGAAGGCCAAGGATCCTGCTGCAGGCTATGCCACCGACTTCGTGCACATCACCATGAAGTCGCTCCTGCCCCGCCTGAAGGAAAAAGGCATTCGGGTGGTCTCCAACGCGGGCGGTGTCAATCCGCAGGCCTGCCGGGAGGCGCTGGCCCGAGTGGCCGAGTCGCTCGGCATTGCTCTGAAAATCGGCGTGGTGCTCGGCGACGATCTGAGCGATCGGGTTGAAGCCTTGCGCGCCGACGGGATCACCGAGATGTACAGCGGCGCAACCATGCCCGCCCGGTTCGCGAGCATGAACGCCTACCTCGGTGCCATTCCGATCGCGCGCGCGCTGGATGAAGGCTGCGATGTGGTGATCACGGGTCGGTGCGTGGATTCGGCCGTCACGCTGGGCGTGATGATGCATGCCTTCCAGTGGCAGGCCACCGATTACGACAAGCTCGCGCAGGGCACGCTGGGCGGTCATCTGATCGAATGCGGCGCGCAGTGCTGCGGCGGGCTGTTCACCGACTGGGAGACTGTGCCCGACTGGGACAACATCGGCTTTCCGGTACTCGAGGCCAGCCCCGATGGCAGCTTCGTGGTCACCAAGCCGCCAGGCACGGGTGGTCTGGTCACACCCGCCACGGTCTGCGAACAGTTGCTCTACGAAATCGGCGATCCACGGGCCTATCACGTGCCTGATGTGGCCTGTGATCTGACGCAGGTGAAGTTCGAGCAGGTGGGTGAGCATCGCGTGCGGGTCACCGGGGCGCGGGGCCAGGCCCCGACCAGCACCTACAAGGTCAGTGCCACCTACCCGGATGGCTTTCGCAACATTGCCCTGCTCGTGATTGCTGGCGACCAGGCCGCCGGCAAGGCCCGTCGCACCGGCGAGGCCCTCATGGCCCGGATCGAGCGCATGGCAGCCCAGCAGGGGTTACCCGCACTCACTGAGAAGCGCATCGAGGTGGTCGGCGCCGAAGACATGTTCGGGGCCGACGCCCGCCCCGATGCCCGTGAGGTGGTGCTCAAGATGGCCGCGCGATCGCCCTCCAAGGCCACGCTCGATCTCTTTGCCCGTGAGTTTGCGCCGGCGGGCACCTCCATGTCGCCCGGCATTACCGGCTTTGGCAGCGGTCGACCCACGCCGTCGCCCGTCATTCGGCTCTTTTCCTTTCTCATCGACAAATCGAAACTCTCGGTCTCGATCGAAATCGATGGCGTGCCTCAGCGGGTCGACATTCCGGCGACAGGGGGTTTTTCGGAATCCCGATTGCCGCCTGCGCGGGTGCATCCCTCGGCCACCGATGCTGCCGGTGCGGCGGCAGTGTCGGCGGCTCAGGGTCGGCCTTTGGTTGCATTGATCCGTCTGGCGCATGGGCGCTCGGGCGACAAGGGTGACAAAGCCAATGTGGGCATCGTGGCGCGCCGCCCCGAGTGGCTGCCTCTGATCTCGGCCTGGCTGACGCCCGAGCGGGTTCAGGCCTGGTTTGCTCACAACGGCCCCTCCCGGGTGGAGCGGTTCGACCTGCCCGGATTTGATGCCATGAACTTCCTGCTGCATGACACGCTGGGCGGTGGCGGCATGGCTTCGCTGCGGACCGACAATCTGGCCAAATGCTTTGCACAGGTGCTGCTCGCCATGCCGATTCCTGCGCCCCAGGGCCTTGAAGCTGACTGATCGATTGCGGCGAGCCGTTAAAATGAACCGATGGGTTGAGATTCTCTGCCGATCGAAGGCTGATCGAAGGCTGATCGACAGTTGAGTTGACCCGCTGAATTTTGAACGTCATCTACCAGGAGAAGACCCACATGGGCGACATGATGAAAGACAAAGTGGTCATCGTGACCGGATCCGGCCGTGGCATTGGCCGCGACATCGCACTGGCCATGGCCGCCCAGGGCGCCAAGGTGGTGGTCAATGACCCGGGCGTGAGCACCGAGGGTCAGGGCGGCGATGCCGGCCCGGCCGCCCAGGTGGTCGAAGAAATCCGCAAGATGGGCGGCACGGCCGTTGCCAATACCGATTCGGTGGCCGAATGGGAGGCCGCCAACCGCATCGTCAAGACGGCTGTCGACGCCTTCGGCACCGTGCATGCGGTGGTCAACAATGCCGGGATTCTGCGCGATCGCATCTTTCACAACATGTCGATCGAAGAGTGGCATGCCGTCATCAATGTGCACCTGAACGGCTCGTTCTACATGTCCAAGGCCGTGGCCTCGATCTTCAAGAGTGAAGAGCGCGGTGCCTTTGTGCACATGACGTCCACATCCGGTCTGATCGGCAACTTTGGTCAGGCCAACTATGCGGCAGCCAAGCTCGGAATCGCCGGCCTGTCCAAGTCCATCGCCCTCGACATGCAGCGCTTCAACGTGCGTTCCAACTGCATCTCGCCTTTTGCATGGTCGCGCATGATTGGCACCATCCCGGCCGATACCGCCGAGCAGCAGGCCCGCCTTGAGCGCATGAAGGTCATGGAGACCAACAAGATCGCCCCGATGGCGGTGTATCTGTGCAGCGATCAGAGCAAGGTCAGCGGGCAGATCTTTGGCATTCGGGCCAACGAGATCTTCCTGATGGGCCAGAGCCGGCCGCTGCGCTCGGTTCATCGCGGCGAGGGCTGGACGCCCGAGACCATCGCCGAGCATGCCATCCCGGCACTGAAGTCCAATTTCTATCCGCTCGATCGTTCGGGCGACGTCTTCAACTGGGATCCGATTTGAGTCAGGAAGCGCCAGGCTCGCCCGATGTGTCCCTGTCGAGCCCGGCCGCGGGGCCGGGCCGGCATGGCCTGACCTATCCCTGCGAGACGCCGGGCGATGGCCACAGCCTGCCGGTGGCCGAGGGCGTGCGCTGGATTCGCATGCCCATGCCGGGCTCGCTCAAGTACATCAACCTGTGGGCGATCCAGGACGACTCACCCGGCCAGCCTGGCTGGACGCTGGTGGATACGGGCCTGCAGTTGCCCGACACCGCAGCAGCCTGGCGGCGCGTGCTGGCGGAGGATCTGGCGCCGGGCACGCCGCGTCGCATCATTGCCACCCACATGCATCCCGACCATGTCGGCATGGTGGGTTGGCTGGCCAAAAAGTTTGATATTGCGCTCTGGATGACACGACTCGAGTACCTCACCTGTCGTGTGCTGGTGGCCGATACCGGCCGACCTGCGCCCCAGGATGGCGAGCGTTTCTATCGCGCTGCAGGCTGGACGGATGACCAGATCGAGGTCTATCGCACCCGGTTCGGTGGCTTTGGCAAATCGGTTTACGCACTGCCCGACAGCTATCGTCGAATGCGCGACGGCGAGGTCATTCGTATCGGCCTGCACGACTGGACCGTGGTGGTCGGCACCGGGCATTCGCCCGAACATGCCTGCCTTTACTGCCCCGATCTCAAGCTGCTGATCTCGGGCGATCAGGTGCTGCCCAAGATTTCCTCGAATGTCTCGGTGCATCCGACCGAGCCCGATGCCGATCCGCTGGGCGACTGGCTGAATTCGATCGACAAGATCCGAGCGCTGGTGCCCGATGATGTGCTGGTGTTGCCAGCGCATAACGAGCCGTTCCATGGCTTGCATGCCCGGCTCAATCGTCTGGCAGCCGGTCATGCCCGAGGCCTTGATCGCCTGCTCGAGCGGCTGAGCGAACCGCGGCGGGTGGTCGATGTATTCGGTGCGCTCTTTGCGCGGCCGATCAACACCGATTCATTGTTGAGCCTGGCCACGGGCGAGGCGCTGGCTCACCTGAATCACCTGCTTGCACAAGGGCGCATCACCCGCCGCAAGGATGAGGCGGGCGTGCACTGGTATCAGGCGGCCTGACCAGCGGCTTACTTCCAGGGCGCCTTGCTCTCGTTTTTCATGAAGAGCTTTTGCATGCCACCCAGCCAGCGGTCGTAGTCCTCGGTCTTGCGGCGCATGTAGTGCAGCACCTCCTGGTGGGGCAGCACCAGGAATGTCTCTTCGCCCATCACACGAACAATCTCGTCGGCCACCACCTCGGCGCTCAGGATGCCGTCGCCGCCTGCAGAGCCGCCGTCGCCTGGAACCATGCCGGTCCGTACGGCCTGCGGACACAGGCAGGACACCCGCAGCCCCTTGCGTCCATAGGCAATCGAGAGCCACTCGGCAATCGCCACCGCGGCATGCTTGGTCACGCCGTAGGCCGCCGATTCCACGATGTTGAGCAGGCCGGCCGCTGATGCGGTGACCAGAAAGTAGCCCCCGTCTGGCTGGGCGCACATCTTGTCGGCCAGCGCTCGAGCCGCCCAGACATGCGCCATGCCGTGAATGCGCCACATGCGATCCCACATGGCATCGTCCGGATCCAGGCCATCGCTGTTGCCAATACCGGCATTCGAAAAATAGATGTCGACCCGGCCGTAGCGGGCCTCGGCGGCTGCAACCAGCGCCTGGATGTCGGCCTCGCGACCCACATCGGTACGCACGGCAAGCCCGCCAATCTGATCGGCCACCTGCTTGAGCGCGGCTTCGTTGAGATCGGCCACCACCACACCTGCAGCGCCCTCAGCATGAAACTTGAGCGCGGTCGCCCGGCCAATGCCGCTGGCGGCTCCCGTAATGACTGCAACCTTGCCTCGTACGTCCATGCCTGTCTCCTGATCTTCTGGTCGGTGAATGGGGTCTGTTGTTGGCGCCCCGGAGTGGTTGCCCTGCTCAGGTTCAGCCTGGGTTCATGCCGGGTTCATGCCGGTTCGCTTATTTCTTGTGCATGGAGATGCTACCAAGGTCGCTGCATAATCGGATTTCCACGGCCGAAGAGATGACCATGCCTGCAACCCCCAATCTGCCCGAACTCGCACTGCCTACTCCGATTCCGGGACGATTTCGCGGACGCAGTGTCCTGATCACCGGAGCCGGCAGCGGTATCGGCAGAGCTGCGGCACTGCGCTTTGCTGCTGAGGGTGCGCAGGTATTGGCCAGCGACTACAACACCGAAGCTGCACAGCAGACGGTCATGCTTTCGCAGCAGGCGGGGCATGAAGGCCGCGTCGTGGCCCATCGCGGCGATGTCTCGGTCGAGGCGGATAACCAGGCCATGGTGCAGGCAGCGCTCGATTCCTTCGGCCGGCTTGACCATGCCTTTCTCAATGCGGGCGTCGGAGGCGCCTTCGGTCCGATCGAGCAGACCACGGTCGATGAATGGGACTACACCTTTCATGTGCTGGTACGCGGGGTTTTTTTGGGGTTCAAGCATGCGGTGCCTGCGATCCGGGCTCATGGGCAGGGCGGCGCCATTGTGCTGACATCCTCGATTGCGGGACTGGTCGGTGGTGCGGGCTCGCATGCCTACTCAGCCGCCAAAGCAGCCGTAGTCAGCCTGACGCGCAGTGCCGCGAGCGAACTGGCAGCGCATTTCATTCGTGTCAATGGCGTGGCGCCCGGGACCATCATGACGCCGCTGCTGCACCGCGGCCGGCCAGAGAAGATCCAGTCTCAGCTTCCGCCTCAGCCCTGGCCGCAGGCGGGTCAGCCTGAGCACATCGCTGCAACGGTGGCCTTTCTGTGTTCCAACGATGCGCAGTTCATCACCGGCGAGACGCTGGTGGCCGATGGCGGACGGATCGGCCAGGGGCTTGCCTTGTTTGGCAGTGGTCAGGCCAATGTGCTGACCCAGCGTGCGGGCGTGAATCGGGGCAGCACCGGGGTTGCCAGCGAGGTGAGAGGCTGAGGCGATCCCCTTCGAACGCATTCGAATGCATTCGATCGCATTCAACCGGCATGATCCTCGCAACCCTGTCCTGACCCGGAACCTCAGTGGAACCCTCACGCATGGATCGAGCATTCTTTGAAGAGATCGGCCCGGGTCGCTTCATGCCGAGCGAGTCCTGCGTCGGGCCGTGGTCGCGCGACAGCCTGCATGGGGGGCCGCCGATTGCGCTGCTGGGGCGGGCGCTTCGATTGCATCCGGGGGATGCTTCACTGATGCTGGCGCGGATCACGGTGGAGTTTCTGGGTCCTGTGCCGCTGGCCGAATGCGAGATCGCGGTCGAGGTTGTTCGCCCTGGCAAGCGGATCGAGCTCTTGCGAGCCGAGTATCGGGCGCAGGGCAGGGTGGTGCTCAGTGCGCAGGCCTGGCGTCTGCAACGTGCGCCCGATGCCAGCCCAGCCCTGCCTCAGCGCTTCGAGGTTCCCTCGCTGCCGGTGCATGAGACCACCGAGTTCTTTGCTGGCGTGACCCATTTTCCGTATGGAAAGGCGCTCGAGTGGCGATTCGTGCGCAGCAGTTTCACTCAGCCCGGGCCAGCCCTGGTCTGGGCGCGCCCGCGCATCCCCTTGCTGGCGAGCGAGGTGCTGCATGGCCTTGATGGCCTTCTGATCCTGCTCGATAGTGCCAATGGGGTGAGCGCGGAGCTTGAAGTGCTGAGTCACAGCTTTGTGCCCGTCGATCTCACCCTGAACCTGCATCGCATGCCCGAGGGTCCATGGTTTGGCCTGGATGCCCGCACCGTGATTGACGCCAGCGGCATTGGCATGGTCAGCACGACCCCCTTCGATGCTCAAGGTGCGGTGGGTGGCAGCCTGCATACCTTGTTCGTGAGGCCACGCGCTTGACAGCCGATCCGGGTGCCGAAATGCCCCAGGCGGAGCGCGCCCGGTGGGTCCAGGAGAGCCTTGAGCTTCTGGCCGAACGCGTTGGCGATCCATCCGATCGGGTCTATGAGCGTCTGTTCGAGATCTTGCCGCAGACCCGTGCGCTCTTCATTCGAGACACAGCAGGCATCGTGCGCCACGAGATGCTCGCCCGAGCCTTCGAAACCATCCTGGACCTGGTGGACGAGGGCAGGGTGGCGCATGGTCTGCTGCTCTCCGAATACGTCAATCACCAGCAGATTGGGGTGCCAACCGGTGCCTTCGAGGTGTTCTTTGATGCGCTGGTTCAGGTGATCCGCGAGGTGTTGTCAGACCAGTGGACTGCCCTGCACGAGCAGGCCTGGGCCTCGGTTCTTGCAGACATTCGCACGATCGTGGCGCGCGGCCATGGCGGGGTGAGTCTGGGCTGACGGGTACCGGATCGCGGTCTGGAGCAGATCGCGCCTGGCCGTGCGGCGAGCAGGCGAGGCGCTTTGCAGGGAACGGAAATCCGCTCAGCCAGGGATCCTGAGAACCGTCTTGCCCAGGCCCTGCCCCGAAAAGGCATAGTCGAGTGCCTCCCGGAAGTCCGCCAGCGCGTAGCTGCGGCCCACGGGTGGGCGGATGATGCCCTGCGCAGCCCACTCCAGCAGATCCACGACATCCTGGCGGGCGGCTGCGGGCTCCTTGAGCACATACTGGCGCACATCGACACCCATCAGCGCGGCGCCCTTGAGCAGGGGCAGATTGGCCTTGAGGGCGGGAATGGCACCGCCCACAAAGCCGATCACCAGATGGGTTCCACGCCAATGCAACGACCTGAAGGCGGGCTCAAACAGCGGGCCGCAGACCGGATCGAACACCACATCAGGGCCACGCCCACCACAGGTCTGCGTCAGGCGATCACGCCAACCTTCAGTCTGGGTGTCAATCACCGCATGGGCCCCTTGCTCTAGCGCGAAGCGGCGCTTGTCTTCAGTCGAGGCACAGGCGATCACTCTTGCGCCAAGCGCACGTGCCACCTGAATCGCAGCCACGCCTGTGCCGCCTGCTGCACCAAGCACCAGAACCTGCTGCTCAGGGGAGAGTCGGGCCCGATCGCGCAGGGCATGCAAGGCCGTGCGGTAGTTGAGCACCAGCCCGGAGGCTGCCTCAAGACTCAGCGCATCCGGAATCCTGAACACCGTTGAGGCCGCAGCGCAAGCGAGTTCGGCAAAGCCACCCTGAGCAGTGCCGAGCACGCGATCGCCAACCGACAGTCCGTGCACCGAACGACCGACCGCTCGCACCCGTCCTGCGATCTCCGAGCCCGGCGTATGAGGCGGCGCGGGGCGAACCTGATAGCGCCCCAGGGCGATCAGAGCGTCCACATATCCGATCCCGCAGGCCCCGACCTCGATCAGGACCTCGTCATGCGCAGGCTCGGGCGTGGTCACGGTTTTCAGTTGATAGGCAGAAAGATCACCGAGCTGATCGGCTTGAACCTGTTGATGTTGGGTGGTGTTCATGGGGCAAGATTGCGACGATTGAGCCAGGCGAGCAACTCGCGCTCGAAGATCTCGCCCTGCTCCAGATTGACCGAATGCCCGGCGGGCAGGTCCACCACATCAATGTCTGCGATCCGGCTCGCGGCTTCATCGCGCAAGGGCTGAAAGGCCCGCTCCCACTGGCCATTGAGGAGCAGGGAGGGGCACTGAATTCGTTCGAGATCGGGGTGGACGGTCAATTCGGCAGAAGTGATCCGGGTGATGCGGGCGAGCGCCTGAGGGTTGGTTCGGTCAGCTACCGCCACGAGATCGTCATAGACCTCCTGGGGCAGGCGGCTGGCCTTGGAGGGATGAAACCTCATCTCACGGATTGCCTCGATGCCGCGACTCATCAGGTCGGCAGCGCGCTGGGCGCGCTCCTCATCAGAGCCGAGTGTGCCCGGCGGGGACAGCCCGGACAGCGAATTGGTGAAGATCTGACCGAGCACGCGCTCGGGTTTTTCGATGGCATAACGCAACGAGAAGCAGGCGCCAAACGAGTGCCCGCACAGCAGCCAGCGTTCAATACCGAGGTTTTCGCGGATCCGATCAAACTGCTCAATGGCGCTGCCCATGTGATAGGCCGCATCGTCTTCAGGTGCAGGTGAATCTCCATGGCCCCAGAGATCCACCATGACAGGCCTGACATGCGGCCAGAGCCGGTCGAGATGCCGGATCCACTGGCGGTGGCTGGCCAGCATGCCATGCACCATGAACAGGGCGGGCCGGGGATCCTGGGGCCGCCATTCGGCCTTTCGCCAGACATGACTCGCCATCTGCATGGAGTGATTCAATCCTGTATTTGACATAATATGCATTATACGCAAAATGGAAACTTGATCCGCCGTGCAGGATGCCCCACGATCACGGCATTGAACAAACCAGGCCGTCAACTCCTGAACCGAGTCCGACAGCCGGAACCCCGG
>JBKCEY010000497.1:0-7002 GCA_046304115.1 Burkholderiales bacterium | reverse complement strand
TACGGTGGTTGCTCGCCATGTGATCATCGCCACCGGTTCGCGCGCGCGCCATCTTCCAGGCATAGCGGTCGACAACCGGTTGATCTGCGACAACGAGGGCGCCCTGGCCCTCGACGCTGTGCCGGCCCGGCTCGGCGTCATCGGTGCCGGGGTCATCGGTCTGGAGCTGGGCTCGGTCTGGCGCCGGTTGGGCTCTCAGGTCAAGGTTCTCGAAGCGCTGCCCTCATTTCTCGGCGCTTGCGATGAGGGCGTTTCCAGGGAGGCCGCGAAGATCTTTCGCAAGCAAGGCCTGGAGATCGAACTGGGTGTCAAGATCGATGAGGTCAAAGCGGGCAAGGATCAGGTCAGTGTTCATTGGACGTCGGCCTCAGGACAGGCGCAGGTGCTGGAGGTGGATCGCTTGATCGTCTCGGTGGGCCGTGTGCCGAACACAGAGGGTCTGGGTCTGGAGGCCGTTGGCCTGGGGACCGACGAGCGTGGCTTCGTGCCCGTGGATACCCACTGCACCACGGCGGCGCCAGGCATCTATGCGATCGGTGACGTGGTCCGGGGCCCCATGCTGGCCCACAAGGGCGAGGAAGAGGGCGTCATGGTGGCGGAGTTGATCGCGGGCCAGAAGCCCCACATCGACTACAACACCATTCCCTGGGTGATCTACACCGCACCTGAAATCGCCTGGGTGGGGCAGACCGAGCAGGCCCTCAAGGCGGCGGGTCGCGCAGTCAGGTCAGGCCAGTTCCCCTTCATGGCCAACGGCCGCGCCTTGGGCATGCAGGCTGCAGATGGCTTCGTGAAGGTACTTGCCGATGCGCAAACCGACGAGATCCTGGGTGTGCACATCATCGGTCAGAATGCCAGTGACCTGATCGCCGAGGCGGTTGTGGCCATGGAGTTCAAGGCAGCGAGCGAAGACATTGCGCGCATCTGTCATCCTCACCCCTCTCTGTCTGAAGTGATGCGCGAAGCGGCTTTGGCCGTCGACAAGCGCGCGCTCAACATGTGAGCACGAACGCGTCGATGCAGCAGGCCTACCACGGGCAGCTTCAGGCCCGTGGGTATCAGGCTGATCCGGCTCAGCTTGCAGCGGTCGAGCGGCTGCAGCGCATGGTTGAAGAGGCGATCGCGTTCAAGGCCCGTCGCAGCAACCGCCTTCGCAAATGGCTTGATCGGTCCGACCCGCCGCGTGGCGTCTGGCTGTGGGGCGGGGTGGGTCGAGGCAAGAGTTTTCTGATGGACGTCTTTTTCGAGGCGGTTCCTCTCGCGCGCAAGACCCGGTTGCATTTCCATGAATTCATGCGCGGTGTTCACCGTGAGCTTCGCGAGCTTCGGCAGGTACAGGATCCGCTCGATGAAGTGGCGAGGCGTATCGCGACCCGGTATCGGCTGATCTGCTTTGATGAGTTTCATGTGTCCGATGTAGCCGATGCGATGATCCTCGAGCGTTTGCTCGATGGACTGTTTCGCAGTGGCGTGACCTTCGTCATGACCTCGAACTACCGACCGGATGACCTGTATCCGGATGGGCTGCATCGCGAGGCGCTGCTGCCTGCGATTGCGCTGCTCAAGCAGCAGCTCGATGTGCTGTGTGTCGACGCCGGAATCGATTACCGCAGGCTTGAAGCCGAGCAGGCCTATGCCTGGCGATCGCCCTGCGACGACGGCATGCTTGCCGAGCTCGCTCAGGCCTTTGCCCGAATCGCGGGCGCCCCTGGGCAGCCCGAGGTGCTCGAGATCGAGCGTCGACAGGTGTCTGCCCTGCGTCGCGCAGGTGAGGTTGTCTGGTTCGATTTCGAGACCTTGTGCGGCAGTCCGCGCTCTCAGCTCGATTACCTCGACATCGCCAGTCGGTTTCATACCGTGTTTCTCACGGGCGTGCCGCAGATGACGGCAGCCATGTCTTCAGAGGCCCGACGGTTTACCTGGCTGGTCGATGTGCTGTACGACCAGAAGGTGAAGTTGCTGGTCTGTGCCGATTGCGCGGCCGAGCAGCTCTACACGCAAGGCGCCTTTGCCCATGAGTTCACGCGCACGGTCAGTCGTCTGGTCGAGATGCAGTCGCGCGACTATCTGCTCGCACCTCGCCGCGGCGTTGCTCAGGGAGTGACCTGAGCAATGACCCTCCCGATCACCCCCGGCATGATCCTGCCTCTCGTGGTGCTGTTCCTCTCGGGCTGCGCGCACGCCCCCTGGACCTCGCATGCGCCTCGCTTTGAGCCCAGGCGTGTACTCGATGGCCTGCAGGCGCCCAAGGCAGCCTCGGCGGAGCAGACGGGTGAGATCCTGCGCGCAGTGCGCGAGGCCCGCGCCAGACATGCCCAAGACCTCGTGCTCGAGCAGATCGACTGTCACAAGCGGTTTCTGGTGGCGGGCTGCCTGGAGGAGGTTGCCGTGCGCGGTCGCTTGCTCGATGACCGGCTCGATGCAATCGAGGTCGGTGCGAATCAGCGTCTGCGCGATCTCGCGGCCATCGACCGCAGTCAAAGAGAGGCGCAGGCTGGGCTTGAATGGCAGGCTGGCGCACCAGCGCGCGAGCTGGCCGAGGCGCGCAATCGCGAACGATACGACACGCGCCAGCGGGAAGCCCTCGAGGCGGCTGCCGAACGTGAGGCTCAAGGCCCTGAGTTGCGCCGTCGCGAGCAGGCCCAGCGCGAACGCCAGCTCGAGCGGGAACGGGCTTTCGAGCAGCGCCAGTCACCGCCTCAGAAGAAAGCGCCATGAGCCTCGATCCCTTTCTGGAGCAGCGCATTGCAGAGCTCGAGGCCGAGCATCGGACTCTCGATGCCCATCTGCAGGGCCTGGTTCAGGCCCGTGTGGCTGATCAACTGATGCTCCAGCGTCTTAAAAAGCGCAAGCTGGTGCTCAAGGACATGATTGTCGCCCTGCGGATGCGTCTCGAACCCGACGTGCCTGCCTGACCGGACCGACGTGAATCCCTCGCAAGGTGGCCTGCAGGCCGATGCACGTGTGCTGCAGGAGCAGGTGCGTCAGGCCCTCGGTGCCCGGGGCCCCTTGCAGGAGCACCTGCCGGGTTTTCGTCCCAGAGAGAGTCAGCAGGTGCTGGCTGCCAGCATCGCTCGGGCGCTCATGGGTCGCGAGACCCTCGTGGCCGAAGCGGGGACCGGCACCGGCAAGACCTTTGCGTATCTGGTGCCGCTGCTGCTGTCAGGAGCGCGGGCGCTGATCTCGACCGGCACCCGGCCTTTGCAGGATCAGCTGCATGAGCGGGATCTGCCAGCCATTCGCGCTGCGCTGGGCATCGACCTGCACAGTGCCCTGCTCAAGGGTCGTGCCAATTATGTCTGCCCCCATCACCTGGAGCGCAATCTGCAGGAGGGGCGCTTTCCGCATCCGGCCATCGGTCCACGGCTCAGGCGGATTGCGATCTTCGCGCAGGGCAGCAGCAGCGGCGACCGGTCGCATTGCACGGGTGTTTCAGAAGACGATATCGCCTGGGCCTGGGCAACCTCCACGCGAGACAACTGCCTGGGCCAGGAGTGCCCTGAAATCCGGCGCTGCTTCCTGATGAAGGCCAGGCGGGAGGCTCAGACGGCGGATGTGGTGGTGGTCAACCATCATCTGTTTCTTGCGGATCTGGCTTTGCGTGACGAGTCGATGGCCGAGTTGCTGCCCAGCGTGGACGTGGTGATCTTCGACGAGGCCCATCAGTTGCCCGAGGCTGCGACCGAATTCTTTGGCGACTCGGTTTCCACACGGCAGTTGCTCGATTTTTCGAGGGACCTGCTCAGGGCTGGCCTGGTCCAGGCTGCCGATGGCGCCGATTGGCGAGGTCTGTGTGATCGCCTGGAACAGCGCGTTCGCGACTTACGGCTGGTGCTCGACGATAACCCCGCCTGGCCCTTTGGTGGCGGCAGGGCCCGCGCTGGCCGAGCCCCGGCTGCAGCGGGTATGAGGTCGGCCGAGGCGCGCATGGCGCGTCGCTGGTCGCTCGACGATCTGCGTCGGCAGCCCGGCCGTGCCGATGCCCTTGAGGATCTGGCTAGCGATCTGGTGTCGGTCTGCGCCATTACGGCCCATCAGAGCGGACGCGGTCCGGATCTCGATCGCTGTGCCTTGCGGGCAACCGATCTGCTTGAGCGGTTGCAGCGCTGGATGGGCGCGCTCGAGGCCGATCCAGAGGGGGCCTCGGCCGAGCGGCTCGAGGCGATCGTCTGGGCTGAGGTCAGTGCGCAGACAGCGATCCTGCGGCGTACGCCGCTGTCGGTGGCGGAGCCCTTTCGACGACATCGTGAAGCGCTCTCGCAGGCCTGGGTCTTTCTGTCGGCCACCCTGTCTCTGGCTGACGATTTTTCGCATTACACGCAGGCACTCGGCCTCGATGATGCGCGCTGCGAGCGTTGGGACAGTCCATTTGACTTTGCCCACCAGGCGGCGCTCTGGATTCCTCAGGATCTGGGCGAACCAGGGTCACCGGCCTTTGCCGGTCACCTGGCCGCAGCGGTATGGCCCTTGCTGAAGGCGAACAGGGGACGCGCGTTTGTGCTGTGCACGAGCCTGCGTGGCATGCGCGATATCGCACAGGCCCTTCGCAGTCTGGATACCGAGGGGCTGCAGTGGCTGGTGCAGGGTGAGGCGCCCAGGGGCGAGTTGCTCGAGCGTTTCCGTGAGGCCGCTCAAGCCTCGGTGCTGGTGGGCAGTGCCAGCTTCTGGGAGGGGGTGGATGTGGCCGGTGATGCCCTGTCGGTTGTGGTGATCGACAAACTGCCCTTTGCCCCACCGGATGATCCGGTTGTGCAGGCCAGGGCGTTGGCGCTTCGACAGAGTGGACGGGATCCGTTTCGCCACGACCAGTTGCCACAGGCGGCGCTGGCCCTCAAGCAGGGGGCTGGGCGACTCATCCGCTCCGAGACCGATCGCGGCGTTCTCGTGATTGCCGATGCCCGTTTGAGAACCCGAGGCTACGGGCGTCAGTTGCTGGCAAGCCTGCCGCCGTTTCGTCAGGTGCAGACCCTTCAGCAGGCCATGGCTTTTTTGCCACCGCCCGAGGATGCACCCCGATTGCGCTGAGAGCTACTTCCAGAGGGCCCACCAGGCACGCTCGGGCGCGCCGACTGGCCGGGATAGCCGGGTGCTGTTCGGAAAGTTGGCTTTCAGGATGCGCTCGGCATCCTGGCGCTGGGTATCCATGCCGAGCTTCTCGTAGCTGCGAACCAGAATCGCCAGAGCCTCCTCAACCGCCGGGCTGGTCTGATACTGCGCAATCACGGCCTGTGCCCGATTGATCGCTGCGAGATGGGCGCCTCGGGTGTAGTAGTACCGCGCCACATGGACTTCGCTGCTGGCCAGCGCGTTGACCAGGTAGGTCATGCGCTGGCGGGCGTCATCGGCGTAGCGGCTTTGCTCGAATCGGGTGACCACGACCTTGAAGGCCTCGAACGATTCCCGGGCAGCACGCGGGTCCCGCTCAGAAAGATCCTGACCGCCCAGGTTGGCCAGAATGCCCTGATCCTCGTTGAAATTGATCAGACCCTTGAGGTACCAGGCATAGTCCAGCAGCTCGCTGCTGGGGTTCAGCCGAATGAACCGTTCGATGGCAACCAGCGCCTGCACGCGATCGCCGAGCTTGTAGTGAGCGTACGCGGTGTCGAGCTGCGCCTGCTGAGCCCAGACACCGAACGGAAAGCGGGATTCGAGTTTGGCCAGAGTCTTGATGGCGGTATCGAAGCGCTTGCTGTCGAGGTCAGCGCGCGCTTCGGAGTACAGCTGTTGCGCGCTCATGCGTTCGGTGGGATCAACCTCGGCCTTGCTCAACAGGCCGCAGCCGGCCAGTGCGACAATCAGGGCCGAAGGGGCCAGCACTCGGCTGATGCGAAAGGCAAAGCGGCGGGCAAGACGCATGGGGCGGGGCTCCAGCACACGGCCGTCTTCATGACAGGACGCCAGGACGGACACGGATGAATCAATCGGCGGATTATAGCGACGGGGGTGATGAGGAGGTGTCTTCGTCTGCACCCGCGCAGCGCTTCGATGCTGTAGCGGGCGCGGGCGAACGCATCGACCGCTTCCTGGCGAGGGTTCTCGCGCCGGTTTCACGCACGCGTATCCAGCGCTGGTTCGAGCTCGGCGCCGTCACGGTCGACGGCAGCGCTGTGCTGCCCAAACGCAAACTGTCGGGGTTCGAGCAGATCGAGGTCACGCCGATTGCCCATGAGGCAGAAACCGCCTTCGCACCCGATCCGGTGGACTTTCAGGTCATCCATGAAGATGCGCATCTGATGGTGGTGGACAAGCCTGTCGGGCTGGTTGTTCATCCGGCGGCCGGACACTGGCGTCAAACCCTCATGAATGGTTTGCTTCATGCAAGGCCTGATAGTGCGCGGCTGCCCAGGGCCGGGATCGTGCATCGGTTGGACAAGGACACCAGTGGCCTGATGCTGGTTGCCCGCAGCGAGCGGGCCTTCGATGTCCTGACCCGTATGCTGGCTGAGCGAAGGATTCGAAGAACCTATCTGGCCCTGTGTCAAGGGGCTGTCAGAGAGCCGATGACGCTTGAGTCGTCGATCGGGCGCGATCCGCGGCACCGTCAGCGCATGACCGTTCTCGAGGGCGGGCGAGGGCGAGAGGCGCGGACCCATGTTCATCCCCTGCAGGTCAGCGATCAGCTGAGCCTCGTGTGTTGCCGCCTCGACACCGGGCGCACCCATCAGATTCGCGTTCATCTGGCCGCGGCCGGTCATCCTTTGCTGGCTGACCGCCTCTATGGCGGCAGCGCCCATGCCCTGATTGATCGGCAGGCATTGCATGCGTTCGCGCTGGGCCTGAAGCACCCCGAGTCCGGCAAGCCGCTGCAGTTCTGGGGCGCCTTGCCTGCGGATTTCGCTGCATGCATCAGGCAGCTGGATCTGACCGAGCACCTGCTGATCGAGCGCGTTCAGGCCGTGCTGAGTGCTGCGGGGGGGCAGCCGTGATCCAGGTGGATTGGCCAGCCCCGGCGCGTGTGCGCGTGCTCTCAACCACTCGCCAGGGCGGGGTCAGTACGGGGGC
>JBKCEY010000496.1:0-2196 GCA_046304115.1 Burkholderiales bacterium | reverse complement strand
CCGAGACCGCGCTACCAAAGGAACCAACCCCTCCCGCAATTGCTGCCGCGACCAAACCAACGAGGATGGTCTGCTCAAGCGAAGCAGCGCCCTCCTGCCGCCGATCGATCGACGAACAGAAAAGAGCGGAATGAAGGCCTGGGTCATGTCTCATCGGGGCATTCCAAAGAAAAGGGGCTCCAGTTATTCACTGGCGCCCCCTTCTAAGTCAGTCTGACTGCACTTAGTTTTGCATCAGATCACTTATTAACGGCCGTGGTAGCAGCGTCAATCTTGGTGTCTACAGCCGTACCGAGCAGCTGCACGCCGGCGGCGATGGCAACAGCAACCAGGCCAACCAGGATCGCGTACTCAACAGCAGAGGCACCGTCTTCGTCTTTGAGGAAGTTTTTGATGAAGGTCATTTGAGGCTCCAGGGGGTCAGTGGGTTGACTACAGAGGTTTAAAGCAGAGGTTCGTTACTGGTGTTTCGAATCAGTGCGACATCAGCTGTCGACAGAACGAACTCTACGCATCACCTCTGACCATTGCCGTGACTTTTTCCCGCATTTCCATCGATCGAAGGCGCAAGACGCAGATCCTTCTGCTGACCGTGAAAAAATTCCGGTTTTTCAGACCAACGAGACTGGCAAGGGCCAGGCCGAGCGCAACCAGCGCGCAGCGCCCAGATGGAATTTTCGATCGACCCACAAGGCACGCCGCTCAAGCACCTCATAAGGCCCGCTCATCGGCCCGCCCTTGAAGCACAGCACTACCCTGTTGCCGGCCTCCGTCTGAGGCAACATCAAAACCTTGCCCTTGAACACCTCATGCAGCCGCTCGATGCTGCGCGCGCTTGAGGCATGGCCTGCCCCGAAGAGATTCACGACCATCACGCCGGGTTCGGCCAAAGCCGCAGCGGCTGCACGATAAAACTGCAGCGAATCCAGTACGGGCCCCTGCGCCTGCGCGTCATAGAGATCGATCTGAATCACGCCAAAGCGCCCACGCCACTGCGGATTGCGCAAGGCACGCCGGGCATCGTCCATGACGACCGTCAATCGCTCGTCATTGTCCGGCAACTTGAAGTACTGCCTGCACGCCGCCACCACGGCCGCCTCACGCTCCACAACGGTGACCTGCGTCTCGGGCAGATGCTTCCAGCACCACTTGGTGAGCGCACCCGCTCCCAGGCCCAGTTGCAGGATCTGCTTCGGTGCGTGCATGAACAGCAACCAGGCCATCATGTCGCGCACATAGTCGAGCTCAAGATCAAAGGGCCGGGCGATGCGCATGGCGCCCTGCACCCAGGGCGTACCGAAGTGCAGGTAGCGCACGCCGTCAGACTCGGAAAGGGTGATGGTCTCCTTCATGCCGCGAACGTCACAGAAGACCCACGCCCATTCGTACCGCTTGGCCGCTCCGCCGCGTACGCCTCGTACACATGGACCTCAGGCACCCGGCACCACCGCCTGCAGCATCAGGTTCAGGCGCTTCACAAATCCTGCGGGGTCTTCAAGCGCACCGCCCTCCGAGAGCACCGCCTGATCCATGAGCAGACTCGCCCAGCTCGGGGTATCGGCCGGGACCGACTTCAGACGCGCAATCAGGGCATGCTCGGGGTTGAGCTCCAGAATCGGCTTTTGCGCCGGCGCATTCTGACCCGCCTGACGCAGCATGCGCTGCAGGGTGGCGCTCATCTCGCCTTCGTCGGCCACCAGACAGCAGGGTGAGTCGGTCAGGCGATCGGTCATGCGAACCTCCTTCACCCGGTCGCCCAGCGCATCCTTCACGGCCTTCACCAGATCGGCAAAGTCCTTGGCGGTCTCTTGAACCCGGGCTTTTTCTTCGGCCTCCTGCAGGCTGCCGAGATCCAGGCCACCTCGGGCCACAGACACCCGCGCCTTGCCATCAAACTCATTCAGAAACGACAGCATCCATTCATCAACCCGGTCGCTCAGCACCAGCACCTCGACATCCTTGCGCCGGAACACCTCCAGATGCGGGCTGTTGCGGGCCGCCGTCTCGGACTCTGCCGTCACGTAATAGATCTTGTCCTGGCCTTCCTTCATGCGGCCCATATAGTCGGCCAAGGACACGGTCTGCTCAGCCTGCGCCGTGCGGGTGGAGGCAAAACGCAGCAGCTTGGCCAGCCGCTCCTGGTTGCCAAAGTCTTCACCCAGGCCTTCCTTGAGCACCTGGCCAAAGGTGCTCCAG
>JBKCEY010000495.1:0-29951 GCA_046304115.1 Burkholderiales bacterium | reverse complement strand
GCGACCGGCATCCTGGGCATGCAGCTCATCACGCACCAGACCAGCCCGGCTGGCCAGAAGGTCCGCAGGCTGCTGATCGAAGAAGGCGCAGATATTCGCAAGGAGCTCTACGTCGGTCTGGTGATCGATCGCGTCACCCAGCGCGTGACGGTCATGGCCTCCAGCGAGGGGGGCATGGACATCGAAGAGGTCGCCGAGAAGACTCCCGAGAAAATTCACAAGGTGTCGATCGACCCGGCCACGGGCCTGACCGATGCCCAGGCCGATGACCTGTCCCGCGCGATCGGCATTCCTGAAGGCTCGCTGGCCCAGGCTCGCACGGTATTTCATGGGCTGGCCAAGGCCTTCTGGGAAACCGACGCCAGTCTGGCCGAGATCAACCCGCTGATCCTCACCGGCAACGGCGATGTCATCGCGCTCGATGCCAAGCTCAACTTCGACTCCAACGCGCTCTTTCGCCACCCCGAGATTGTTGCCCTGCGCGACCTCGATGAAGAAGACCCCGCCGAGATCGAAGCCTCCAAGTTCGATCTGGCCTACATCCAGCTCGAGGGCAATATCGGTTGTCTGGTCAATGGCGCTGGGCTGGCCATGGCCACCATGGACACCATCAAGCTCTTTGGTGGCGAGCCCGCCAACTTCCTCGATGTCGGCGGTGGCGCAACGGCCGAGAAGGTCACTGAAGCTTTCAAGATCATGCTGCGCAATCCCGAGCTCAAGGCGATTTTGGTCAACATCTTCGGCGGCATCATGAAATGCGACACCATTGCCGAAGGCGTGATCACGGCCTCTCGGGCCGTCGGTCTCAAGGTGCCCTTGGTGGTTCGCATGAAGGGCACCAACGAAGACCTGGGCAAAAAGCTGCTGGCCGATTCGGGCCTGCCCATCATCTCGGCCGATTCAATGGCCGAGGCTGCCGAAAAAGTCGTAGCCGCTGCGCGCTGAACCTCCGGAGTACACATCATGTCGATCCTGGTCAACAAG
Organism: Burkholderiales bacterium; assembly: GCA_046304115.1. Classification (GTDB taxonomy): domain Bacteria; phylum Pseudomonadota; class Gammaproteobacteria; order Burkholderiales; family Burkholderiaceae_E; genus UBA4615. The sequence goes on along the minus strand of JBKCEY010000495.1, from coordinate 28,967 downwards.
AACACCAAGGTCATCACGCAAGGCATTACGGGCAAGACGGGGCAGTTCCATACCCGCATGTGTCGTGAATATGCCAATGGGCGCAACTGCTTCGTGGCAGGCGTCAATCCCAAGAAAGCGGGCGAAGACTTCGAGGGCGTGCCCATCTACGCGTCCGTCCGTGAGGCCAAGGAGGCCACCGGTGCCAATGCCTCGGTGATTTACGTGCCACCGGCGGGCGCTGCTGCAGCCATCTGGGAGGCGGTGGAGGCCGATCTCGACCTTGTGGTCTGCATCACCGAGGGGATTCCCGTTCGAGACATGGTCGAGGTCCGGGATCGCATGCGTCGCGAGAATCGGCGTGCGGTTCTGCTCGGGCCCAACTGCCCGGGTGTGATCACCCCCGATGAAATCAAGATCGGGATCATGCCGGGTCACATCCATCGCAAGGGTCGTGTGGGCGTGGTGTCGCGCTCAGGCACGCTCACCTACGAGGCGGTCGGTCAGCTCACCGAGCTCGGTCTGGGGCAATCCTCGGCGGTCGGCATTGGTGGCGACCCGGTCAACGGGCTCAAGCACATCGATGTCATGCGCATGTTCAATGACGACCCTGAAACCGATGCGGTCGTGATGATCGGCGAGATCGGCGGAACCGACGAAGAAACCGCGGCCCTCTGGATCAAGGACAACATGAAAAAGCCTGTCGTTGGCTTCATCGCCGGCGTCACGGCCCCTCCGGGCAAGCGCATGGGTCATGCCGGCGCCATCATCTCCGGTGGCAAGGGCACGGCCGACGAAAAGCTCTCGGTCATGGCCGATTGCGGCATCAAGGTCACCCGCAATCCTTCTGAAATGGGCCGTTTGCTCAAGGGTGTGCTCTGAGCGACACTCGCCGCGGTTGATCGAGGTGACTAGACCTTCAGGCTCGGGCCTGAAGGCGCAATCCAGGAGAGGGCAGCCGTGGAGTTCGGGTCGAGTGTGTTCTGGGTGGCCTTGGGGCAGATCCTCATCGCCGACATTCTGCTGTCTGGCGACAACGCCGTCGTCATTGCACTGGCCGCCCGAGCCCTTCCCCCCGAGCAGCAAAAGCGCGCCGTCATCATCGGCGCGGGTGCCGCAATCGCCATGCGGGTGATGCTCACCCTGGTGGCCGCCCAGCTCATGCAACTGCCCTGGCTCAAACTGGTGGGCGGCGCCATGCTGCTCTACATCGGGGTTGGGCTGCTGATGCCCGAAGAAGAGGCTTCCGAGTCCAGCATTGAGGCCAAGGGGTCGATGTTTGCGGCGGTTCGCACCATACTCATTGCCGATGCCGTCATGAGCGTTGACAACGTGATCGCCGTGGCTGCAGCGGCCAAAGGCGATACCTTCCTCCTCGTCCTGGGTCTGCTGATCAGCATCCCGTTCGTGGTCTGGGGTAGCACCTTCCTGCTGCGACTCATCGAGCGCTATCCGGTCATCGTCTGGGCCGGCGCTGCCCTGCTGGGTTTCATTGCAGGCGAGATTGCACTGGCGGATCCCGCCATTGCCGACTGGGTCGAACTGCAAGCTCAGGCGATGGGTCTGACCGCTCGTTTGATGCAGCAGATCGCCGGGGTGATCGGAGCGGGCCTCGTGCTGCTGGTCGCCAAGATCCTCATTGCCCGAAGAGCCGGGCAGTCGTCAGCACACGGCTAACCCACCCCCCGGCAGGCCGCCTGGCGGCCTGCCCGCGCCATTCACGCCAGGCCCGCCCGCTCCGCGCGGGCAGGCCGATAGAGTGCGGACATGACCGCCTTTTGCGACTGAATGGGTCTGCCGGTGCCTTTGCGCGATCTGCTACCCCAACGAGCACGCCGCCTCGCGCTTGGACTGGCGCTGGTGGCGCTCGCGGTCATGGCCGAGATGGGCCTGTCGGGCCCGGGGGGATTCAGTCCGCTTGATCGGGCCCTCTACGACGCCCGGGTCCGTTCCCAACCCGTGCGTCCTTCGGGTCAGCTGGTCATTGTTGATCTCGACGAGCGCAGCCTGGCCGAGCAGGGCCCCTGGCCCTGGGCGCCCGAAAAGATCGCGGCGCTGATCGAAAAGGTCGGACGCGAAGGCGGTGCCCGAACCCTCGGCCTGGATCTGGTCCTGTCATCGACCGATACGGCAACGGTCAAGGTGTTGCAGCAGTCGGTTGCAAGCCTGCCCGTCGTGGTTGGTTTTCGATTCTCCAACGAGTTTGGTCTTGTTCCTTCAGGGCGCCTTCCGGAGCCGACCTGGCCTACTTCAGCCTGGGCTCAGAGCGACCTCAGGCTTCCTGCCTGGCGCAGTTTCAGTGCCAATACGCCCGCTCTGGTGGGTTCGGCGCAGGCCAGCGGCTTTTTCAATGCACCCCCCGATCGAGACGGCACAGTGCGCTCCATGCCGCTGGTGGCCCAATACAAGGGCGGAATTTATCCATCGCTGGCCGTTGCCGTCCTGCAGGTCAACGCGGGAGGCGCGCCGATCCGGTTGGTGTCCGAGAGCCGGCATGGTCGCGCTCTTGCAGTGGGACGGACGGGCAATGCACTGATTCTGCCCATGGCTGAAAACGGTACGGTGCTGGTGCCCGTTCAGGGTGAGGGAGGCCGTGATTCCTCACGGTTCAGGCATGTCTCTGCTTCGGACGTGCTGGCCGACCGTGTCGATCGGCGCCTGTTTCAGGACCGTATCGTCCTGATCGGCTCCTCCGCGCCCGCCATGACCGACTTGTTGCCCAGCGCCTCGGGCGAGCGGTTCACCGAGGTTGAGTTGCAGGCGAGTCTGATTGCGGGTGCCCTGGAAGGCAACCTGCGAACAGCCCCGGAAGTCGGATCCCTGGTCTCGGCGGTGGTTCTGGGCGTGGTGGGTACCTTGCTGGCAGTTGCCATGTCGGCCGCTGCGGTGCCGAGCGTCATCGGATTGATGCTGCTGGGCGTCTCGATTTTCACGGGCTGGAACACTGTGGCCTACGCTCGCCTGGATTGGGTCTTGCCGCTGGGGTCGGGCCTCCTCATGCTCTTCGGGTTGGCCCTGATCAATCTGGTCGCGAGCTACCTGCTGGAGGGGCGAGCGCGACGTGCGGTGATTCGGCTCTTTGGCCAATACGTTGCGCCTCAACTGGTGGCCCGCATGGCTGACGACCCGCACCATGCGCCTTTGCAGAGTCAGGATAAGGAGTTGACCATTCTGTTTGCCGACATCCGGGGCTTTACCCGGATGGCTGAGCGCATGGATCCGCAGCAGTTGCGCGAGGTGCTCAACCGTTTCCTCACGGTGATGACCGAAGTCGTTCATGCGCACCAGGGGACACTGGACAAGTACATCGGTGATGCGGTCATGGCCTTCTGGGGCGCACCTCTGGAAGATGCCCAGCATGCCGATCATGCAGTTGCGGCCGCCATTGCGATGCAGGAGGCCCTGGACGACCTGAACCTTGAGTTCGCCCGCCGCGGGCTACCGGCCCTGTCGATGGGTATCGGCATCAATACCGGGGTGGTTCGCGTCGGGGACATGGGCTCGCAGTTGCGCCGCTCCTATACCGTGATCGGCGATGCGGTAAACCTTGCAGCCCGTCTGGAGGGCATCTCCAAAGATCAGGGAATACCGGTGGCGGTTGGTGATTCCACACGTCGCCAGGTCAACGCGCTGGCGCTCGAATTTGTCGGACAGCTGCAGGTCCAGGGTCGCGATGAAGCCGTTCGGGTCTGGCAACCGGTCACCCTGCGAAGCGCGGTCTGGAGCCAGCCGGCTGCGCCCGAGCCGCTCGCCAATCGGATGATTGAGTCACGCGATCCGCTTGAGTCGAGCGGGCGACGTGATTTGATCGAACAACTTGGACCGGGCGAGCAGCGTCACTCCCGCGAGCGGGTGGCCTGATGAGACTTCAGGTACTCGGCTGCAGTGGTGGGATTGGCGGCACGGGCGCTTTCGCCCGCACGACCTCCCTGCTGCTTGATGATGACATCCTGATCGATGCCGGGACGGGACTGGAAGACCTCACGGTCGAGCAGCTTGAACGGATCGACCATGTCTTTCTGACCCACTCGCATCTGGATCACATTGGCGGGTTGCCATTGATGATCGACTCGATTGGGGCGCGCCGTAGGACACCGCTTCAGGTACATGCGCTGCCTGAGACGATCGAAGCCCTGAAGCGGCATGTCTTCAACTGGGTGATCTGGCCTGATTTCACGCAGATTCCTCATCATGATCAGCCCTGGATGCTGTTCTGCCCGATGCAGCTGGGCGAATCGCGTCAGTTTGGCGACCGGCGCATCCGATCGATTCCAGCCAATCACACGGTTCCGGCGGTCGGCTATGCGCTTCACGGACCCGATGGGTCGCTGGCCTTCAGTGGCGACAGCTGGCCGACCGAGGCCTTCTGGCGCGAAGTCAATGCCCTGACCGATTTAAGGCACCTGATCATCGAGACCGCTTTTCCGAACCGGGAGCGGGATCTGGCCATCACAGCCAAGCACCTGCATCCGATTGCCCTGGCCGAGCAACTCCTGCAGTTGCGGGGTGATCCCGACATCTGGGTGAGTCATCTCAAGCCGTCGGATGCGGTGTTGATCGCCCGTGAGGTGCAGGCCTGGGCCGGACGCTTTCGTCCGCGCATGCTCGGCCGAGGCGAAGTGCTGCAGTTCTGAGCGCAGGCCGCGGTCCGCGGCAGCAAGGCCAAACAGCGCCTGACCGACACGAGACGCGCCGAGTGCAGTCAGAACAATGACCCTGGATCGTGCCCATCTTCGCGATGTGCCGTCAATCAGGTGACGTAAATCGTCACCTGCCGCAAACCCTGCTGACGCAACGCGTCACTCGGGTCTTTGATCGAAGGGGGTCGATGCAGCCGCCCTAAAAACTTGAGGCCCCGTGACCCATCCCCATCTGCCGTTCGTCGGAGGACCAATGGCCGATTCAATGCGTCGATCGCAACAGCCGAGTTGGCACGCCTTTCGCAAAGAACAAGGCATCCCCCGCGGTGGTCGCGGGGACCTCTAGACCGGAGAGCATTCATGAGCAAGAAAGTGCAAAAGGGCTTTACCCTGATCGAACTGATGATCGTTGTCGCCATCATCGGCATCTTGGCTGCGGTTGCTGTACCCGCCTACCAGGACTACACCGTGCGGGCCCGCGTGACCGAAGGCCTGACCCTGGCCGGTGCTGCCAAAGTGGCCGTGGCTGAGAATGCTTCGAATGGCGTGGCCTTTGACGCCGGCTGGACGGCTCCGGGCGCAACGCCGACCGTGGCGAGTGTTGCCGTGGCGGGTGCATCGGGTGAGATCACGATCGCCTACACCACCAAGGTCGCTGCCGCGGGCGCCAATGACATCATCCTTGTGCCCCAGTCGGGTGGTGCAGCGCTGGTGTCGGGCACGGTTCCGACCGACCGCATCTCCTGGACCTGCAACGGCGGCACCCTGCTCCCCAAGTACCGTCCGGCCGAGTGCCGCTGACCGAGGCCGATGCGACGGACTGAAACCCTCGCATCTCTCACCCCCCGAAGAGGGTCGCACTGCGACCCTCTTTTTTTTCGTCTGTACTGTGTGACATGGAGACCCAAAGTGGACACAACCCTTCGCGTCCAGCGCTGCGCGCGAGTCGTGATCCTGCATCCCGCGCGCGCCATGAGCGCTCACCTTGCGCGCATTGCGCAGAGCCCGCAAGCCCTTGGTCAGCGGGGCTTCACCCTGATTGAACTCATGATCGTGGTGGCCATCATCGGCATCCTTTCGGCAGTGGCCTTGCCCTCCTATCAGGACTACAGCGTGCGGGCCAAGGTGACCGAGGCGCTCGTACTGACCTCGGGCTACAAGAACACGATCGCAGAGAATTCGGCCAATGGCGTTGCACTCAATGCGGGCACGCCAGGGGTTGGCGGCACAGCGGCCTTTGCGCCGACCCGTCATGTCGATGCTCTGAGCGCGAATGCTGCCGGTGAACTCACCGTCACCATGAGTGCCTCCGCCGGAAATGGAACGCTGGTTCTGGCCCCTCGCGATGGCGGGCAAGCCCTGGTCCAGGGTGTGATTCCGGCGAATGCGCTGGTCTGGAACTGCAATGCGGCCGGCAGCGTCAAGGGCGGCTCGGTGGGCACTTTACCCGCGCGTTTCGCACCACCCGAGTGTCGTTGAGACTGGCGCCCGGCCGAACGTCGCCCACCCACGTTCGGCTGTCGGCGCACGTACCTTTGTCGGTTGCAGCAGTGCTTCAATCATCGACATGATCAGAACTGCAACGGGATCCTCGACCAGCGATCCGACAACGCGCCAGGGTACAAGCCCCAGTGAGCTTGCTGCGCCCGTGCGACGTCGCTCGGATTCGGATGCACTGACGCTCGGGGTGGTGCATCTGGTGTCCAACGAGGCCTGGCGCCCTCGTTTGCGAGCGGCCGGCGTGCATTTCGGACTATCGGCCGTAGCCGGCGCGGTTGTTTCGGCGTGTGTGTTGTGGCTCTGGTATCCCGGCGCTCTGGCGAGCCTGCACGGCGTTTTCGCCATGATGCTGGTCTTGCTTGCAGTCGACCTGGTTCTGGGTCCGGTCTGCACTTTCCTGGTCTTTGACCGCCGCAAGAAAAGCCTGCCCATGGATCTGGCCATCATTGCAGTGATCCAGATCGTTGCCCTGGCCTATGGGATCCATGTCATTCAACAGGGTCGGCCGCAATATGTGTTGCTGGTCAAGGATCGATTCGAGGTGGTATCCCCGGCTGAGCTTTCACATGCTGCGAAGGCTCAGGCGCAGGCCAACCCGGCAGTTCGCTCCCCTTCCTTGCTTCCACAGTGGCTGGCTGTCAGGTCCCCAGACTCCGCGGAGCAACGCAACACCATCCTGTTTGAGTCGGTCTCGGGGGGGCGAGATCTTCAGCATCATCCTGAGCTTTATATCCCGCTGACGCGAGAAGCCCCCACGGCTGCACTGCGTGGCATTTCGCTCGACCGAATTCGTCAGCTCAACCCGACACACCGAGCCCGTATCGATGCGGCGGTTGCGGCCAGTGGATTGCCTGAGAGTGATCTGCGGGTTCTCCCGCTGCGTGGGCCCGCCCGGGACGGTGCCGTGCTGGTCGCCCTGCCCAGTGGCCGAGTGCTGGAAATTCTCGCGATTCAGCCCTGGTGAGTCCAAGTCAATCGGAGGTCATTGGATCATCAGACCGTGGATCACGGGGCAGTGGTATCGATCATCCAGGTACTGATCATCCAGACACTCATCATCCGATCTCGCGCCGTAAGGCGCGTGCGGCTTGAGCCGGATCCGGGTCGCCAAACAGGTCATTGATGATGGCCACCGCATGTGCTCCCGCAGCGATGACCGAGGCGGCGTTGGTGCGATCGATGCCGCCGATGCCCACTGCATGCAGACCCGCTTCGCGGGCCTGAGCGAACAACGACAGCGGCGCACGGACTGCAGCCGGTTTGGTTGAAGACGCAAAGAGGCTTCCGAATCCGACATGGTCAGCCCAGGGTTGCAGGGCCAGGGCGCGATCCAGATCGTTGTAACAGGACACACCGAGCCATCGGGCTGGACCCAGCCGCTCACGGATGGTCTTTGGGTCACCGTCATCGCGGCCTACATGAACCCCGCGCGCCTCGATCTCGCAGGCGAGCTCGACATCGTCATTGATGATCAGCGGGATGCCCCTGGCATCGCACAGTTGCTTGATCTTCGCAGCCAGATCTCGCAGGGCAGCTGCCGATCGGAATGGATCCGTGTGAGGGTCACGCTTGACCCGAAACTGCAAGGCGTCAATGCCGCCGGCCAGCGCCTGCTCGATCCGGGGCAACAGGACGGCAGGTTCGGCAATATCGGGCGTGATGGCATAAAGCCCCACCGGGCCACGATCGGCACGGGGCATGGCCTGGGTCGGGAGCGGTTGGGTCATGGCAGGGTTTGCTGAAACCTCGTTGGGCTGGAGGCTTTGCGGGCATTTTCTGGGTTGAGCGGGTGCTGCATGTGTCCGCCCGTCGGGCTATCACGGGTCCCGATCGGCCGGGGAAGGTAACATGCGCGGCCCTGACCTTTAATTGCACTGTGCGGACACAGCATGAGTGAGCAAACCAACTTTCGAACCTTCATGTGCCTGATCTGCGGCTGGATCTACGACGAATCCGTCGGTGTTCCGGACGAAGACATCCCGGCAGGAACCCGCTGGGAAGACGTGCCGATGAACTGGACCTGTCCGGAATGCGGTGCGCGCAAGGAAGATTTCGAGATGGTCGAACTCTGAGCGCTGGGTGGTCGAACGGTTGGCGTTCGGCAGCCCAGCCCTGATGGTTTGACCCGGAGTCGGCCACTGCGCTCATGACTCTGTCCGCCGGGTAACCGGGCCGTCGAGAGACGGCACATTGCCGCAGGGCAAAGGGGCAGGCATGAGCGACATTCCCTCGATCGCCGGACTGAAGGTCATGGTCATCGACGACAGCAACACCATCCGGCGCAGCGCCGAAATCTTTCTGCGTCAGGCAGGCTGCACGGTGATCCTGGCTGAGGATGGCTTCGATGCCCTGGCCAAGGCCGCCGATCATGAGCCTGATCTCATCTTCTGTGATGTGCTGATGCCCCGGCTGGACGGCTATCAGGCCTGTGCGCTGATCAAGAAAAGTCCGACGCTGCATGACACGCCCGTGGTCATGCTCTCGAGCAAGGATGGTCTGTTCGACCGGGCCCGTGGGCGGCTGGTCGGTTGTGAGGACTACCTCAGCAAACCGTTCTCCAAGGACAGTCTGCTGCGCACGGTGGCCCGCTATGCGCAGCGCACCGCGGATGTCTGATCCTGGAACGATTGTCCGATGTCCTCAGGACTGAACCCGGCTCCTGCTGAGGGCAACCCGGGCGTGGGTGCAGGCGCGGTGCGCCCGCGATCCGGCGTGATTCTGGTGGTCGATGACTCGGCAACCGAACGACATCATCTGGTCGATCTGCTCAAGCGACAGGGCTTTGAGGTCCGTAGCGCTGAAGATGGTCTGCAGGCCATTGCCCGAATCCGCATGCAGCGCCCGGCGCTGATCATCATGGATGTGGTGATGCCTGGTGCCAATGGCTTTCAGGTGACTCGCGCGCTCGCGCGGGATCCCGAGACACGGGATATTCCGGTGATCCTTTGTACGACCAAGGACGCCGAAACCGACCGTATCTGGGGTCTGCGTCAAGGCGCGAAGGCCTACGTCACCAAGCCGGTCGACAGCCAGACGTTATTGGCCCGTATTGCGGAGCTGTTGCCATGACTGCAGACGCTCCGAGGCTTGCAGCCGAAGATTCGGCGTCCAGTGGCGCGGCCCCGTCGCATGCGCCCACGCCACTCTCCTCAACCGCACTCTCCTCCACCGCACTCTCCCCCCTCGCGCGCTCCCATCTGGAGGTGAGGATCGCAGACCGCCATTGCCTGATTGAACTGGCCCTGGCGGGTGAGTTGCTGAACATGCCGGAGCGGGTCGTCCAGGTTCCGCTGGCGCGCCCCTGGCTGATCGGTGTGTTCAGCCTGCGCGGCCAGCTGATGAGCCTGATCGATCTGGCCCGCTACCAGGGCTGGGGTCAGAGCATTCCTGGCAAATCCGCTCGGGTTCTGGCTCTGGCTCCTTCATTGCGCTTCAATGCTGCGATCCTGGTGGACGAGGTTTTCGGACTGCATCAACCCTCCGAGGCCGCACAGGAATGGATCACGATTGATTTCCAGGCGCTCGTGCATGAGCCTGCGTTTCTGATGGCAAGCCGCCTGTCACCTGCCGGTTGGACCCAGGCTGAATCAACCGGACAGTCGCACTCGGAGCTCGAGCCAACAGGCCGGATGCAGCAAGAGCCAGTCGTGCAGGTGCAGCCATGAACCTGCGTCGGCTGAGAGTCCCCTTCATCGGTCATTGGCCGATGCGCCGTCAGTTGTCCTGGCTTTTCCCCCTGCTTGTGGTCGCGCTTCTGGGCGCCTGGGCCGTGGTCTGGATTGACGCGCAGCGCAGCGTATCCCTGAGTGTGCATACTCGGCTGGTGGGCGATGCACTCATGCACTCGCAGCGATTGGCCCGCAATGCACCCGCTGCCTCTCGGGGGCAGCCCGTGGCCTTGGCGCAGTTTGCCGAGAGCCGTGAGGCCATCTCGGCGGCGCTCAAGTTCCTGCGTCAGGGAGGGACTCTGGATGGGCATTCGATCGGCGCAATTCCCTCTGACCTTCTGGATCGTCTCAAAGAGACCGAGGATGTCTGGCAGCGAAGCGAGCGCGCGGCGCTTGCCTTGCTCGGTCAGAAAGGCGTCCTGAGTGGTGTGGCGGGTGCCCTCGAATTGCTGTCGGCCGAATTGCCCGCACTGGCCGATCGTTCCGAGCAGGTGGCCCAATTGCTCTTTGCCGGTGCGCAGGGCAATGAGGCGCTGGCGGCCGCAAGACTGTTTGCCACCTCGGAGCGAATGGCGCGTGAGGTGTTGCAGCTGGCCCAGCCCGGTGTTGCGATCGCAGAAAGAGCGATGGCCTTGCGCAGTGATGCAGCAGCGTATGGCGCTGCGCTCGATGCCCTGATGAACGCGGTCGATGCACGCCGCAGCCTGTTGCCCCGCGATGTGGAAGCGCGTTCGCGACTGCAGCAGATGAAGACCTCCTTTGGTCGACTCAGTCCGCCACTGGCGCGGCTGATTGAAGGCTTGCCTGGTCTGCAAGGCGCTGCCGTTGCCCATGCAGCCGTCATGGCCGACAACGAGGCCCTGAGAACCGAGTTGCTCAATCTGCAGGCCCGCCTCTTGGCCCTGCAGACCGGGCTGGTGCCGCAGCGCGTGATTGCCGGCATGCTGCTGTTGATTGCCGTGCTGTCTGGCATCGGACTGGGGCTGGCCGTGATCCAGGATCTGGGTCGTCGGGCGCAGGAGGCTGAAGCCCAGCAGCGACAGGCCGAGTTGCTCGAGCAGCAGGCCAAGCGAACGAACGAACAGAACCAGGCAGCCATTCTTCGTCTGATGAATGAACTGCAGGAGGTTGCCGACGGTGACCTGACCGTTCAGGCCACCGTGAGCGAAGAAATCACCGGGGCGATTGCGGACTCGGTCAACTACACCATCGAGGAGTTGCGAAGCCTGGTGTCGCGCATCAACGCAACCTCGGGTCTGGTCAATGACGCATCGCGCCAGGCGCAGACCCTGTCGGCACGGCTGCAGGCTGTGACCGAGCGGCAGGCGGGCGAGATCCGGCAGACGGGTCAGGCGGTACTGGGCATGGCGACCCGCATTCGCGAGGTTTCGTCGCAGGCCTCCGAGTCCGCCGATGTCGCACGCGCTGCCCTCGAGGCGGCGGCCCATGGTCGCGAGGCGGTCATCAAGTCGATGGCAGGCATGGACGACATCCGCGAGCACATTCAGGAAACCTCCAAGCGCATCAAGCGTCTGGGTGAGTCCTCCCAGGAGATCGGCGAGATTGTGGCGCTGATTTCGGATCTGACCGAGCAGACCAACGTCCTTGCCCTGAACGCAGCGATTCAGGCGGCATCAGCCGGAGAGGCGGGGCGAGGCTTCAGTACCGTGGCGGAGGAGGTGCAACGACTGGCCGAGCGCAGCGCGCGGGCGACCCGCCAGATCACGACCCTGATCCGGGGCATCCAGATCGACACGCAGGATGCCGTGGCGGCGATGGAACGCAGCACGCAGGGCGTCGTGGCAGGTAGCGCCCTGTCGGATGATGCCGGACATGCGCTCGAGCAGATTGGCGAGGTCTCACGCGAGCTGTCCAGTCTCATTGCGAGGATGGCCGATGTCACCGGCAGCGAGGCGGCCACGGCCAATGAGGTTGCCCGCAGCATCGGCAAGATCCTGCAATACACCGACCATGCGCGCGAGGGCTCGCAAAGCACTGCCGCTTCGGTACTCAAACTCACCACGCTGGCCCGTGAACTTCAGGAGTCGGTATCCCGATTCCGGGTGAGCGCCTCATGAGCTTGTCTGCTGACCGTCTGCCCGTAGCGCCCCAGCATGGCGTCGATCTGACGGCTCTGGCCTGGTGTCTGAGCGAGATCCGGACCTCTCTCGAGCAGGCGCTGGCGGCGCTGGCTGCCAGTGTTGCTCCCGAGTCGCCCAGTGATCCATCGCCCGCGCGCGCGGCCGTCAACTGGTTCCATCAGGCGATCGGCGCCTTGCGCTTCGTACAACTCGATGAGGTTGCTCGGGTGCTGCAGCAGATCGAGCGTATCGCTGCAGCGATCGATCGCAACGAGCACACGCTCGATCCCGCAGGTCTGTCCGTTATTGAGCGGGCAGTGGCCGGGGTGTTGGAGTGGCTTGAGGTGGCTGCGCGCGGTACGCCGGTCTCGGCTGTCGGACTCTTCGCCCAGTACCGTGACTTGCTGCACTTGCGAGGTGCCGATCGGATCGAGCCCAGCGATCTCTTTGAGGCCCGGTTGATCCGGGGCGCCCCGGGCGACCTGGTGCTTCAGCCTTTGTCTGCGAGCCATGCCAGTGCGGTGCAGGGGGCATTTGAACGCGGACTGCTCGGATTCTTGCGCAACGCCGGGGATGAGGCTGCCCTCAAAGCCATGATGGCTGCCCTGCAGCGCATGGCCCGCGTTCCTGCCACGACTGCGGAGCGCGACACCTGGTGGCTCGCAACGGCCTTGATGGATGCGCTGAGAACCCAGAGCCTGGCCGCGGATCTGCCCGCCAAGCGCCTGGTGACGCGCGTCGCGCAGGCGCTGCGTAGCCGCCTCAGACTCGCGCGTGAGCTGACCCCGGCCCCATCAACCGGGCAGGGCAGCACAGCTGCATCACCACAGCGCATGAGTGACGCGGCCCAGGACTGGGATCGTCTGCAGCGTGAATTGCTGTTCCTGATCGCGACCAGTCGACCAGGCTCGCCTCTGGCCGACGCCGTACGCGCAGAAAACCTGCTCGATGGCCGAGTCCCCTCCGGATTCGAGACGCCTCGATTTGGACTGGTGGATCCGCGCGTGCGGGATCAGGCCTTGCAAGCGGTGAGCCAGGCCAAGTCCTGCTGGGAGACGGTAGCAGCCGGTGGGCTCCATGAGCTGGGCGGGTTCGGTGCCGCGCTGCAGCGTCTGGATGCCACGCTCGCGCGATTGCCTTTCCCGGGCCTTCAGTTACTGCCCGCATCCCTGCTGGGCCTGCGTCGCCGGTTGAACGAACTCGATGAGTCTCCGACCGAGGCGGTTGCGATCGAAGTGGCGGCCTGCCTGCTCTTCATCGAACTCGCCTTGCGGCCCGATGGTGCGGATGTCTCTCAGCTCGACGATCGGGCGTCCCAGATGAAGACCCGGATCGAGTCTCTGCCCGAAGGCGCCGCACGCCTGGGCGCTTTGCCGGTCTGGCTGCGTGAGCTGGGTCATCGTGTCCAGGAGCAGGCCACCCGGTCGGCCTTGGTGGATGAGCTTCTGGTCAATCTGAGAACCTGTGAACAGGCTCTTGAAGCCTTCTTTCAGGAGCCAGCGGCGCGAGAGGGGCTCGAGCGCGCGCAATCGCTCATGATGCAGGCAGCAGGAGCAATGCGACTTCTGGGCCATCGCGATGCCGCCGACGGCGCGCAGTCGATCGCGCGGCGTATCCGCTCATTCATGGCCGAGGCTGCAGAGCCCGGGCGCAGCGAATGCGACCTGGTCGCGGCACAGCTGGGTGCACTCGGGTTTTTTGTCGAGTCGTTGCGCCAGCCCGATCAGATCGATTCGGGCTTTGAGTTCCATACCGATGAGGGCCGCTTCACGGCGGTGCTCAAGACACCGGATCGCGCCCGCCCCGCTCTGGATCCCGACGAAGCGACCATTGAGCTGTCGGCCCCCACGGTGGATATCGAACTGCTGAGTGTCTTTCTGACCGAGGCGACCGAGGTGCTGCAGGCATTGCAGCAACAGATCATCAGGCTTCGCCAGACGCCGGAGGATTCACAGGCGCTGGCCGATGCGCGGCGGGCCGTTCATACGCTCAAGGGCTCGAGTCGCATGGTGGGGCTCAGTGAGCTGGGCGAGGTCGCGTGGGCTTACGAGCAGGTACTCAATGATTGGGTGACGGTTGCACGTCCGGTGCCGCCGATGCTGTGTGATGGGCTGCAGGCCTTTGCTGAGCAGGGCCTGCAATGGGTTGAGCACCTGGGACAGGATGCCGCCGCATCGATCGATGCATCGCCGTGGATCAGCCAGGCGCAGCGGCTGCATCCTCAATCGCAGTCGGACGACGAAGTCCGGATCGGCCAGCGGGCGCTGAGTGCATCGCTGTATCGACTCTTTCTCGACGAAGCTGACCCTCTCTTGGCCAGCCTTGAGACAGCCTTTCAGTCCATGCAGGAGCAGCCCACGGAGCCCGTGCCAGCCGCTTCGATTCGGGCAGCACATTCCCTCGCAGGCAGTGCCCGCCTGGTCGGACTCGACGGTGTGGGGCAGGCCGCACGGGATCTGGAGCATTGCTTCGAGGCACAGGCGCGCTGCCTCGATCCCTGGGACCCTGCTGATGCGACCGCACTGCGCTTTGTGCTTGATCGCCTGCAGGGGGCGTTGCATCAGTTTGCCGCTGGCCGCGACCCCGATCAGGACCCGCTCCTGTTGCTGCGCTCCCGCGAACTGGTGCAGCGATGGCACAACCTCGAGCAGGCAGGACAGACCATCGCGCTTGAGGCCCCAAAAGGTGATTCTCCTGCCGGTGATTTCGCGCAAGACGTCGTCTCGACAGAAAACTTAAAGACAGACGATCTCGATGCAGGCCGAGCGGTCGCGCATGGGATCAGTGCAGACGCGATCAGTGCAGACGCGATCCTCGCAGACGAAATTGACACCGATCTGCTGCCGATTTTCCTGGAAGAGGCGCAGGCCTTGATGCCGCAGGTTGATCATGCGCTGCATCAGTGGCAGATCGAGCTGGGTCAGACGCAGTGGGCTGCCTCGCTCATGCGCCTGATGCATACCCTCAAGGGCAGTGCCCGGATGGCCGGCGCGATGACTCTGGGTCAGGCCATTCACGACATGGAGTCGCTGATTGAATCCTGGCTCGGTTCGGGTGATTCCTCCCAGCCCCGGGAAGCCTCATCGACAGCCCTCCTGATCGAGAATCTGATCGATCGACAGGATGCCGCAACAGACCAGATCGCTGCGCTGATGACGCCCGGCGAGGTGATGCCATCGACCGTACCGGCGGGCCCTGGCGAGCCGCCGGCAACAGCGGCAACAGCGGTAAGCGCAGAGACTGCTTCTGCTGCTCCCGCGACTGCTGCTCCCGCGACTGCTGCTGCTCAGCCTGCAGCGGTCTCGCCCCTGGTGCGGGTGCGTGCCGATCTGCTCGACCGCCTGGTCAATGAGGCGGGCGAGGTTGCGATTGCCCGTACCCGACTCGATGGCGAGCTCTCGGGTGTTCACGCGTCGCTGGCCGATCTGTCTGACAATGTGGCTCGCCTGCGCACCCAGTTGCGTGAAATCCAGCTGGCGGCCGATACCCGGATGAGCACCCGACGCGACCTGCAGTCGGCAAGCCCGGAATTCGATCCGCTCGAGTTTGACCGCTACACCCGATTCCAGGAGCTCACCCGCCTGATGGCCGAGTCGGTTGACGACGTCGCCACGGTTCATCAGAACGCCCTGCGCGGACTGGAACAGGCCTCTCGCGACCTTCACCTGCAGGCTCATCTGACCCGGGATCTTCAGCAGGATCTGATGACCATCCGCATGGTGCGCTTTGCCAGCATCGGTGAGCGTTTGCATCGGGTGGTCAGGCAGGCGGTGCGAGATACCGGTATCGAGGCCCGACTGCTCATCGAAGGCGGGCAGGCAGAGCTCGATCGCTCGGTACTCGAGCGGGTCATGGGTCCGCTCGAGCATCTGCTGCGTAATGCGGTCGCGCATGGAATCGAGTCGACCGCGGACCGGGACTCGCTGGGCAAACCCTCCCAGGGCCTCGTCCGTCTGGACGTACGGGCCGAGGCTCGCACGGTGGTGATCGAACTGACCGATGACGGGCGAGGCCTGGATCTGCATCGGATCCGCAGACGTGCCATCGAGCGAGGGCTGATCGAGGCCGAGGCCACCCTGGGCGAGGCCGAGCTCGCTCAGCTGATTTTCCTGCCCGGCTTCACGACTGCGGATCAGGTTTCTGCGATTGCCGGACGCGGGGTCGGACTCGATGTCGTTCGCGCCGAGGTCTCTGCCATGGGTGGTCGTATCGAGGTCGGTTCCGTCCCCGGACAGGGCGCGCGGTTTTCGATGTATCTGCCTGCATCCATGGCCATGTCACAGGTGGTGCTGGTTCGTGTGGGTGATCAGCGCTTTGCAATCGGCTCTGGGCTGATCGAGCAGGTTCTGCAACCCGATCCAGCGCTGCTCAATGAGGCCCATGCAGTCCGGAGCCTGAAGCTCGATTCGGGTCTGGGCGTTCCGCTGGTCTATCTGGGTCGTCTGCTGGAGCTGCCCTTCGATCCGCAGGGTCAGCGCCATCCGCCCGTGCTTTTGCTGCGCTCCGGAAGTCAACAGCTTGCGGTGCATGTCGATGAGGCCAGTCCGGCGCAGGATGTTGTCGTCAAGGATGTGGGCGCACAGTTGTCACGCATGCCAGGCGTGGTTGGAGCGACCGTGCTCGGGCAGGGCGATATCGTTCTCATCATCGATCCGGTACAAATCGAGCAGGCGGTACATCGCAGCAGTCAGGGTCAGCAGGCGCAGGCCATCGTGCAGCCTGCGCGCATGGTTCTGGCCCCCACCGTGATGGTGGTTGACGACTCGGTGACGGTGCGCAAGGTGACGCAGCGGTTGCTGCAGCGCGAGGGCTACACCGTGATGCTGGCGCGTGACGGGCTTGATGCGCTGCAAGTGCTTGAAGAGACCGTGCCCGACATCCTTTTGCTCGACATCGAGATGCCCCGCATGGATGGCTTCGAACTTCTGAGCCGCATGCGCGAGCAGCCCCGCCTGGCGGGCATTCCGGTGGTGATGATTTCTTCACGCACCGCAGACAAGCACCGCGAACACGCGGCAGGGCTGGGCGTGCAGGCCTTTCTGGGCAAGCCCTATGATGAGGCCGAGCTGCTCGAACTGATCGGCCGCTTGACGACCTCGTAGCGGGCCAGCGTTCTGGTGCGGGCCTGCGCATGATCCACGACGGGTTTCGGGTAGTCGCGACCGATGATGCAGCCCGCTGCAGCCTGTTGGGCGCCACTGGCGAGCCAGGGCTCATGAATCTGCTGGTCTGAAAAGCGTGCAAGCTCGGGGAGATAGCGACGGATGAACCGTCCCTGCGCATCGAAGCGCCGCGATTGTGTGACCGGGTTGAAGATCCGGAACCAGGGCTGAGCATCGCATCCGCTCGAGGCGGCCCACTGCCAGCCGCCCACATTGGCCGACAGATCGAAGTCGATCAGGTGTTCGGCAAACCAGCGCTCGCCCAGGCGCCAGTCGAGGCCCAGGTCCTTGCACAGAAACGATGCGACCACCATGCGCAGACGGTTGTGCATGTAGCCGCTGTGCAGGATCTGCCGGATGGCTGCATCGACCAGGGGGTAGCCGGTCTTGCCCGTGACGAAGGCCTGCCACAGTCGCTCGGCCTGAGGGCCCTGCTCCCAGACGATCGCATCGAACTCCGGCTTGAAGGATTGCCGGGCCGAGTGCGGATGATGGTGCAGGATCTGGAAGTAGAACTCGCGCCAGATCAGCTCATTGAGCCAGGTCTGAGCACCTGCTGCATCGGTGGGGTGCTGCTGCATGACCGCCAGCGCTTCGCGGGCCAGGGCTCGCACCGCGATCGTGCCAAAGCGCAGATGAACCGACAGGTAGGAGGGTCCGCGTCGCGCCGGTTCGTCCCGCGCCTCCTGATACCGCCCAATCCTGCCCAGAAAATCCTCGACCAGGGCCCTGGCGCCAGCGGCGCCGGCCTGGATGCCGAGGGCTTCGAGCCCGGTGGCCTCAAAGCCGATGGCCTGGGGATCGGGTACGCCCGGCAGTAATCCCCTGGGGTGTACGGCGGTCAGTTGCGCTCTGGCCATCGGCTCAGCCACCAGCCGCTCACGCATCAGGGCATCGCTCACCTCGTGCTCAACGAGGGCCTGTGGCTCGGCCTGCAGCCGTTTCATCCACGCGTTGCGATAGGGCGTGAAGACCGAGTAGGGCTTGCCGCTCGCGCTCAGCACTTCGTCGGTCTCGAAAACCACCTGATCCTTGTGCAACTGCAACGCAGCCCCCTGCAGTGCGAGCCGGCGGGCGACCTCGGCATCCCGGGCGACGGCCTGCGGCTCGTAATCCCGGGCGGCATGCACGACCTTGATTCCCAGGCTGCTCACCAGGTCAGCAATGCAGTCGGGACCGGACCCATGCATCACGATCAGCGCTGCGCCAGCCTCTCGAAGCGCCGAATCGAGCTCCGACAGGCAGTGCAGGATGAAATCCACCCGCCGGTCGGTGCGCGAGGGCAGGGCCTGCAGAATGTCGGTATCCAGCACGAAAGCCACGTATACGCTGCGGCTCGCGCGCAGGGCTGCCGCAAGCGCAGCCTGATCCTGCAGACGCAGGTCGCGGCGCAGCCACACCAGATGGGGGGCCGCTGACGGCTCGCAAGCGGGGAGCGGGGTCGTGCTGGAGGTCATCGGAGGTTCTTGAGTGGAGTCAGGCAAAACAAGGGCGGCCGATTGTGCCCCCTGGTGCCAGGCCCTTAGAATTCATCCGATGAACGCTGACGGTCTTTCCACCAACCTCACCAACCACTTTCTGCTGGCCATGCCGGGTCTGCAGGACGGCCAGTTCGGCGGGGCCGTGGTCTTCATCGCCGAGCACAGCCCCAAGGGGGCGCTGGGCGTGGTCATCAACCGGCCGATGGAGCTCGACCTCAGTCAGCTCTTCGAGCGGATCGATCTGCGTCTCGAAATCGCCCCGCTCTCCAGCAGCCCTGTCTTTTTCGGTGGGCCGGTTCAGACCGACCGGGGCTTTGTCCTTCACCAGCCCGTGGGCAACTGGAGTTCAACGGTCACGGTGAGCCCGCAGGTCGGACTGACGACCTCGCGCGACGTGCTCGAGGCGGTCGCGCGCGGGCAGGGGCCGGATCGACTGCTGGTCTCACTGGGCTATGCCGGCTGGGGCCCTGGGCAGCTTGAAGACGAAATCGCCCGTAATGCCTGGCTCACAGTCGAGGCTGATCCCGAGCTGATCTTCGACGCGCCGGTCGACCAACGACTGCACCGGGCTTTCGGTCTGCTGGGTGTCAATCCCGCATTCCTGTCGTCTGCGGCTGGGCATGCCTGAGCCCGCCCGGACCTTGATGGGTCTGGATTTCGGGGTGCGCTGCATCGGGGTGGCATTGGGCAACAGCCTCACGAATCGGGCCCGCGCCCTGACCGTCATCGACACCGTGGTCACGGATCAGCGCTTTGCCCAATTGGCTGCACTGATCGCACAGTGGCAGCCCGATGGCCTGGTGGTGGGCCGCCCGCTCAATGATGATGGCTCGCCCACCCCCACAACCGCGCGGGCGGAGCGCTTTGCCAACCAGTTACGCGGGCGCTTTGGCCTGCCGGTGCTGGCGGTCGACGAGCGATTTTCCAGTCGGGAGGCGCAGGCTATCATCGCCAGCGGCCCGCGTCAGCGTGCGGGCGAGCCCCGGGGTGATGACGCGGTCGCCGCGGCGGTGATCCTGCAGCAGGCTCTCGATGCTCATACCCAATGGCTTGCCGAGCTTCCCGCCGCCCGTGTCCCGTCCCGACCCTGATCCGTCCGACTTGTCCTGTGCACTGCCTCGCCCCCGATTCCGTTCCAAGGCCCTGATGTCCTCCTCTTCGAATGCCCCCCAAAAAACCATCGGTTCGGTCGGCTCCCATGTGCCCGATGCCGAGTCCGCCTATGAGGCCTTGCGCCAGACGCTGGCGCCGCGCTTCGCTCCGGGTCTAAAGGCGCCCGTGCTGGTGGGCATTCATTCGGGAGGTGCCTGGGTGGCCGAACGACTGCACCAGGCCTTGTGCCCTGAGGCGCCCATCGGTTTTCTCTCGAGCGCGTTTCATCGGGATGATTTTTCAAGCCGGGGCCTGCAGGCGGGTGGCCAGCGGGGCACCACCCGCATCGATTTCAAGGTCGAGGGCGCAGACATCCTGCTGATCGACGATGTGCTCTACACCGGACGCACCATTCGCGCGGCCCTCAATGAGCTCTTTGATTATGGGAGGCCCCGACGCGTGGACCTGGCGGTGCTGGTGGACCGCGGCGGACGCGAGTTGCCCGTGCATGCCGAAGCCGCGGGCTGTCGCCTCGCACTCGATCCCGCCCTCAGCCTGGTGCTCGGCCGAGACGCAGATCGTTTTGTCTTTACCGTGGAGGGCGCCTGAGATGAGGCATCCCCAGCTCAATGAGCATGGCGAGTTGCGCCACCTGCTGACCATTGATGGTCTGCCGCGTGATGTCATCACCCATATTCTCGATACCGCCGCCTCGTTTCTGGAGGTGAGCGACCGCGCAGTCAAGAAGGTGCCTCTGCTGCGCGGCAAGTCGGTGTTCAACCTGTTCTTCGAGAACAGCACCCGTACCCGAACCACCTTCGAGATCGCGGCCACCCGGTTGTCGGCCGATGTGGTGAACCTGGATGTCCGGACCTCGTCGACCTCCAAGGGCGAGTCTTTGCTCGACACCATCGACAACCTGGCCGCCATGAATGCCGACATGTTCGTGGTGCGCCACGCGCAAAGCGGCGCCCCGTTCATGATCGCCCAGCATGTGGGGCCGGGCCTGCACGTGATCAACGCAGGTGACGGGCGTCATGCCCATCCCACGCAGGGCCTGCTCGACATGTACACCATCCGCCATTACAAGAAGGACCTCACCGGCCTGCGGGTTGCAGTGGTGGGCGACATCCTGCATTCGCGGGTGGCTCGCAGTGACATCCAGGCACTCACCACGCTCGGTGTGCCCGAAGTGCGGGCGATCGGTCCGCTGACACTCCTGCCGCCGGGTCTGAAGGAAATGGGTGTACAGACCTACACCGACATGCGCGAGGGCCTGCGCGGTGTGGATGTGATCATCATGCTGCGCCTTCAGAACGAGCGCATGCGCGGTGCGCTGCTGCCTTCTGCGCAGGAGTACTTCAAGCACTACGGGCTGACCGAAGACAAGCTCGCACTGGCTGCACCCGACGCGATCGTGATGCATCCGGGTCCGATGAACCGGGGTGTGGAGATTGAGTCGGCCGTGGCCGATGGCCGCCAGTCGGTCATTCTGTCGCAGGTCACCTTTGGCATTGCGGTTCGCATGGCCGTCATGAGCATCCTGGCGGGGACACGATGAACATCACGATTGCAGGCGCACGCATCATCGATCCGGCGAGCGGGCTCGATCGGGTTGACGACCTTCATCTGGCGCAGGGCCGCATTCTGGCGATCGGTGAGGCGCCCCGGGGTTTCGCTGCCGAGCGGCGCCTGGAGGCTGCAGGCCTGATCGCCTGCCCGGGTCTGATCGATCTGTCAGCCCGGCTGCGCGAACCGGGCTTTGAGTACAAGGCGACGCTGGAGTCCGAGATGCAGGCGGCGCTTGCCGGTGGCGTGACCAGCCTGCTGTGCCCGCCCGATACCGATCCGGTACTCGATGAGCCGGGTCTGGTCGAAATGCTCAAGCATCGCGCCCGCAGCCTCGATCAGGCCCACCTGTATCCGCTGGGAGCGCTCACCATCGGATTGCACGGCGAGGTGCTGACCGAGATGGCCGAGTTGGCTGAGGCGGGTTGCGTGGGATTCTCCCAGGCCAATGAAGCCGTCGCAGACACGCAGGTTCTTGCCAGGGCCATGCAGTACGCCCGCAGTTTCGGCTACACGGTCTGGATACAGCCGCAGGATCCGCATCTGTCGCGGGGTGGCGTGGTCCACAGCGGGCCTGTGTCAGGTCGCCTGGGCCTGTCCGGTGTGCCGGTCACGGCTGAGACCGTGGCCCTGCATACGCTGTTCGAGCTGGTGCGAACCAACGGCTGTCGGGTTCATCTGTGCCGCATCTCGTCGGCACGAGGGGTTGAACTGCTGCGCGAGGCACGCCGGGAAGGTCTGCCGGTGACCGCCGATGTGGCTGTGCATCATCTGCATCTGACCGATATCGATATCGGCTACTTTGATTCCAACTGCCGGGTGGTACCGCCGTTTCGTTCGCAGCGTGACCGCGAGGCGCTGTGTGCGGCACTGGCCGACGGCACCATCGATGCCGTGTGTTCCGATCACACGCCGGTCGATGATGATGCCAAGCTGCTGCCCTTTGGCGAGGCGGAGCCGGGCGTCACGGGCCTGGAGCTTCTGTTGCCGCTGACCCTGTCCTGGGCCGAGCGTCAGGGGGTTCCTCTGGTCAAGGCGCTCTCGCGCCTGACGATCGATGCCGCCCGCATCGCGGGCTGCGAAGGCGGCCGGCTGGCTGCAGGCGAGCCTGCCGATCTGTGCGTGTTCGATCCAAAGCAGGCCTGGGTGGTGAGTCCGGCCAGCCTGCGCAGCCAGGGTCATCACACGCCGTTCATTCAGCGCGAGGTGCTGGGCCGTGTGCGGTACACCCTGGTGGGCGGCCGCGTGGTGCATGAATGAATCGCGAGCCCTTCGCAAATCGATCCTTCGTGAATGCATCATGAGCGCCTTGCGGCGGTTATGGCGATTGCCGGTCGTGCTGGCGCTGTTGCTGCTCGGCCTGGCCACGGTGCTGGGCGTGTTCCCGTGGATTCGTGTCGCCCGCCGTGAGGCGCTGATCGCGGTCTGGTCAAGGGCCTTGCTGTGGGCCTGCGGCGTGCGGGTGCATGAGCGGGTCGCGCCCGGTGCCGAGCCTCTGTCGGCCCTTCGTGGCCTGCAGGGTGAGGGGCAGGGGCGACTGCTGCTGCCCAACCACATCTCCTGGCTCGACATCTTCGTGATCGATTCAATCGCGCCCGCTTCTTTTGTCGCCAAGTCCGAGATCGCCCGCTGGCCGCTGGTGGGCACCCTGGTGTCGCGCGCGGGCACGGTATTTGTCGAGCGGGGTCGCCGGCATGCCGTGCACGGCGTGATTCAGGCGCTGGGCGCCCGATTGGCTCAGGGGTATCGCGCGGCGGTTTTCCCGGAGGGCACAACGAGCGAGGGTGATCGCCTGCTGGTCTTTCATGGCAACCTGATTCAGGCTGCACTCAATGCTGGCGTGCCCATGATTCCGGTGGGCCTGCGTTACATCGACCCGGATGGTGAGCGCAGCCATGCGGTGCTGTATGTGGGCGATACGACGCTCGTGGCCTCGATCTGGCGCATCACAGGCCATCCACGGCTCGATGTCGAGGCCCATGTGCTGCCGGCACTCGAGGCCGAGGGTCTGACCCGTCAGGCGGCTGCCCAGCAGGTGCGCCAGAGGCTGGGTGCGCATCTGGGCCTGGCTTTTGACGATACGGCCCGCCAGTGGCAGTCGCAGCAGTCGTAGCGGTCGTTCCAGCAAGCGCAGACACCGGCTTCTGTACCATTGCAGTCCCTTGCAGCGCGAATGCGCTGCGGCTTACCGGGGTTCACGAACCCGACTCATGACATGACTGGCCTGACCACACGCATTCTCCATGCCGACCGACTCGGCGGCTCCGAACACGACGCCGTGCACAAGCCGCTGCATGTGGCCGCCACCTATGCCTATCCCGACGCAAAAACACTGGCCGCCGTGTTCCAGGGGCGCCAGTCGGGCTATGTCTACTCGCGCCAGGGCAACCCGACGGGTGCCTCGCTCGAGGCCAAGATCACCATGATGGAGCAGGGCCGTGGTTCGGTGGTCTTCACTACCGGCATGTCGGCCATCTCCTCGACCATGATTGCGCTGCTGCGCCGGGGCGATCATGTGGTGAGCAGTCAGTTTCTGTTTGGCAATACCAGTTCGCTCTTTCATACCCTGGTCGGTATCGGTGTGGACATTTCGTTTGTCGATGTCACCGATCTGAATGCGGTCGCAGGCGCCTTGCGTCCCGAGACCCGCATGGTGTTTGCCGAGACCATTGCCAATCCCCGGACCCAGGTGGCTGATCTGGTGGGCATTGGTGCCTTGTGTGATGAGCGCGGCGTGCTCTTCGTGATGGACGGTACCCTCACCACCCCCGAGTTGATTCGCGGGCGTGATGTGCAGGCCAGTCTGGTGGTGCACGCACTCACCAAGGCCATCGGCGGCCATGGCAACGCCCTGGGCGGATCAGTCACGGACACCGGACTCTACAACTGGACCCGGTATCCCAATATTGCCGAGTCCTACCGCAACCTCGATCCCAAGGCCTGGGGTCTGCAGCAGATCCGCAAGAAAGGCCTGCGTGATCTGGGGGCCACCCTGCGTGCCGAAGATGCCCATCGCATCGCGGCCGGAGCAGAGACCCTTTCACTGCGCATCGAGCGCACCTGTGCCAACGCACTGGCGCTTGCGCAGTGGCTCGAGCAGCAGCCCCAGATCGATCGGGTGCATTACCCCGGCCTGGCAAGCCACCCCCAGCATGCGCGAGCCACGCAACTCTTTGGCAAACGCTACGGCAGTCTGCTGTCCTTCGAATTGCGCGCGGAGATCGACTGCTTCGCGTTTCTGGATGCGCTCAAACTCGTGATCCTCTCGAGCCACCTGTCCGACAACCGTACCCTGGCCATTCCGGTGGCGCACACCATCTTCTACGAGATGGGCGCCCAGCGTCGGGCCGAGATGGGCATTGCCGAAGGCCTCATCCGGCTGTCGGTGGGCATCGAGGACCTTGCCGATCTGCAAGAGGATCTGGGTCAGGCCCTGGCGAGTTGTTCCTGAGCCAGGCTTGTTGACTCTGGGTCTTGAGGCCGACCCATCAATCTTCAGGCCGACCCATCAAAAATGAGCGGGATCGCGTTCGCGCGGGCACCTGACCTGAAACACTTCTCGGTCCTCGAGACGTACGGCACTGAGTGATCCACCCCATACGCAGCCGGTATCGAGGGCGAGCAGATGAGGGCGCAGGATCAGGCCCAGCGTGGACCAATGCCCGAAGATGATCGGGGTCTGCGCGGTGCGCCGGCCCGCCACCTCGAACCAGGGCAGATAGCCGGCTGGCGCGCTCTGCGCGGACTCCTTGAGCGTGAAGTCCATGGCCCCGTCGGGTGCGATGAAGCGCAACCGGGTGAAGGCATTCACGATGAGGCGCAACCGGTCGTCACCGCTCAGTGAGGGGTCCCAGCGATCGGGCTGGTTGCCATACATCACGCCCAGAAAGTCGCCCCAGTGCGGACCCCGCAGCACAGCCTGCACCTCTTCGGCCAGGGCCAGGCAGTCCTGGACATCCCATTGCGGCAGAACGCCGGCATGCACCATCAGATGGCCTTGAGCGAAATGCGCCATCGGCCGATGCCGCAGCCAGGTGAGCAGGGCGTCGCGCTCGGCATGCTCGAGAATGGGGGTGAGCGTGTCGTGTCGATGCAGCTTGCGCGCACCGACCGACGTGGCCAGCAGATGCAGGTCGTGATTGCCCAACACGGCTACAGCACGATCGCCCAGGGCCTGCACGCGCTGCAGGGCCTGCAGGGAATGCGGCCCGCGGTTGACCAGATCACCGCAGAACCAGAGTGACTGCTCGTGGTGCGGGTCGGCCCGATGGAGCAAGGCCCCAAGACGGCCGTTGCAGCCCTGAAGGTCACCAATGACCAGAGTCATGAGCGCAAGGGGTTGAAAGTTAGAATCGAGGGCAGTGTGGCAGAAATCCTCACCTGCAGACATCGTTGCCATTTTTTCGAAAGGCCTCCTCCATGCCGCTTTCTTCTTCGATCTTCAAGGCCTATGACATCCGCGGCATCGTCGATGGCCCGGCCGACAAGGTCACGCTCACCGATCAGGCCACGCGTCAGATCGGGGCCGTGCTCGGCTTGCGGGCGCGCGAAGCGGGCATTTCGGCAATCGTTGTGGGCCGCGACGGGCGTCTGTCTGGGCCCCGGCTGGTGGCGGCGCTCAGCGCCGGTATCCGAAGCGCCGGAACCGGTGTGATCGATATCGGCATGGTGCCCACCCCGGTGGTCTACTACGCCACGGTCCTGACCGGAACCGGCTCAGGCGTGGCCGTGACGGGCAGTCACAACCCCCCCGAGTACAACGGCCTGAAGATGATGCTGGGCGGCCGAACCCTGTATGGCGAAGAGATCCAGGGGCTGTACCGCAGCATTGTGGAGCCTGGGTTCGAAGCGGGTCTGCTGCCCGATCCCGACGCCGCAGGCGTGGCGCCTGTGCAGTCGCGCGACGTCACTGCCGAGTATCTCGATCGCATCCTGGGCGATGTGAAGCTCGCCCGACCCATGAAGGTGGCTGTCGATTGCGGCAATGGCGTGGCGGGCAGCCTCGCGCCCGAGTTGCTGCGTCGCCTGGGTTGCGAGGTGACCGGTCTGTTTACCGAGGTCGACGGGCACTTTCCGAATCATCATCCCGACCCCGCGCATCCCGAAAATCTGCAGGACCTGATGCGCTGCCTGCGCGAGACCGACTGCGAGATCGGGCTGGCCTTTGATGGCGACGGTGATCGCCTGGGCGTGGTCACCCGATCGGGCGCGATCATCTGGCCCGATCGTCAGCTGATGCTGTATGCCGCCGATGTGCTGGCCGCCCGACCCGGTTCGACCATCATCTACGACGTCAAATGCACGCGCAATCTCGCGCCCTGGATCCGTCGTCATGGGGGCGACCCCCAGATGTGGCGTACCGGTCATTCGCTGATCAAGGCGCGACTGAAAGAGACTGGCGCTGCGCTGGCCGGTGAGATGAGCGGCCATGTGTTCTTCAACGATCGCTGGTTCGGCTTTGACGATGGCCTGTATACCGCCGCGCGTCTGCTCGAGATCCTGTCGCGCAGCGCCGATCCGGGTGCGGTACTCGAAGCCCTGCCCGATGCCGAGGCCACGCCCGAATTGCATGTGCACATGGCCGAAGGCGAAAACTTCCGCCTGATCGATCGGCTGCAGCGCGAAGCGCGTTTTGAGGGTGCCGAGCAGGTGATCACCATCGACGGCGTGCGGGTTGAATATGCCGACGGGTTCGGCCTTGCTCGGGCCTCGAACACCACGCCCGTGGTGGTCACCCGGTTCGAGGCTGATAATCCTCAGGCTCTGGCCCGCATTCAGGCGGCTTTTCGTGCAGCAATCGGGGCTGTTGCCCCGGACGTGAAGGTGCCTTTCTGAGCCTGATGCTCTACAGCCTCGGCTGGTGGTTCGGGCTGCCTCTGGCGCTTGCCTATCTGGTGTGGCGTGCGCGCCGTCAGCCTGAGTATCTTCATCATGTTCGCGAGCGCCTGGGCTGGGCCCCGCCGGCCCGACCGACAGACCGGCACTTGATCTGGATTCATGCAGTATCGGTGGGCGAAAGCCGGGCCGCCTTGCCTCTGATTCAGGCACTGGCTAAAGCCCACCCGGCCGTCCATGTCCTGATCACGGCCATGACGCCCACCGGGCGTGAGACCGCCCGAGCCCTCTACGCCCCCGTGCTGGGTCATCGCCTGCATCAGGCCTGGTTGCCCTGGGACCTGCCGGGCGCGCAGCGAAGGTTTCTGTCGCACTGGAAACCCGCCTTCGGCGTCCTTATGGAAACCGAACTCTGGCCCAACCTGATGAAGGCTGCCCGACAGACCGGGGTGCCGGTCGCACTCATCAATGCGCGTCTGTCGCAACGTTCTCTGCGCAAGGGCCTGCGTTTCAAGGCGCTCATCACGCCAGCCGCGCAAAGCCTGAGCCTCGTACTGGCTCAGACACAGGACGATGCACGGCGCATGGCCATCCTGGGCCGCAGTGCGGATGCCATCACAGGCAATCTCAAATTCGACAATGCGCCCGATCCTGAGCGGATGGCACAAGGGCAGCGCTGGCGCGAACAGATCGGGCGCCGGGTGGTGCTGTTTGCCAGCAGCCGGGAGGGTGAAGAGGCGCTGCTGCTGGCGCACTGGCCGCGTCAGACCGACCTGCTGCTGGTGATCGTGCCGCGGCATCCCCAACGATTTGATGAAGTGGCCCGGCTGATTCAGCAAGACGGGCGTGTTCTCTCGCGGCGGCTGGCTCTGGATGAGGTGCATGCCGATTTCAGTGTCGTCGATGTGCTGCTCGGCGACTCGATGGGCGAGATGGACGCCTGGTACGCGCTGGCCGATGTCGTGATCATGGGGGGGTCGCTGGGCCCCTATGGTTCGCAGAACCTGATCGAACCCTGTGCGGTGGGGTGTCCAGTGCTCCTGGGGCCCAACACCTGGAATTTTGCCGAAGCAGCCCAGGGTGCACTCGACGCAGGCGCTGCGCATTCGGTATCCCAGGACTCAGCCGCCTCGGCGGCGGTCGCCTTGATGGCCGATGCTTCGACCCGCGCAGGGATGCGCCAGGCTGCGCTTGCCTTCGCTGCCCACCATCGGGGCGCTCTGGCGCGCTCCCTGAGCGCGATGAGCCCGCTGACGCAGCGCCTCGGTCAGCCGTTGCCTGGGGCGGGGTTGCCCCGGGTTCAGCGGGGTGCGCCGGGGGTGGATGAGCGTCCGCCGCGCACACCACCGGCCGCGGGCTGATTCGCCGGGGTGACCGGAAAGGTCGATCCCGTGGTGGTGGCGCCGATTGCGGACTGCCGTGCGGGTTCAAGCAGCGCGCTGACCTGGCCGATCTCGTTGTCGTCCAGGACGCCTGCGGTGTTTCGCAGCCTCAGGCCATTGAGGAGGACGTCGTAGCGGGCCTTGGCCAGATCACGCTGAGTCGTGAAGAGCTGTTGCGCGGCATTGAGCACGTCGATGTTGATCCGCACGCCCACCTGATAGCCCAGCTGATTGGACTCCAGGGCCAGCTGACTTGAGCGCTCGGCTTCGGTCAGGGCCCGGATCTGTTCGATTCCGCTGCGCACGCCCAGAAAGGTCTGGCGAGCCGACTGCTCGGCGGTTCGGCGGGCGTTGTCGAGATCGCTCTCGGATTTGGCCTGCAAGGCAATGGCTTCGCGAACCCGCGCATCGACCGCACCACCCGCATAGAGTGGCAGGGCGAACTGCAGACCCACCTGACCGAACTGGTTGCGAACGCCGATCTGATTGACGGCGTTTTGCGCGGCTGCACTGCGCCCGGTATTGCCCTGGGCCACGAAATCGAGCGTAGGCCGATGCCCCGCCCGCTGGCGGGAAAT
>JBKCEY010000494.1:0-2061 GCA_046304115.1 Burkholderiales bacterium | reverse complement strand
GCGCGAAATCGCATCCATCATGCAGCAGCCCGAGGTGCGCGAAAAATTCGTGCAGATGAAGGCCGAGCCCGTCTCGGCCGACGCGGCCCGCACGCGCGCCACGGTGGAGGCCTTCAAGGCCCAGTGGGTTCCGGTGATCCGTGCCTCGGGCGTTCGGCTCGATTGAGGAGCAACACACATGACGTCCGATACTACTCGCGCGCGAGCCACCCCATCCGTGTCCAGATCTCGGCAATCCATCCACAAATCCGCAGCAAGCGGGCGTACGGTCGCGGTGGCCTGTGCCCGTGCAGCGAGCAGCGAAGCCGCTCTCGAGATGATGCAGGCGGGCGGCAATGCGATCGATGCGGCGATCGCAGCAGCCCTCGTGGGTGGGGTGATCGAGCCCATGGAAACCTGTTTAGCCGGATCGGGCTTTTTGCTCATGCACCGCCCCGGTGATGCGCGCCCGACCGCGGTCGATTTTGGTTCATGTGCGCCTCGCGCAGCCCGTGCAGACATGTTCAGGATCGATACCTCCCGATCCATCGATCGTGGGCTGGGTGTATCGGTGGTGGTCGATGACGCCAACATGCTGGGCGCCCGGGCGAGCGGCGTACCCGGCACGATCCGGGGGCTGACTGACGCCCTGGCTGCCTTCGGTCGCCTGCCTCTGTCCAAGGTCCTGCAGCCCGCGATTCGCGCTGCCCATGACGGCTTTGAGGTCGACAACTACTTCACACTCGATACCCTGGCCAATCTCGATGCCCTGCGCCGCTTCGAATCGAGCACACGGGTCTTTCTTAGAAACACTCTGCCGCCCGTTCCTGCCTTCCTGGGCGCTGCGTCGCTGGGCGTGCGAGAACGCATTCGTCAGCCCGAACTCGGTCGATCCCTTGAAATGATCGCAGCGCAGGGCGCTGACGCCTTCTATCGTGGCGAGCTCGCCAAGGGGCTGCTCGCCACCCATGTCGAGCAGGGCGGGATCCTCACCGAGCAGGATCTGGCGCAGTACGCCAGCCACATTGCGCCAGCGCGCCATCTGCGTTTCAGGGACACCGACGTCTGGATGCCCAATGCGCCCTGCGGCGCACTCACGCAGATCCAGATGCTGCAACTGTGGCAGGCACTCTATCCGGACGGCGCTCCCGCGCAGGACAGTCCGGAGCGCACCCGACTGCTGGCTGAAGCAACCTGGCATGCCTTTGCAGACCGTTACCATTTTCTGGGGGATCCGCAGCATGTGCCGGTACCGGAGGAGGCTCTCGCAAGCGAGGCCTATGCCCGCGAGATCGCCCAGCGCATTCGGGCCGGCGAGCGGATCGCCTCCTGGCTCAAGCTGCCCCAGGCGCCCTGGGATCACTTTGCCGGGCAGGCCCTGCATGACCCCTGGGCCCTTGAACGTACCCCCGAACGGGCTGTGCGCTGGCAACCTCAGGGTGGAACCGAACCGACTGCCGGCACGACCCATGTCTCGGTCATCGACGGCGAGGGCATGGCGGTGGCCATCACACACACGGCGGCCAACCACTATGGCAGCCGGCTGGTCTGCCCGCGTACCGGTTTTCTGATCGATGCGGCCATGGGTTGGTTCAATGCGGTACCGGGCGCCGCCAACAGCATTGCCCCGGGCAAACGGCCCCTGGCCAACATGGCGCCCATGCTGCTCACCCGGCAAGGTGAGGCTCGTGCGGCCCTGGGCGCGCCGGGCGGCAGACGCATCATCAGCGCCATCGCCCAGATCGCGATCAACCTGGTCGAACGCGGCCACGATGCCGAGGCCGCGGTGCACGCACCCCGCCAGGATGCAAGCGGCGCGCAACTGCTGCTGTCCGAGCGCCTGCAAGACCAGGCCGAGGGGCTCGCCCCGGTCGGGGATCGGCTGCGCTGGGTGGATGAACAGCACGAGGGCTTTGGCTACGAGCTTGCCCGTCCCAACATCGTGGTGCGCCAGGACGACGGCCGACTGCAGTCCGCCTGCGATCCCTTTGTCAAGGGGTTTGCCCTGGCCCTTGACTGACCTGGTTCGACAAGCCTCGAAAAAGCTCCCTTGATGAGGCGCAAGGCCCAACCCGCTCGCTC
>JBKCEY010000493.1:0-1764 GCA_046304115.1 Burkholderiales bacterium | reverse complement strand
CGCTGAACGCTGCATCCGGCTGAGCCCTGTTCGATCACGCAGCGTCGGTCGGAGACATGTGTGCCCAGTACACCCCCGCACGCGCGGCATCCATCGCTGCACGGTTTGGGGTCGTACCCGAGCGAGACGATTACGTGGCGCTGGCCTTTCCGGGTCATGTAGCACCCATCCTGCGGGCCGACCCGAGTGCCACCCTGCATTGCAACCTCGCGGTTTTCGGACTGATTCCGCACTGGTCGAAGGACGGTCTGAATTTTCGTCACTGCTACAACGCGCGCAGCGAGACCGTCGCCGAAAAACCGAGCTTCAGGCAGGCCTGGGCCCGCAGACAATGGTGTGCTGTCCCGGCCGATGCCTTTTATGAACCCAGTTATGAATCCGGCCGCGCGGTACGCTGGCAAATCTCGGCGCGCGAGGCACCCTTGCTGATGGCAGGTCTGTGGGATCGCTGGCGTGCACCCGATGGGCGATCAGTGCTGTCGTTTACCCTGCTCACCCGCAATGCCGATGAACATTCGCTGATGCGCCGTTTTCATCGTCCTGAAGACGAAAAGCGTTCGGTGATCCTGCTGGCCCCGCAAGAGCTGCAGTCCTGGTTCGATTGCAGCCCGACCGAAGCACCGGGCTGGATGCGACCGCTTCAGGCCGACTGGGTAGCGGCCGAGGCAGCCCCGCAGCCAAGGCGTTAGCATTGACACAATGAACACGCCGCCCACTGCCCGCCTGAAAGCCCTCGGCATCAGCCTGCCGCTGCTGCTGTTCGCTGCGGCCATCATCGGGCTGCCCTTCGTGGTGTATCACACGATCACTGCGCACGCCCAGAGTGAAGCCCTGCGGGAAGCCCGCGCCTTCAGCTCGGTGATCTCGATCGTGCGCTCCTATTACGCCAACAATGTCAGCGGGCGGATTCAGCGGGCCAATGGCCTGGCGATTCTCACCGAGCGGTATCACAACCTGCAGGGGGGCGTGCCCATTCCTGCAACACTCTCGATCGAACTGGGCGAAGCGATCCGGGAACGCCTGACCGATTCGACCTTTCTGTTTTCATTTGTCTCGGATGCCCCGTTTCTCAATCGCGACCGGCCTCGGCTCGACGGATTTCAGTCCGACGCACTGCGCGCCTTCCGCAGAGGGGGTGAGCCCGAGTTCTGGCGTCTTGAATCAGAGGCTACCGGTGGCTCTCGTTTGCGACTTGCGATTCCTGTGGTCATGGAAGAGCCCTGTGTGGCCTGCCACAACACGCATCCTGATTCGCCTGTGCGCACCTGGAAAACCGGCGATGTGCGCGGCATTCAGGATGTGTCGGTTGGCCTGAGGGTTGGCGGACAGGCTCAGGACAGCATCGAGCTGGGCCTGTATCTGATCTTCTTCGTGGGATCTGGTCTGTGGTCGCTGCGCGACTACCAGCGCCGGGGCGCCTCTCTGCGGGTCGCCAATGACGCGCTGGAGCAATCCCGCACCGAGCTGCAATCCAATGCTCAGACGCTGCAGGAGATCATTGCCGATCTTCGTACAAAGTCGACCGTCATCGAAAAGGCTCCCTTTGGCATCGCGATCAGCAATCCCTACCTGCCCGACATGCCCCTGATGTACGTCAATGAGGCCTTCACCCATCAGACCGGCTACCGGGCCGACGAGGTGATCGGACGCAATTGCCGCTTCCTGCAGGGCGCTGGCACAAGTCCAGAGGCGGTTGACGCCATTCGTGAGGCGATTGCCAGCCGCGCGACCCGGGAGGTTGAAATTCTCAACTACCGCCGCGAT
>JBKCEY010000492.1:0-7195 GCA_046304115.1 Burkholderiales bacterium | reverse complement strand
CCTTAAGACCGGACGCGGATTATAGGCGGGCCGTTCGCGATTGTCGCTAGATCGAACGGCCGAGGCACGCCATTCGCGAAGTCAGCCACCCGGAAGGCTCTCGGTTCCACGTGAAACAACACACCCCAGGCATCCAAGGCCGCCCGGACCGGGGGAGAAATGCGCAGGTTTCACGTGGAACAGTGATGCGACCCACTCATCCGGCAGAGAGGCCGCGATCAGGTCGATCAGACCGGCCGATGGCGGCTCAGTGCCGCACGGTGGTGATGCCCGTCAGAGGGGCGGAAGGTTTATCTGTTCAGGCTGGCTTACCCACAGGCAGGCCCCGCAAGCGGATTTTGCATGCCGATCCCGCACGCCGATTCACGAGTCAAGCTCAGCCAGGCCACGGCGCAACAAACGACGACTCGGCTGCGGCGCCGAAGCACCTGCTGCGCGATGGGCGCACTCGCGCCTCTGCTGGAAGTCCACGCAGCCCATGACTCAGACACACGCCGCTGTTGCAATTTCGGTGCTGCGCACGCGCGCGGTTTTTGTAGCAGGCCCGGGCTGCCCGCTTATGCGCGATCGGCGCCGAGGCAGAACCGAATCACGCCCCTTTTTGTTTCACGTGAAACACTAGGCCTTCAAATCCTCGATCACCATTTCGGCCCCCCGCTCCGCCAGCATGAGCGTCGGGGAATTGGTGTTGCCCGAGGTGATGAAAGGCATGACGGACGCGTCAATCACCCGAAGCCCTCGAACGCCGCGCACCCGCATACGATGGTCCACGCCCGCCATCCGATCATCATCGGGCCCCATACGTGCCGTTCCGACAGGATGGAAGATCGTCGTTCCAATCTCGCCGGCCGCTCGAATCAATTCATCCTCGGTCTGGGCCTGCGCACCGGGCTTGAACTCCTCCGGACTGAAAGCAGCCATGGCCGGCATGGTCATGATGCGACGGGTGAGCCGAATCGCATTCGCCGCAACGGCCCGGTCGGAAGAGTCACTCAAATAATTGGGCCGGATCTCGGGCGCCTCTGACGGGTCGGCGCTCAGTGCCTTGACCGTCCCGCGGGAGGCTGGCCGCAACTGGCACACCGAGGCTGTGATTGCCGGAAAGCGATGCAAGGGCTCGCCAAACCGATCCAGCGACAAGGGCTGCACGTGATATTCCACATCGGCTGAAGTGGCCTCGCTGCTGCTGTACCCAAAGGCGCCCAGCTGGCTGGGCGACATGGTGAGCGGCCCCCTTCTCCAAAGTGCGTACTGCAAGCCCATGCGTGCCTTGCCGATCAGGCTGTTGGCCTGCCGATTGAGCGTCTCCACACCCTGCACTTTGAAAGCCATGCGCAGCTGCAGATGGTCTTGCAGGTTGTTGCCAATGCCCGGGCTGTCATGCACCACCGGCACGCCGATCTCTCGTAGCCAGTCAGCGGGGCCGACCCCCGAGAGCTGGAGCAGATGGGGTGAGCCAATGGCACCAGAGGCCAGAATGACCTCGGCCCTTGCCCGCACAAAACCGGCCTGTCCGTTCAAGGGGATTCGCCCGGGTTGCTCAGCACGCCCTGCCCCACGAACGACCTCGACCCCCATCGTCTGTCCGCCCTGAAAGCAGATACGTCGGACCTGGGTGGTCGTCCAGACGGTGAGGTTGGGGCGATTCTGCACGGGGCGCAGAAAAGCCTTGGAGGCATTCCACCGAACGCCCTTGCGCTGGTTGACCTCAAAGTAGCCGCAGCCAAAGTTGTCGCCGCGATTGAAGTCATCCGACTTCGGGATGCCCGCCTGCGCAGCGGCCTCGCGCCATGCATCCAGGACATCCCAGGCAATCCTCGGACGCTCAACCCGCCACTCGCCGCCATGGCCATGCAGCGTGTCGACCGAGCCATCATCGCGACCGTGATAATCCTCGTGCCGCAAGAAATAAGGCAGAACCTCATCCCACGACCATCCTGGATTGCCCGCCTGCACCCAGCGATCGTAGTCCTGGCGCTGTCCACGCATGTAGATCATGCCGTTGATGGACGAGCAGCCGCCCAGGGTTCGACCCCGGGGATAGCCCAGCGAGCGCCCGTTCAGGCCAGGTTCCTCGGTGGTGCGATATCGCCAGTCGGTACGGGGATTGTCGATACAGTACAGATAACCCACCGGAATGTGGATCCACATCCA
The DNA here is from genome assembly GCA_046304115.1 of Burkholderiales bacterium. Lineage (GTDB taxonomy): Bacteria > Pseudomonadota > Gammaproteobacteria > Burkholderiales > Burkholderiaceae_E > UBA4615. The sequence continues at coordinate 5,041 of JBKCEY010000492.1, read as the reverse complement.
GTCATCTGCACCACCCGCCTCAATGAGCAGAACCTTGCGGCTCGGATCGGCAGACAGCCGATTGGCCAGCAGGCAACCCGCCGTGCCGGCACCCACGATCACCACATCAAAAATGCCCATCTCGGGCAGCTGCGTATATGAGGTATCGCTCATTGGATGTCTTCCGTGAGATGGAGCGTCAGGAGCCCAGCCACTTCAAGCCCAGCACGCCCGCGAGGATCAGACCCAGGCAAAACAACCGGGCCACGGTCGCAGGCTCGCCCAGCAGGATCATGCCAAAGATCGCCGTGCCTGCCGCACCGATGCCGACCCATACCGCATAAGCCGACCCCGCAGGCAGCACGCGCATCGCAAGCGCCAACAACCAGAAACTGACTGCAGCACCGGCCACCACAATGACCGAAGGCCAGACGCGGGAAAACCCCTCGCTGTATTTGAGCGCAACCGCCCAGACCACCTCGAAGAGACCTGCAATCAAAAGAACCAGCCACGCGGAAGCTGGACTCATGTCAAAGCCCGCTTCACCTGAGCACCTCATCCGGGGCCGGGGCCTTCGGCCGTCGATGCCCCGAGCTCTGTCGGCCTGATGGGTGAGTCGACATGTCCTATTTCATGGTCGGCATGACGAACTCGGCACCGGCCCGGATGCCCGTCGGCCACCGCTGGGTGACCGCCTTGTAGCGGGTATAGAACCGCACGCCTTCGGGCCCGTGCATGTGGTGATCGCCAAAGAGCGAGTTCTTCCAGCCCCCAAAAGAATGAAAGGCCATGGGCACGGGAATCGGCACGTTGATGCCCACCATGCCGACCTGCACGCGGCTTGCGAATTCGCGGGCAGCATCACCGTCGCGGGTGAAGATGCACACCCCGTTGCCAAATTCATGGGCGTTGATCAGGTTGAGGGCCTGCTCGAAGTCGTCTGCCCGGACCACGCTGAGCACCGGTCCGAAGATTTCCTCGCGGTAGATCGACATCGAAGGTTTCACGTGATCAAACAAGCACCCACCCAGGAAGAACCCCTGTTCACGGCCAGGCACCTGAAGACCGCGGCCATCGACCACCAGCTTGGCTCCCTCTGCGACGCCTGCGTCGACATAGCCCCGCACCTTGTCGAGATGAGCCCGAGTGACCAGCGGGCCCATCTCGGCTGAGGGATCGGTGCCATCGGCCACCTTGACCTGACGGACACGTTCGGCCAGTCGAGCCACCAGGGTATCGGCCGTGGCTTGCCCGACCGCAACCGCAACCGACACGGCCATGCAACGCTCACCCGCCGAGCCGTAGGCGGCGCCAATGAGTGCATCTACAGCCTGGTCCATATCGGCATCGGGCATCACAACCAGATGATTCTTGGCGCCGCCCAGGGCCTGAACCCGCTTGCCATGACGGCTGGCGGTCTCATGGATGTACCGGGCAATCGGCGTGGAGCCCACAAAACTCACGGCCTGCACAGCCGGGTGAGCCAGCAGCGCGTCGACGGCCGCCTTGTCACCATTGACCACATTGAACACCCCATCAGGCAGACCAGCTTCTTTGAGCAGGCGCGCGATATACAGCCCTGCGGTGGGGTCGCGCTCGGAGGGCTTGAGGATGAAGGTGTTGCCGCAGGCGATGGCCACCGGGAACATCCACATGGGCACCATGGCCGGAAAATTGAAAGGCGTGATGCCAGCGACCACACCGAGCGACTGACGCACCGACCAGGCGTCGATGCCACCACCCACCTGCTCGGTGTACTCACCCTTGAGCAGACTGGGAATGCCACAGGCAAATTCGACCACCTCCATGCCTCGGGTGACCTCACCCAGGGCATCAGACAGCACCTTGCCATGCTCGGCGGTAATGATGGCGGCCAGATCAGACGCATGTTGATCGAGCAATTCCTTGAAACGGAACATGACGCGGGCACGGCGAAGGGCGGGCGTTGCAGCCCAGCCGGCAAATGCCGCCTGCGCGGCCGCCACAGCAGCGTCCACCGTGGCCGCTTCAGCCAGCGCGACCGATCGTGCCGCCTGACCCGTTGCGGGGTTGTAGACCGGAGCGGTACGCGCCCCGGCCGCAGGTGCCTGCGCAGCACCGTTGATCCAGTGACCCAGGGTGTCGCCGGTGAGCCAGGCAGAAGCCTGAAGGGAAGACGAGGAGGTAGCGCTCATGGATGAATCCTGTCGTGATTGATTGGCGCAAAAATGAGAAACGTTCGTTCAGATGAAAAGCGTTTGTTCAATAGGTTGAATGCCTGTTCAACCTGTGAGACGATGATGCACTGATTCTGCCATGCGCGGGGGCAAATTCGTAGCCATGCCTCGCGCTGCTCTCGCCCAGACCGCCATGCCTGCCACACGCAAACAACCCATGGTGGCATCCGCCCCCCGATTGGTTCCTGCCGTCGAACGCGCCGTGCGGGTTCTGGACGCCCTGTCTGCTGCTGGCCAGCCCCTGTCGCTGGCCGATCTGGCGCGCGCACTCGCCCTGCCTCGCAGCAGCCTGCATGGCCTGCTGGCCACTCTCGTTCATCTGGATCTGGCTCGACGCGATGACCATGCCTGTTTTCGGCCGGGCGCGCGCCCTGTGCAATGGGCCGGCGCCTGGAATGCACAAGCCGAAGTGGTCGCATCGTTTCAGCGTCAGGCCCATGCCCTTGCGGCCCTCGAACGCGAAACCGTGATGCTGGCTGCACTCGACGGTCACGAGGTGGTCTATCTCGACTGTCGCCCCGGCCAGCGCTCGCTGGAGATCAACTTTCGGGTCGGCGGGCGACTGCCTGCCGCGATTGCATCATCGGGCAAGGCCATGCTGGCCAGTCTGACCGACCCACAGATCCGCGAGCGGCTGACAGGCCATCCGTTTGAGCGTGTCACCCGACACAGCGTGGCCAGCATGGCCGCCTTGCTGCGGCAACTGCGCACGGTGCGTGAGACTGGATACGCTGTAGACGACGAAGAGGCTGCCCAGGGCATGTTGTGCCTGGGGGCGGCGGTGAATGCGCACGATCCGCACAGCGCCGCCCGGCCCGCTGCGGGTCATGCCGTTGCAGTCAGCGTCATCAAAGCCGGTCTGAGCGCGCGCCGCCGCAAGGAACTCGAGCAGGCGATCCGCGCGCTGGCAGCGGCCATCACGCAGGATCTGCGCGGGTGAACAGGCGATCCGGCATTGATTCTGACCTTCAAGTGGGGCCCGAGCGGCCCCTATGACGTTCTGATCGAGGATCCACATTGAAGACGCGGCCCTTCGGCCAATTTCGAGCGCAAACCGGCCGCACCCAATGGCCATTCACCCATTCGCACTCGCCCTTCCCACTCGCCCTTCCCACTCGCCATTCGCACTCGCCATGTGCACTCGTGATGAATCCTGATCGCCTCAACAAAGCGTGCGGCGGATCAATCCGGCAGCCGCTGCAAACGGGCCGGTTGGGGTGCAAGAACCTGCGGCTGACGACCCAGGGCCTCGATCAGGGCATCCAGATCCAGGGGCCCACCAATGCGATCCGTTCCGGCGGTGAGGCCCGTGAAGCCATCGCCGCCCGAGGCCAGAAAGTCATTGACGACCACCCGATACGAGGCACGCGGGTTGATCGGAGCCCCGTTGAGCCAGGCCTGTGTCACATGACGTCCCTCGCGGGCCTGCGCGCGCCAGGCCCAGCCAAAGCCAGCTGAGGGCTGCAGCAACCGGGGCCGGGCTGCATTGGGTCCGGTGAACTGCTGCTCGAGCACCTGCATCAGCTGCTCGCCCGTCAGGGTCATGACCACCAGCGAATTACCAAACGGCTGGGCCGCAAAGGCGTCGGCCATCCGCAACGGGCAGGGCACAGCGCCAGCCTGGCAGCGAAGATCCGTGCGCAATCCGCCGGGATTCATGAGGGCGATGCGGGCACCGCCCTGTTCGGGCGCCGCGGTGGCCGCCAGCTGCGCATCAGCCACCCACCGACCCAGGGCACTGTCTCCTCCCGGCGATGGCATGCGAGTCAATGATTCGCCGAGCTGGCCCACAACGCGCTGGGTCAGGGGCCGCGCCTGCTCGACCAGCGCCTGAACCTGCGCCTGCACGGCCGGTGAGGCCCGCTCCGGCGGATGCGCGGCTCGCACGGTATCGGTGGCCTCGATCCCATTGGCCACCGGAAGGTTGCGCCCGGTGGTGGCACCGCGATCCACATCGCCCGTGCGACGATCCAGGGCCAGATCAATCACCGACACCGCTCGGCCATCGGCATAGGCCTGCACGATGCGCAGGCCCTGATGGGGTGGTGTCTGAATCACGCAGTGATAGCCCTGATGGGTATGGCCCGACAGCACCAGATCGACCTCGGGCGGCAAGCGACGGACGATCGAAAAGATCGGGCCCTGCGCACCCGGGCAGGCCGGGTCATTCCAGTCGCCACGAATGCGCCCGCCTTCATGAATGACAGCAACGATCGCCTCGATGCCCTGCGCCCTGAGACGCTTCACTTCGCGGGCGATGCTGTCGGCCTCATCCAGAAACCGCAGCCCCGCCACACCGGATGGCCTCACGATCTCGGGCGTGCCCTTGAGCACCGCCCCCACAAAGGCGACACGCACTCCTTCGAATTCCCGCACCACCGACGGCGCAAACACTGGCGCGCCCTGGGCATCGACCACATTGGCCGCAATCATCGGAAACCGGGCCACCGCCTGCAGCCGCCTCAGATGATCCAGGCCCCGGTCAAACTCATGATTGCCCACCACGCCCAGGTCAAGACCGAGGGTATTCATCACCTCAATGGTCGGTCGATCCTCATTCAAGGCCGACACCAGTGGCGAAGCGCCCACCAGATCGCCCGCCGAAACCGTAACGCTGTGGCGCGCCTGCGCGCGAAGGCGATCCAGCATGCCGGCCAGCCAGGCAGCCCCCCCGGCAGGCACGACATGCGGGGTCAGTCGCAGGCTGAGCCCATGCGGCTCGAGATGGCCATGAAAATCATTGAATGCACTCACGCGCACCCGACGCGGGTCGGTCGGCACCCCGGTGGTCGCCCCGGTCGACCCGGTCGACACCCCAGTGGGCAACCCGGTCGGTCCCCCGCTCG
>JBKCEY010000491.1:0-1127 GCA_046304115.1 Burkholderiales bacterium | reverse complement strand
GTATCTGCGCGACCATGAAGGCCATGTACGCCGCGGGCAGACGGTGGCCCGCGTGCTGCTGCAACTCAAGACCCAGGGCTGGGCGCCCGAGCTGATCCTGTGTCATCCGGGCTGGGGGGAAGGTCTCTTTCTCAAGGATGTGTATCCCGATGCGCGAGTGGTGCAGTACTTTGAGTACTACTACGACGCGCAGGGCGGCGACATGGGCTTTGACCCCGAGTTTGCGAGCACGCTCGATGATGCAGCGCGGGTGCGCCTGAAGAACAACACCCAGCTGGTGAGCCTGATGGGCAGCGACGAGGGACTGTCGCCCACGCAGTGGCAGCGATCGAGGTTTCCGGAGATTGTGCGTTCACGCATTCGGGTGATGCACGAGGGCGTGGATACCCGCATCGTGAAGCCCGATGCACAGGCCTGGATCAAGGTGGCCGGCAAGACCCTGAGGGTGGGCGACGAGGTGGTGACCTATGTCGCTCGCAACCTGGAGCCTTATCGGGGGTTTCATTCGTTCATGCGCAGCCTGCCGCAGCTGCAGGCCCTGAGGCCTAACGCGCAGGTGGTGGTGGTGGGTGGCAATGATGTGAGCTATGGCCGGCGCCCCGACAACGGCCAGACCTACCGGCAGATTTATTGCGAGCCGCTCAAGAACCAGGTCGACTGGAGCCGGGTGCACTTTGTGGGGCATCTGCCCTATCAGGACTATCTGCGCGTGCTGCAGGTCAGTGCAGCGCACATCTACCTCACCTACCCCTTTGTGCTGTCGTGGTCGATGCTCGAATCCATGGCCGCGGGCTGCGTGCTGGTGGGCTCCAACACTGCGCCCGTGCGCGAAGTGCTGCGCCACGAAGACAACGGCCTGCTGGTGGATTTCTTTGATACCGAGGCCATCGCCCAGACGCTCGCCCGGGTGCTGGAAGAAAAGCCCGTGCACCTGCGCGAACGAGCGCGGCAAACGGTGGTGGAGGGCTATGACCTCACGACGAAGTGTCTGCCGATGTGGATGGAGATGGCGGTGGGGGCGGCTTGATTTGGGGCGATAAAAAATTGGGGTCAGATGACAATTTAAAGGTCATATCCACGCCGGTGAGCCATTTCGAGGCCACCCTCTGGGTTGTTGACACCGAATC
>JBKCEY010000490.1:0-8739 GCA_046304115.1 Burkholderiales bacterium | reverse complement strand
GATTTGCCGGTAGCGCTCAAGGCCTCTCCAATGGCGGCCCGCAGCACGGCGCCCGGCCCTGTGAAGTCTCAGGATGACCGGTGGGAGTCGGCACCTGCGGGCAGGGTTTCCATGGCATCGCCTGCCACGAACACGGCCGCTGCACCGCCCGCCGGGCTGACCTTGAACACCCTCGCTGCAACGCCCGCCGGGCTGACCTTGAACACCCTTGCTGCAACGCCCGTCGGGATGACCTTGAGCACCCTCGCTGCAACGCCCGTCGGGCTGATGCAGGCCAAAGCCGATGCAGCACCCGTGAACACCCTGTTGCCAGCACTCACATCAGACCCGGTGCATGCAACCTCGGCCGGCCCGTCCGCTTCTTCAGCCGGACGGCCTTCTGATCAGCCATCCGGCGCGCCCGCGCAAAAAACCCCCGCCGGTCTCTCAATCAGCTTTACGCCCCCCGGGGGCGCGGCGTCGACGCTCCCACCGATCGCAGAAGGGCCGCGAATCGATGCGAGCTGGCAGGGCAACACACCCCCGCCCTACCCCGTGACCGCTCGTCGACAGGGCTTGCAAGGCACGGTGAGGCTGGATCTGCTGATCGAAGCCGATGGGTCGGTTGCCGAGATTCGCATGCGTGAATCGAGCGGATCAGCCGTGCTTGACCGCAGTGTCATGACCGCAGTGCGGCAGTGGCGCTTCATTCCGGCTCGCCAGCAGGGGCAATCGGTTGCGGCCTGGTATTCCGACTGGGAATGGGTCTTTCGCCTGCAGGAGGGCTCATGAGTGCTGATCCATCGGCTTCGGGCGCCTGGGCGCAGATTGCGGCAGGCGATGGAGTCAGCAGGGCCATCGGGCTGATCCTTCTGGCCATGTCGATCGTGAGCTGGACCCTGATTCTTTCGAGATCCTGGTTCACGTGGCGGGCCAGTCGCAGCCTTGATCGCGGACTGCAGGCCTTCTGGCGCGGATCCGACACCACCGCAGGCCTGAGTGCACTGCAGCCCCTGGATCCCTGCGGCCTGCTCGCGCCCATGGCCCAGGCGGTCATGAACGCCCAATCAGCCCCGGCGCGGGTGCGTGCCCTTCGCGACAGCCTGGGCGCAAGTCGTCGGGCACTGCAGGGCGGGCTGACCGTGCTGGCCTCGATCGCAAGCACCGCCCCTTTCGTGGGTCTGCTCGGTACGGTGTGGGGCATCTACCATGCGCTGCTGGGCATTTCAGCCAGTGGCCAGGCCAGCATCGATCGTGTGGCCGGGCCAGTGGGCGAGGCCCTGATCATGACCGCAGCCGGACTGGCAGTAGCGATTCCTGCACTGCTTGCCTACAACGCGCTGGTGCGCGTGCAGCGCGAAATTCTCCTCAGGCTGGAGGGCTTCGCCCACGACCTGCAGGCACTGGACAACCCGACATGAGTCTGGGGCGCTTCGGAACCGACGCTGAGCCCTCGGGCCTGATGGCCGAGATCAACACCACCCCGATGGTGGATGTGATGCTCGTGCTGCTGGTGATCTTCATCGTGACCGCGCCGCTGCTGACCCCCTCCATTGCGCTGGATCTGCCTCGCGTGCAGGCCCCGTCCAGCCCGGTAAACGAGACCGTCGTGAATCTGTCGCTCGATGCCCGAGGTCAGATCTACTGGGAGGGCACGCTGCTGCCCACCGAAGAGGCCCTGCGCGAGCGCCTGCAGCAGGCTGCAGCCGGCGAATCAGCACCCGCCCTGCAGATCCGGGCGGATCGAGAGGTGCGCTATGAACGTCTGGCCATCGTGATGGCCGCAGCCCAGCAGGCCGGGCTGGCGCGTCTTGCCTTCGTGACTGATCCCGATCCGGCGCAGCGCAAGGATCGGATCAGTCCGGGCCAGGCTCCACTGAGCCCGCCCACGCCCGACAGACCGACGCCACCGAAGCCCCGAGAGTGATCTGACCACACGCTCGGACACACCCAGACCCCCCGAACCGACAGGAGACCGCAACCCATGGCCCTGCAGCACTACGACTGGATTGCGCATCATGCGCGCCACGCACCGGACGATCTGGCCCAGAAAGACCTCTATTCGGGTCGAAGCTTCAGCTATGCACAGATGAACGCACGCATCGATGCGCTGGCCCGCTGGCTGCAGGAGACAGCCGGCGTGCAGCCCGGCGAGCGCATTGCGACCCTGTGCCACAACTCCAGCGACTGCAACGAAATCATGTTTGCCGCGGCGCGGGTCGGAGCCATTCATCTGCCGATCAACTGGCGGCTTGCGGTGCCGGAGCTGGAGTTCATTCTCAGGGACGCCGAGCCACGCGTGCTGTTTTTCAGTGAAGAGTTCACGAGTCAGGCTTCCGAGCTCCATCAGCGCTGCACCTTGCCCCATCTCGTGCTCAAGCGCGATGGCGAGGACAGCGACTACGAGCGCATCATGGCTCAGGGTGGCTCACCGGCCCGGGCCCATGCGGCCCAGCTCTCGGATCCCTGGATCATTCTGTACACCTCGGGCACGACGGGCCGGCCCAAGGGCGCGCTCATCACCTATGAAGCGCAGCTCTTCAATGCCATCAATGCCACCTGCAAGACTGAGCTCACGCGTCGATCGGTCGGTCTGACCTACCTGCCGCAGTTTCATGTGGGCGGTATCTGCCTGTATGCATCGCCCTGTTTTCATCTGGGTGCGCCAGTCCTGGTGATGCGCCAGTTCGATCCCCAGCAGGCGCTCGATCTGCTGGCCAATCCCGCCAGCGGCATCACCCATGTCTTTGGCGTGCCGACCAACTTCCTGTTCATGAGCCAGCTGCCCGGATTCGAGCAGGCCCGCTTTGATCACCTGGTGAGCGCCGGTGTGGGCGGTGCGGCCGCGCCGATCGCACTGCTCGAGCGCTTTGCCGAAAAAGGTCTGCTCTTTCAGCAGGGCTGGGGCATGACCGAGACGGCGTCCATCGGCACGTTGCTCAGCAAGGAAAAGGCCCTGCAGAAGATTGGCTCCTCCGGCCAGGGTGTGCTGCATGTGCAGCTTCGCGTGATTGACGACGAAGGCCGTGACCTGCCTTCAGGTCAGACCGGTGAGTTGCTGATCAAGGGTCCAACCGTGACGCCCGGCTACTGGAAGCGCCCCGAGGCCACGGCCGCAAGCCTTCAGGATGGCTGGCTGCGCACGGGTGATGCGGCCTACATCGACGCCGAGGGCTATGTCTACATCGTCGATCGCTGGAAGGACATGTACATCTCGGGCGGCGAAAATGTCTATCCGGCCGAGGTAGAAGACACGCTCTACCGGCTGGGCGGCATCGCCGAGTGCGCAGTGATCGGCATTGCCGACGAGAAATGGGGAGAGGTCGGGCGCGCCTACATCGTGCTCGAAGAAGGCGCGAGCCTCAATGCCGATGACGTGCTCGAGCACTGCGCGCGCAACCTGGCCCGCTACAAGATTCCGCGCACCGTGCGCTTTGTGAACGAACTGCCGCACAACGCCACCGGCAAGGTCACCAAGCACGCCCTGCCGCGAGACTAGAGCGATGGGCGTTGCGCCGCCGGGCGGGCAAGCCCGGCAGCACAACGGGGCGCGTTCTGGGCAGGCGTCTCGTCTTGGTGAGGCTAGAGCGCAAACCGCAGGGCACCGACCAGCGCCGAAGGGGCCAGAATCCCGCCGGTGGCGCGCCCTTCCCAGGTATCGAGATTGGGCATGCGGTGCGCCCGATCACCCAGCGCCTCAAGGCCGGGCTCGCCCAGCACGCGGTACAGGCTGTCATCAAACCGCATGGCCTCGATCGGCGCCACAGGCTCGCCGTCTTCGACCCAGAGGCAGGCAAAGCGGGTCATGCCCGTGATCCGACAGGCCTCGCGATCGGAAAAATTCAGATACCAGAGGTTGGACAGCAGCACGCCCGTGCCCAGTCTGGCGAGCGACGCGTCGTCCGGGAGCTGCCCGCAGCCCACCACCACAGACTCCGGTACCTCGGCCGGCTGGGCTGCATTGCCGGGGATACCGAACTCTTTCGCGGTCGCTGGAGAAACCATCCAGTCTGCAAACCGACCCGAGCGGATCAGATCGGTCCGAGGCGTTCGGCTGTAGCCATCGGTCTGAAAGGCGGGAGACAGCCCTGCTGAGAGATCCTCGGTGATGTCGAGCAGGGGCGAGAAGGTCTGCTGCCCGGCGCGCAGGCGTGCCAGGGGCGACTGCCCCGAAAGATGAGCACGGGCCGAGTAGCCGCCCCAGTCGAGCATGCCCAGCAGATCGGCCAGAGCCCGCGGGCGCAGCAACACGCGGTAATCACCCGGTGAGAGCCGGCGTGCAGGCCGCTGCAACAGACGCGCTTCCACCCGAGCCTGAGCCACGGCTGCGCTCAGTGCATCGGGATCGGCAGTCTCACCCGACCATCCGAACTTCACGGCCCGTCGATCACCCGTCACAGGATCCACCGGCAGATGAATGGAGCCGTCCACAGCAATCGAGTGGCGCTCAAACCACTGACTCGCGCCAGTCGAGCTGCAAAACCCCCGACCCAGCCGACCACCCGCAATGAAGGCCACCAGATCGCCCTGCGCATCCCGCACCGACAGCGCATCAATCAGCGCATCGAGCCGGGTCGGTGAGTCGGCGAGTGCATCATGCGACGCAGCGCCTGACGTTCCCACATCCTCGCTCACCACGGCATCGCGACAGACATCGAGCAGCGGATCGTCCTCGCTGTCGGACAGCACCTCGCGCAGGGCTTGCAGTGCAGACAGAACCTGCTCGGCCGTCGAGCGCCCGGGATCATCGCTCAGCGTGATCGCGTGGCTCGCCTGGCGCGCGCCCTGGATCAGCCGTACCGTCGCCTGAAGACGATGCACACTTCCGGCCTGCCGGATGCGGCCCTGATTGAGCCGCACATACTCCGAGGCCTCGGCCTGAACCCAGGCGCAGGCGAATTCATCAGGGCGGCTCGCCGCCTGCAGCGCATGGGCGAGATCGCCAAACGCCCGCCTGAGCGACGAGTGCGCCTGCGTGCCGGCCTGTGCCCCTGACGGATCGAACGCAGGGCGGTTGATCATGCCGCTGCCCCGAAAACCTCGATGCTCCTGAATCGGCATGCTGGCGAGGCATGGCCCACCCGGATCACCTGACCGGGCTCGCCCTTGCCGCAAAACGGCGTACCCAGGACCTGCACGGTATCGGCATTGCCCACGCCATCAAGACTGCGCCAGAAGCTCGCCGAGACACCGCGATAGCCCGGATTGCGAACGACCTTCGTCAGTCGACCGTCTTCGATCAACTGGCCCCATTCACAACCGAACTGGAACTTGTTGCGCGCATCGTCGATTGACCAGGATGCATTGGTGCGCATGTAGACACCGCGCTCGATGCCCGCCACCAGCTCATCGAACGAGGTATTGCCAGGCTCCAGGTTGAGATTGGCCATGCGATCGATGGGTGCCCGGTGCCAACCGATCGAACGGGCATTGGCGGTGCCCTCAAGTGCGTGGCCTTGCACCCGCGCACGCGCTCTGGACAGGGCGCTGCCCAGGGGGCGCAGCAGGATGCCGTTGCGAATCAAGGCCACGGGCTGGGCCCGCTCGCCCTCATCATCCGTGGCATAGCCCGCGAGCTCGCGCTCCACCGTGGGATCGAAGCTGACATTGAGCAGCGGCGATCCATAGGCATAGTGCCCAAACAGATCGGGCGTCACGAAGCTGCCTCCCGCAAAATTGCGCTCATCGCCCAGGATGCGATCGAGCTCGAGCGGATGACCGATCGACTCATGGATCTGCAGCATCATCTGATCGGGAGCCAGCAGCAGATCGCTCACCCCATCGGGGCAGGCCGGTGCCTCGACCAGTTGCAGCACCTCGCCCGCCAGTCTTGTACCGCCACCGATCAGCCCACTGGCCTCAAGCACCTCGAAGCCCCCCCGCTGGCAGAACCCGTTGTATTGCCCACCGAGGGTGCGGGTCTGGGCGACGCCCTTGCGTACGGCCGTCACTTCCAGATTGGGTTCAACGAACTGCGCCTGCTCATCACTGACCAGATGATTGTCAAACCACAGGCGCTGCGTGCTTTGCGTGACATTCAGACGAGCCACCCAGTTCACGATGTCATCGTGCGATTTCAGGGCATGGGATTCGGTGCGCAGCAGCCCGATGAGGTCGGCGCGCGATGGCAGCTGCACACGACCACATTGACCAGCGGGTTGTTGAAACGCACGCCTGGAGTCAGCAACGCGGTCATCGGGGGCTGCGACAGATTCTGGGGCGGTCGCGCCCGCCAGGCCACCGGTCTGCCGATGTCCCATGGCGAGCTCATCGAGCAGGGCATGAAGGTCTATCGTTGCAAAAAGGCCGCTTGCCTGGCTGCGCTCGGCCCACTGCCTGGCCCGCGCGGTTGCCTCGGCCAGGCCAGGCTCATCAAGGCGCGCCGTGGCGCAATAACCCACCCCATGGCGCAGCCAGACCGTCACCATGGCACCCGCATCCATCGCCGACTCCACCGGCTGCACGATGCCACGACGCACCACCAGGCGTTGCTGGTGCTCGGTCACCTCTCGAAGGGTGATCCGCGAGGTGCTCAAGCGCGCGAGTCCAGCCAGGCCGCGATGGGTTGCCAGGTCAGCAGATCGGCCTGCACACGATGCGGGGCCACATCAAACATCGTGAGGCCATGTGCGGCAAGCTGCACATAGTTCTGGGTGTCGCGCAGGACTCCTGCCACCGGCAATCCCAGTTGATCCACGAAGCGGCGCCACTGCTCGGCCGAGCGGGTTCGGGCATCGACCTTCATGCCCACCAGGGCCACATGCCGCTGCAGGCGATCATCCTTCTTGTAGTGCTTGCGCAGCGTCTCGAGAAACGGGCGGGTTGCGAGGATGTCGAACATGGAGGGCTGCAAGGGCACGAGCACGCCATCGACCACATCCAGCACACGCTCGAGCTTGCCCTCTCCGATCTGGGCCGGAGTATCCAGCACGATATGGGTGGCACCCTTTGGCGGTCGGGCCAGCCCGGATTCAAGATCCCAGGTCTTGATGGAAGCAGCCTCCGCAGGGCGTATGGCCAGCCAGTCCCGAGCCGACCCCTGCCGGTCGATATCACCCAGAACAACCGAATGACCCTGTGAAGCGTAATAGCCTGCGACCTGGGTCGCGAGCGTGGACTTGCCCACGCCTCCTTTGGGATTCAAGACAGCAATGATGGGCATGACAGGACTCTCAGGGCTTCAGGGATTCGATGACGATGGCCGTGGTGAGCAGTTCGGGCAGTATCGTGGGCTGGGTCTGACCCGGACGATAAACCAGGTAGAGCGGCACGCCATTGCGTCCATGTCGGGCCAGCTCCGCCGTGATCAGCGGATCCTGTCGGGTCCAGTCGGCCCTCAGCAGTGCCACGTTCTGGGCGGCAAAAGCCTGCCTGACCCGCGACGTTTCGAGCACCAGTTTCTTGTTGGCCTGACAGCTCACACACCAGGCGGCTGTGAAGTCCACGAGCACCGGGCGGCCAGCGGCCAGCGCATCGTTCACAGCCTGTGTGCTCCAGGGCGCCCAGGCGCCCGGTGCGGAGGCGCTTGCGGGCCCTCCTGCTGCACTGGCCTGGATGCCAGCCCTCTGGCCAGCAGCCCGACCCTCCTGTGCCGAGCCACCCTCCCGGGCTGCGGCTGCGCCAGGCGCAACGCTGCCCGATGCCTCTGTCGTCTGGGCTATGCCTGCTGATGGCGCCGAATCGATACCCGCCCACAAGGCTGCAGCCAGAGCCATCGCAGCAAGGCCGACGAGGCTCCAGACCGATCGCAAACCAGCGCTGCGACTGAATGCCCGACGGCTCCAGGCCCAGCCAGCGAGCGCCACGCTCACTGCAGCGAGCAGCACCCGAAGGACGGCATCCGGCTCGGTCTGCTGCGCCAGCACCCAGACCAGCCAGGCGGCACTGGCGTACATCGGAAAGGCCAGCACCGAACGCAGGGTCTGCATCCAGACACCGGGCCTGGGCAGGCGCGCCAGGGCCTGCGGCCGCAACCCCAGCAGCAGGTAAGGCGTCGCCATGCCCACACCCACGGCAAGAAAGACCGTCATCGCAGCCCAGGCCGGCATGGTGAGGGTCAGACCAACGGCCGAGCCCATGAAGGGCGCCGTGCAGGGCGTGGCCACGAGCACGGCGAGCACACCCGACAGAAAGGCGCCCAGGTGATGCCGAAGACCGGAGGAGACGCCTTGAGGTGTTGCTTTCAGTTCCAGCTGGCCGAGCCGGGTCAGGCTCATGCCAATCTCGTAAACACCCGAGAAGTTCAGTCCGACCGCAACAAAGAGCAAGGCCATGGCCGCCACAAACCCGGGCGATTGCAGTTGAAACCCCCAGCCAATCGCTGCGCCCGCCGCTCGCAGCCCCAGCATGAGACCGGCCAGCGCCGCAAAGCAGACCAGGATACCCAGCACGAAGGCCCACAGGCCGCCCCTCAAGGCGCGCCGCCCCTCGGGTGAATCGGGATCCCCACCGGCCAGTGAAGCGATCTTCAGGCCCACCACCGGAAACACGCAGGGCATGAGGTTGAGGATCAAGCCACCGAGCGCAGCCAGGATCAGGGCAAAGGCCCAACCGCCCGCATCGAGCGTACCAACCGACGGTGCAGACGCGGGGCGTTGCGCAACGGACACCTTCTGCGCGGGCGGCAAAGGGCCCTCGGCACGGACAGCGCTGATCCAGGCCACCTCGCTGCCGATACGCAATGCGCCCTCGATGGGCTGTTGATCGGCCACCTGCGCACCATCGATCAGCGTCAGCTCAAGACGCCAGCCACCGTCCTGA
>JBKCEY010000489.1:0-1753 GCA_046304115.1 Burkholderiales bacterium | reverse complement strand
GTCTGCGAGCTTCTTGCACTCGATCAGCAGGGCTTCCCACTCATGACGCGGCAGGCCGCCCGCTTCAAAGTCGGTTCGGGCCCATTCGCGACGGTGATCGAAGAAGCGCTCGTTATCGTCTCTGGCCTGCAGCGGGCGAATCTCCTGATCGATGAACCGATCCAGGTTTTGCAGGAATTCGACCAGATCGGCCGGAAGATTGAAATCCATTGGGGTGCTCCTCGTTGGCGTGTTGTCTTGGTTCTGTCTTTGATCTGCGGGTTCTGTTCTTTGATCTGCGGGCTCTGTTCGGTGCGATCGTCGTTCAGTTCCTGGACGCTCCGATCTCGGCGCGATAGCTGGCATAGCTCGGCTGATCGATCGACATCTTGGCCAGGGTATCGGCCATCAGATGCTCCAGCAGGCCCGGGGTGTCGATCCGAAGCGCACCGGATCGAATGCGCTGGCAGAGCTCCCGCTCAAGCGTCTCAGCGTCCCCAGTCTGCTGCAGCAGACGCTGCAATCGCTCGAGCGACTGTGCCTCGAGGGCATCACCCTGTTCGAGCTGCCGGCGCACCAGATCGATTGCATTGGCCGCTACACGGGCATGAAAGACCGCATCCGGCGGCAACTTGGGGATGAAGTCGTCGCGAATCATTGCGGCCACCACATCCAGAATCTCGGCAGGGGTCGGTGCATCGAGCATGTCAGCTCCAGGTTCAAACCCGACCGGCCAGAAGCCGCATCAGGTCCATTTCATTCTCGGATGCGCGGCGAACGATCATGGCGCGCTCAACGGTGCGATTGCGACCGCTGCGAAACCACTCCAGCATGCTCGCGCAGCCCACGCCCCAGCGCAGGCTGGCCATCATCTCCCAGTAACGAAAACGCGCAGGATCGACAGGCGCACCACGGGCCCGTTCATAGGCAGCCAACAGGTCTTCGCGGCGGCCCAGACCCCCGGCGGGTTTATCGAGCACACCAAACCGCCAGGGGGGTGCGCACAGCCAGGCCAGATCCTCGATCGGATCGCCCAGGTGCGCAATTTCCCAGTCAAGCACCGCACGCAGGCCCTCGGGGCCGATGATCACGTTGCCATGCCGATAGTCACCATGCACCAGGCAAGGCTGGGCAGGCTCGGAAGGCGCATGGTCTTCAAGCCAGCGAATGGCCAACTCGAGAACCGGACGGGGCGTGGGCAACCCACGGGTGCGTTCGGTCATGACCGCAAGGGTTTCCTGTACGCCTGCACTGGGCAACGCACCGGGCAGCAGGGTGGTGTCGATACGGTGCAGGCTCCAGGCCACCTCGGCGAACTGACTCACCAATTGAGGCCGAATCGACTCGAAGGCCGCGTCGCGAAGGATCTTGCGCGGAATGGTCTCGCCTTCAATCCGGATCATGACGAAGCCATCGCCCAGATCATCCTCGGGCTGCAGGGTCCAGACCACCTCGGGGACCATGGCTCCGCTCTGATGCAAGGCCCGAACCACCGAGGCTTCATCGGCGAGCGACAGGGTTCGGGCTGCGCTCACGCCACCCGGCGCTCTTCGAAGAATGAGCGGCCAGCGCTGTGCTCCCGCCAGCGCATCAAAGGCCCAGGTCTCGAGCGTGGCCCCAGCCGACAGCCTTCGCAGGCCCTCCACAGCATCCACGCCCGGCAATGCGCGACCCAGCGCGCGCGCGAGTCTGGGCGCAACCCGCTCGGGGTCGCTGGCCCCGAGACCGGCGGTGGACTGCAGGTCTGATGCATCTGCCATCGCGCGTCCCATCG
>JBKCEY010000488.1:0-1444 GCA_046304115.1 Burkholderiales bacterium | reverse complement strand
TCAGGTCATTGCGACCATCCTGCGCCGAGTGGGTGAATGACGGCCTCCTGCGTCGCTGCGTAGAACCGGTCAGCCGCCTCAGGTCCCCACCCGAAGCGGCGCATGGGCCTTGCGCAGACAGGCAATCAGACTGAGGGCGGCGATACGGCTGGTCTATCTGGGTAGAGGCTTGTTGACTCGCTCGGTCGAGGCAGGAAATTTCGCCAATTTGGATGCGGGGCGATGTGGGCGGGGGATTCGATAGTCCACAGCGTGCTCGTTTTACTTGGCGTTTGGCCTGTCTCAGTAGTGGTAACGGCCTTGCAAGAACTCGACCCGGTCGGATTTGATCAGGTAGACACAGCGATGCTCTTGCGTAATGCGCCGCGACCAGACATCTGGCCCCAGATACTTCAGCGGTTCTGGCTTGCCGATGCCATCGCAGGGGGCGCGCAAAATGGCCTGCACCAGCTCCAGCAGCCTCTTGGCCGTACGGCGATCCGTCTCAACCCAGTGCTGCAGGTCCTGCAAAAACTCCGGGTGGCAAACCGCGATGCGATCGCCTTTAGGCATCTACGCCCACCAGTTTTCTCAGGTGGGCCATAGTCGTGGGTGCAATGTTTTTTGAGCGTGCACGTGATAGCGCTGAAAGTAGCCGCTCCGCGTTCTTCTCAGAGCGCAGTAGGTGCGCGGTTTCCACCAGGCTCTCGAGTTCATCGGCAGCAATCATGGCCACATCGCCGCCGCTGCGACGGCGTACTACGATGACCTCTCGGTCCTCGACGGCGCGATCCATGAGCGACTTCAGCTGCTCTCTGGCCTGGCTGTAAGTAGTTTCAATGGTCATGCTGGGCTTCCTTATTTGGACAGGAAAATTGTACAACACGACGACTCAAAATCGGTTCACCAGTAAAGTCGAGCGGTAGCCAGCGGCGTCCGAAAACCCGTCTCAGTCGACCCACGTCTCAGAACCTTCTGATCTCTCGAGGAGGCGGTGCAGGGCCGATGGTGGCGGCGGCGGGAATGCCGTGGCACACCCCTACGCCCTAGGTCCCCACCCGAAGCGGCGCATGGGCCTTGCGCAGACAGGCAATCAGACTGAGGGCGGCAATGCGGCTGGTCTTGGGATTCTCCGAAGGGAGATTCTCGATTGTCATTGAAAAAGACGCGCTGTCGGATTCGACCTGAATGCGGTGCGTGTTGCGGGTGACGGTCGGGTCAGCCCACACCTCCACCTGGGTCCGTTCCACCCCAATTCCCGCAAGCGAAAGCGCCACCGCCACGTTGACGTTGGCCGGAAATCCTCTGCGTGCCTCCTGCGCACTGCCACGAAACACGCAAAGCGGCTCCTGCAGACCGGTGATGTCGATGCCCTGTTCAACCAGCAGGGGTGCGCCAATCAGCCCGGCAATGGGTTTGCGGGTGACCAGGGTGACCGAATGAATCGTGCCCTCGCAGGCTGCGG
>JBKCEY010000487.1:0-8957 GCA_046304115.1 Burkholderiales bacterium | reverse complement strand
GCGTTGAGTTTGGCGGGCCGCTCGATGCGAAAGATCGCGCCGTCTTCGAGCCACTCCACACTGCAATGGGCATCGGTCGGGGTGTCCTGACTCATGGGGATCTCCTCCTGTATGGGTCTTGCTGGCCGGATGGGCCTGATGTCCGATTATCGCCGAGGCGCTCGATGGCGGTTCAGCACTACCGCAGGAATCCGGTAGGGCCGACCCGAATCCCCGACGAACCGCTACCATCACACCCGTTCGCGCGGCTCCCCCCGTTCGCGCGGCTCCATTAACACGGTTCAGTCGCGCGCTCGCCTGAGTCGCCGATCCTTAGGGCGGATGCCTGCCCTCGGGTACGTGCCTGCCACTTGCCGCGTGCCGTTCACCCCACCTTCCCAGTACAGGTTCATGCATGAGTGCTTCCGGTTCCCAACGTATCAGCCCCGATCAGTTGCGCAGCACCCGCTGGTTCGGCCCCGACGACATGCGCTCCATGGGGCATCGCTCCCGCTTCATGCAGATGGGCTACGGCCCGGAAGACTGGAAGGGCAAGCCGGTGATTGCCATCGTGAACACCTGGAGCGATGTGAACCAGTGCCATGCGCACTTCAAACAGCGGGTCGATGACGTCAAGCGTGGTGTGCTGCAGGCCGGCGGGTTTCCGGTGGAGCTGCCCGCCATCAGCCTGTCCGAGCCGATCGTCAAGCCCACCACCATGCTGTATCGCAACTTTCTGGCCATGGAGGCCGAGGAGCTGCTGCGCAGCCATCCCGTGGATGGCGCGGTGCTCATGGGTGGCTGCGACAAGACCACTCCCGGTCTGCTGATGGGGGCGTTCTCGATGAACCTGCCCTGCGTTTACCTGCCCGCCGGCCCGATGCTCAGGGGCAACTGGAACGGTCAGATCCTGGGGTCGGGCTCGGATGTCTGGAAATACTGGGATGAGCGCCGGGCAGGCAATATCACCGAGGCCCAGTGGCAGGAGGTGGAGGCCGGCCGTGCACGCAGCCACGGCACCTGCATGACGATGGGCACCGCCGCCACCATGATGGGCATCACCGAAGCCATTGGCCTGACTCTGCCCGGTGCATCGGCCATTCCGGCACCCGATGCGAGCCATCCCCGCATGGCCGCAGCCTGCGGACGTCGTGCGGTCGAGATGGTGTGGGAACAGCTCACGCCCTCGCGGCTGCTCACCCGCCAGCACTTTCTGAATGGCATCGTGGCGGCCATGGCCATGGGCTGCTCCACCAACGCGATCATTCATGTGATTGCGATGTCGCGTCGGGCGGGCTGTCCGGTGACCTTGCAGGATTTCGATGCCGCGAGCCGCATCGTGCCGGTGATTGCCAATATTCGCCCCAGTGGCAGCACCTACCTGATGGAAGATTTCTACTACGCGGGCGGCATGCCGGCGTTGCTCAAACGGGTCCAGCAGCATCTCGACACGTCGGTGATCACCGTCAATGGACAGACCCTGGGCGAGAACATCGCGCCCGCCCAGGTCTTTCATGAGGATGTGATCCGGCCGGTTGAAAACCCGATCTACGCCGAAGGCGCGCTTGCGGTATTGCGCGGCAATATCGCGCCCGATGGCGTGGTGATCAAACCGAGTGCCTGTGCGCCGCACCTGCTGCAGCACACCGGCCGAGCCCTGGTGTTCGATGACTACCCGGCCATGAAAAAAGCCGTCGAGGATCCGGATCTGGACGTGACCGCCGACGACATTCTGGTGCTGCGCTATGCCGGTCCGCTCGGCGGGCCAGGCATGCCCGAATGGGGCATGCTGCCGATTCCCACCAAGCTCGTGAAGCAAGGCGTGCGCGACATGCTGCGCCTGTCGGATGCGCGCATGAGCGGCACGAGCTACGGGGCCTGCATGCTGCACTGTGCACCCGAGGCCTATGTCGGCGGGCCGCTCGCACTGGTGAAAACCGGCGATCTCATCACGGTCGATGTTCCCGCACGCACCATCCATCTGCAGGTGAGCGAGACCGAGCTTGCAGCGCGCAAAGCGGCCTGGACGCCCCCCGCACGGCGCTTCGAGCGCGGCTATGGGTGGATGTTCAGTCAGCACATTCTGCAGGCCGACCAGGGTTGTGACTTTGACTTCCTGGAAACGAGCTTTGGCGCAGCCGTGCCCGAGCCGGATATCTTCTGACCGATCTCATTCACCCCTGACGGACAATCTCGCGAGCGCTCACCATGGACAGCAACCTACGCCAACAACTGATGGGCGTGAGCACCGCCACGCTGTGCACGGCGCTCTTCAAGCGCGGACTGCGCAATCAGTTCATCCAGAACGTGCATCCGCTCAACGCCGGCCTGCCCAACATGGTCGGTCCGGCCTTCACCCTGCGCTACATTCCGGCCCGCGAGGATCTCAACCCGATCACCGTGTTCAACGATCGGGCCCATCCGCAGCGCAAGGCGGTTGAAGACTGCCCTCCCGGTTCGGTGTTTGTGATCGACAGTCGCAAGGATGCGCGGGCGGCCTCGGCGGGGTCCATCCTCGTGAGTCGGCTCATGAAGCGCGGTGTGGCCGGCGTGGTGACCGACGGCGGATTCAGGGATGCGCCCGAGATCGCACGCCTGCCGTTTGCGGCCTATCACCAGCGGCCCAGCGCACCCACCAACCTCACGCTGCATCAGGCGCTCGACATCAATGTGCCGATCGGCTGCGGCGATGTGGCGGTCTGGCCGGGCGACATCATCGTGGGCGATGCCGAGGGCGTGGTGGTCATTCCGCAGGGCATCGCCGCCGAGATTGCTGCCGAGGCTGTGGAGATGACGGCCTTTGAGGATTTCGTGACTGAAAAGGTCCTGGAGGGTCGCTCCATCCTGGGACTGTATCCACCCACCGACCCGTCTACGCGGCCCGAGTTTGCGGCCTGGCGTAAGGCCAACGGTCGCTAGGGCGCTCATGCAAAAAATCCTGGTCGAGAAATCGGGTCCGGTGACCACCCTCATCATCAACCGGCCCGAGGTGCGCAATGCACTCGATACCGAAGCCACACGGATGCTCGATGCGGCGGTCAGGGCCTTCGAGGCTGACAGCGAGTCCCGTGTGGCCGTGCTCTGGGGCGCGGGGGGCAGCTTCTGTGCCGGAGCCGACCTCAAGGAACTCGCAAGCGGCGTGACCTATGAGCCCTGGGCCGGCAGCGCCAACGGCCCCTTGCGGGCACCGGCCACCAAACCGGTGATTGCCGCCGTCGCCGGATATGCCTGTGCCGCAGGTCTCGGTGTGGCGCTCTGGTGCGACCTGCGCATCGCAGAAGAAGACGCCACCTTCGCGGTGCTGTCGCGACGCTGGGGCGTACCGATGAGTGATGGCACGACCGTCCGGTTGCCGCGCCTGATCGGCGAAAGCCGCGCCCTCGACATGCTGCTCACGGCGCGCAAGGTGGGGGCCGCTGAAGCCCTGCAGATGGGGCTGGTCAATCGTGTCGTTCCCAACGGCCAGTCCCGGATGCAGGCCGAGGCTCTGGCGCGTGAGATCGCCGGCTTTCCACCGATTGCCGCGCTGTCCGATCGACGTTCGGTCTATGAACAGTCAGGGCGCCCCCTCAGTGAGGCCATCGCGCGTGAAGCCGAACTCTCGATCGAAGCCAGGCAAAGGGAGGCCCAGGCCGGCGCGCAGCGATTTGCCCTGGGAGCCGGTCGCCACGGGCAGGTGTCATGAAAGCCGTGGTCTGCCGCCAGTACGGCCTGGCGCATGCCCGCATTGAAGAAATGAGTTCGGCCCCGCTCGGTGCGGGTGAGGTGCGGATTGCCGTGAAAGCCAGCGGCGTGAGCTTTGCGAATCTGCTGGTCATTGACGGCAAACACCAGAATCGCGCCGATCCGCCTTTCACGCCCGGCACTGAAGTGGCCGGTGTCGTGCTCGAGTGTGCGCCTGATGTGCGCCTCTTCAGGCCCGCAGACCGAGTGGTAGCTGGCGTTCGCAATGGCGGTCATGCGCAGGAGGTGATCGCCCCCGCCAGCACTGTGTTCGCCTTGCCCGATGCGGTGGACTTTGCTGCAGCCTCGCACTTTCCAACGCTCTATGCCACCGCCTATGCAGCACTGCATTGGCGGGCCGCCTTGCTGCCCGGCGAGACTCTGCTGGTCCATGGCGCTGCCGGTGGCAGCGGTCTTGCGGCGGTTGAGATCGGCCGGATGCTGGGGGCGCGCGTGATTGCCGTTTCGGGCTCTGCGGCCAAGGTCGAGGCCACGCGACGCCATGGTGCCGATCTGGCCCTCAACCATCGCGAGGTCGATATCCGACAGGCCGTGCTCGATGCCACGGCCGGCCGCGGGGCCGACGTGATCTTTGATCCGGTGGGCGGCGAGGTGTTCGAACAGTCGCTGCGCTGCATCGCGCCCGAGGGCCGCATCCTGCCGATCGGTTTTGCGGGTGGGTTCATTCCCCAGATTCCGGCCAATCTGCTGCTGGTCAAGAACATCACCGCCCTCGGCCTGTACTGGGGCTATTACATGGGCTGGGCGCGCCAAACCCCGCCGGCGGGCATGGAAGAAAAACGGCGTGCGGCTTTCGACCAGATGCTGAACTGGGCCGCGCAAGGACATCTGCGGCCCGAAACCCATGCAGTGGAGCCGCTCGCGCGCTTTCGTGAAGCGCTCCAGGCCGTGGCCGCTCGTGATGTGATCGGGCGCATCGTGCTGGCGCCCTGAAGGACCGCCTGTGCCATTCAATCAGTCAGTCAACATTCAAAAAACACTCAAAACCAGGAGACGTCCATGAACACCCAAGACCCGGCAGATCCGACCCGCCGAGACTGGATCGCTGGCACGGCCGGCGCTGTGCTGGGCGGTGTCCTGATGGGCTCCACCCAAAGCCTCATTGCGCAGACAGCCGAGGCCTATCCCTCGCGAACCATCAAGCTGGTCACGAGCTATGCGGCCGGAAACATTGCCGATTCGCTGGCACGACTGGTGGCGCAGCGCCTGTCCGATCTCCTGAAGCAACCCGTGGTGGTCGAGAACCGGCCAGGCCAGGGCGGAAGCCTCGGGGCGCAGGGCGTGGCCAAGGCCCCGGCCGATGGCTACACCCTGCTCTTTTCGGCCATGGCTGCGATTGCCATCAATCCCCATGTATACGCTCGCGTGGGCTATGACCCTGTCCGTGATTTTTCGCCGGTGACGGCGGTTGCACGCACGGGTTCAGGTGTGCTCTATGTCAACCCCGAACTCAAGGTCAACACGCTCGCCGAGCTGATTGCACTGAGCAAGGCCAAACCCGGGTTTCTGAACTACGGCACGGCCGGTAGTGGCACCGTGCCTCACCTGAACACCGAGGCCCTCAAGGCGGTGACGGGTCTGAACGCGACCCACATTCCCTACAAGGGCGCGGCTGCGGTCCTCAATGACGTGGCGGGCGGGCAGATCCACTTCGCGCAGGAATCCGCCGGGGTGGTCGTACCGCAACTCAAGACCGGCAGGGTCAAGGCGCTGGCCGCCACGGGGACTGAACGGCTGGCGGCATTGCCCGATCTGCCGGCGATCACCGAACTGGTGCCGGGCTTCATGCCCATCCAGCCCTGGATGGGCATTCTTGCGCCTGCGGGCATGCCCGCAGCGCGCGTTGCCATGATCGACACCGCGATGCGCTCAGCCATTCAGGAGGCTGACTTCAAGGAGCGTTTGCAACAGCTCGGGCTGGTACCCATGGGTATCGGGCCCGATCCTTTTTCGAGCATGATCAAGGCCGATCTCGAACGCTTTGCGGTCATGGTCAAGGCCCTCAAGCTGCAGGCCGATTGAATGGGCTATCGCATTCGTCGGGTCGATGGCAATCCGATCATCCGGCCCAACATGGGAGCGCGTGTCGGCCACAATGTTCAGGGCCCTTCGTTGATTCGTGTGCCTGACTGGGTCGAGCAGCCGCTCGGGCGCTATTACCTCTACTTCGCAGACCACAAGGGCGATCACATCCGCCTGGCCGTGTCAGACCAGCTCGAGGGGCCCTGGCGCATCCATGAGCCAGGCGCACTCGGTCTGGTGCAATCCCGTTTTCTGACCGAGCCACCCCCAGTGCCCGAGGGCACGACCCATGCACGCCTGGTGGGTCAGCGACCCGGCATGGCGCCGGAACACACCCCGGGAGTGACCCCGGCGCTGACCGATGCAACCTGTCCGCACATCGCATCGCCCGATGTCCATGTCGATCACGAACGGCGACGCTTCGTCATGTACCTGCACGGACTGACCGGCTTTCAGACGCAGCGCACGCGGGTCGCACTCTCGCCCGACGGGCTGAACTTCGAAGCCCTCGAACCCCTGCTCGGGCCGAGCTACTTCAGGGCCTTTCAGTGGCAGGGCATGACCTATGCGCTGGCCATGCCAGGGCGCATGTTGCGCTCGACCACCGGGATGGAGCCCTTCGAGGCAGGCCCTCTGGTCTTTGATGAGCCCCTGCAACGCCACACGGCGGTCCGGGTACTGCCGAGCGGAGAACTCGAAGTCTTCTGGACCCGGGTCGGCGATCAGCCCGAGCGCATTCTGGTGTCACGCATCGACCTGACGATGGATTGGCAGCAGTGGCGAGCGGGGGCCCCGGAGCAAGTCTTTCGGGGTGAACACGACTGGGAGGGCGCCGACCTGCCAGTCGCCCCGTCGTGGCGCAGCGGCATTGACATCCCGGTGAACCAGTTGCGCGATCCGGCCCTCTACGAGGAAGACGGCCGGACGTGGCTACTGTATGCGGTTCAGGGCGAATCCGGCATTGCACTGGCTGAGTTGACGGTCGACTGAGGCGACGACCCTCAAGCGGCTTGCGCGGCGCTCGCACTGCCGCGCGACGGGGTTACTCCGGCTTGATGCCTGCAGCCTTGATCACACGGATCCAGCGCTCACGCTCCGTGCGAACGAACTCGACATAGGCCTTGCTGCCCTGAGTCGGGATGACGAATCCGGTGCTGCTCATGCGCTGCACCACCGCGCCCGAGGCCATGACCTGCGCCATGGCGGCCTCGATGCGATCGGCCACGGCCTTGGGCGTGCCCTTGGGTACCGAGAGCCCCGACCACGACAGCGCCTCAAAGCCCGGATACCCCGATTCAGCGACCGTGGGCACATCGGGATAGAGCGCGTTACGTGCCGTGCTGCTGACCGCAATCGCCTTGAGTTTGCCGGCCTTCACATGGGGCAGGGCCACATCCTGATTGATGAACATCACCGGGATCTCACCCCCCAGAATGGCCGTCATCATCGGGCCACCGCCGCGATAGGGAATGCCCACCATGGGCAGCGGCTGGCAGGGAGGCTTGGCATTGGGTGCTGCGCACACGGTCTGGCGCAGCAACTCCATCGCCATATGGCCCGATGCCGCATGCGTGAAACCGTAGTCGAGCTTGCCCGGATTCTTGCGGGCATAGTCGATCATCTCGGCGAGCGTGCGAAACGGCGCATTCGGATGCGTGACCAGCACATTGGGCCCGGAATGAATCTGGGTGATGTGAATGAAGTCGGTGTTGGTGTCGTACTTGATGTTGGGATCGAGGCCATGCGCCACCGCGTTCTGCCCGACACCGGTCATGACCAGGGTGTAGCCATCGGCGGGCGCCCTCACGCCCCGCTCGGTGCCGATCACGCCGCCTGCACCGCCCACGTTCTCGACCAGTACAGGTTGCCGCAGCACCTTGCCAAGTTCGTCGCTCACCATGCGCGCCATGACATCGCTGGTGCCGCCCGGCGGGAAGGGCACGATGAACTTGATCGGCTTGCCGGGGTAGTCGGCCTGCGCGGCCGCACTCAGAGGCGCGCACAGCGCGAGTGCTGCAACCGCCAGCAGGGCCGGACGGCGGATCAGGGACATCATCATGGCAGTCTCCAGATTGCTTTTTTAAAGGGCAGCCTGAATCAAGGGCAGCCTGAACGAAAACGCTTGGGGAGCGACAGATTACTGCATGCCCAGACCGTGGCGGCGCACGAGCGCGTCGATGCAGGCCTCGCGCAGAGCCCAGGCCTGATGTTGATCCATGCCGTGCCCACTGGCCCAGGCCCAGAGGGCCTGTCGGTGAATCAGACCCTTGCGGTCAGTCAGTGCATCAGGATGCGGAAAGTGCTCCTGGGTCAGCGCTGAAAACACCGAGCGCCGTCCGCGCGGAAGGCCGGTGAAGTCGAGCCGCTGATGATCCACCGTGAGATAGCAGTGCGCTTCGGGCAGGCTGCTCACGCCCGCTGCATCAAGCACTTCGCCCACACCGGGTGTGTTGTCCTCATTCATGTCGTAGAGGCCCACGGTGAGCATCACATTGAAGCAACCACTGGCCTGGGCGACCCGCGCCAGCAACTGGTGCTTGCCGCTGCAGGTGCCGCAGCCCTCGCGCAGCACCGCAAGCGGATGAGCCGCGTGCTGTGGGCGCTTGTAGGGCAAGGCCTGCACATGGGTGGCAAGCTGATCCAGACGCTCGAATCCTTCTGCAATCACGGCATCGCACAGGGGATCGCCCGGCCTGATCGATGCAGTCAGGAGATTCGGAAAAGCATTGAAGGGGACGCTCGAGCTCGCGGAGTACATTGCCGGATCGTCGCCTGCACGGCGACTCCTGTCCACTGAATTGTTGACTGCCATGCCTTCATCCCCTTCATCTCCTTCAAGCCCTTGGTCCACGCCGGCCTCCGGCCCGTCATCAGCGCCTGCATCTGCACTTCTACCGTCTTCCAGTGCCGCGCCCTCCCGCGCCTCGCCTTCCTCTGCGACCGCCTCGGTCGCCCTGCCCCTCATCCGGCAGGCGGCGCTGCGCCTGCATGCCCTGGATGACGTGCTGATTGCCGCGCGCCCGCTGCAGGCCGCAACGCCTCTGGACAACAGCGATCTGCAATGCCTCGAGCCCATCAGTGCAGGACACAAGGTGGCAGCGCATGACATCGCCGCCGATGCACCAGTGAGGCGCTACGGTCAGATCATCGGCTTTGCAACGCAGGACATTCGTGCCAGGGCCTGCCGGGTTCTGCCGCGCGCTGCCGATGGC
>JBKCEY010000486.1:0-747 GCA_046304115.1 Burkholderiales bacterium | reverse complement strand
CTTTCGGGCCCGGACACCCCGGCCTCCATGCACCTGCTGCCTGAAACCCATATCGCGGTGGTGCCCGTTGACCGGGTGGTCTCGCACTACGAAGACGGTTTCAAGCGCGCGCGCGCCGAGCGGGGCCAATTGCCGCGCGCGACCAACCTCGTGTCAGGCCCGTCGCGCACCGGCGATATCGAACAGACCATCGTGCTGGGCGCCCACGGCCCCTATCGCGTGCATGTCATCCTCGTCACGGCCGCCTGAATGTTTCGTTCCTCAACGGCTTCGTAGTGCGAGACCACCCGGTCAACGGGCACAACCGCGATATGGGTTTCAGGCAGCAGGTGCATGGAGGCCGGGGTGTCCGGGCCCGAAAGCATCATGAGCGTGCCGGTCTCAGCAACCTCAGCAAAGACACTGCTGATGCCCACGAGATCATCCGCCTGCGGCCTGCGGGCCTGAACCTCAAGCCCCGCGCCAGCCCAGTCAAGATCACCGAGTGTGTTCCAGCAGACTGCCTGTAGGGGCAACTCATGGCTCTGGAGGTACCGTGCAACTGCCTCAGGTACGGCCGCCATGCCCTGCACCCGCTCGGTGGTGCTGGACATGCGCGCAGCCTGAGCCTCGAAGTGCGCCACCACATCCTGGCTCACCGTGGGGCGCGGGCCTTCGGCCTGTCGGGCGATCCAGGCCTGAGCATCGGCGCGCTCGCCGGGTGTGGCCTCGCCCTGGCGGCCCCGCGCGGCGCGGATGCGGCCGAGG
>JBKCEY010000485.1:0-2747 GCA_046304115.1 Burkholderiales bacterium | reverse complement strand
CGATTTGCGCAATCACCACAGGCGCGACGGCAGGGGCCACAACCCGCCTGCCGATGGCCGCTGCGGGGGCCTGGGCGCATCGTCCGATACAGGCCACGCGCTGAATGCGAACGCCTCGGGTAGCCAGGGCCTCGCTGCGTTCCAGCGTTTGCGCCAGAGCTTGCGCCCCCTGCAGGGCACAGCTGATGGATTCACAGACCCGAATGGTCAGCGAAGGCGCAGCTGGCGCGCCCTCTGACACGCAGTCGAAGTGGTGATAAAAGCTCGCCACCTCAAAGACCTCAACCTGCGACAAGCGCAGCCGAGCCGCAAGGGCAGCGAGGTGGGCGGCAGGCAACTGGCCCAGATGATCCTGCAGCCGATGCAGGTGTTCGATCAGCAGGTCAGCCCGAGGCTCCAGGCCTTCACACAGGCCTTCGACAACCTGAATGGCCTGTGCATCGAGCGTTCGTCCACGCGCCGCGGTACGCCGCCTGCGCGTTTTGGCCCCTGCTCCATCGCCGCCCGTCGAAGCAGGTGCGGTCGCATTCGGCGCAGCCGACTCGCTGAATGTTCCTTGAATCGTCATGGGCTCAAGGGTAACGTCAATCGCAGGATCATCTACCATGCGAAATAGGCATCGCTCTGATCACCTGGGTGCATGCATGATTCGGCCGATGCCTCGCAGCAGTGCCAGCGGCCTGCTGTACAGGCACCATCCAAGACCTTCCAAGGAGACCTCGTTCATGTCCTCACGTTCGCCCAACTCGACCCGCCGAGCCCTGAGTTTTGCCCTGCCTGCCGGCGCCTTCGGTCTGGCCGTCGGTGGCAACGCCCACGCCCAGGCGGGCTGGCCCAACAAACCCATCAAGATGATCGTGGGTTACACGCCGGGCGGCTTTACCGACAACATGGCCCGCACTGTGGGCGAGCCGCTCTCCAGGATTCTCGGTCAACCGGTGCTCTTCGATTACAAGCCGGGGGCCAACAGCATCATCGGCTCGGACCTGGTCGCCAAGTCAGCCGCTGATGGCTATACCCTGACCACGGTCATTGCGGCCCACTCGGCCAATCCGTCGCTCTACGCCAAGATGCCCTTTGATGGCGTGAATGACCTGGTGCCGGTAGCCCTCTCGGGCGTGGCCCCTCTGATCCTGGTGGCCAACAGTGCCTTCCCGGTCAACAACGCCGCCGAGATGGTCGCGCACATCAAAGCCAATCCGGGCAAGTTCAATTTCGGCTCGAGCGGCATTGGAGCCGCAGCCCACCTCGCCATGGAGCAGTTCATGCTGACCCATGGCCTGAAAATGTCGCTCATCCCTTACAAGGGCACACAACCTGCGCTGACCGACCTGATTGGTGGCCAGATTCAGTTGCTCTTTGACGTGCCCCTGGCCATGGCCCAGCATGTGCGCAGCGGCCGAATCAAGCTGATTGGCATGGCCAGTGACAAGCGCCTGCCGGGCTACCCCGACTTTCCCACGATGGGCGAAGGCGGCGTGCCGTTCATTGCGAATACCTGGGCCATGGTGCTCGCACCCGCAAAGACCCCGCGCGAGATCATCGTGCGACTGAACACCGAGATCAACCGCATCCTGGCCACGCCCGAAGTGCGGCAAAAACTCGAGTCCACGGGCGTGGTGCCTGGATCAGGCAGCCCGGAAGAGGTGCTGGCGTTTCTGAAATCCGAGATCGAGCGCAACGCCAAGGTCGTCAAGGCGGCAGGAATCAAGCTCGAGCAGTAAGAGAAAAGGCGGCTCTCGCCGCCTTCACGCGCGCTGCGCGCGCATGAGCCTGCGCCGCAAGGTCAGAGAATTTTTTATTGAAAAAATTCTCTGACCTTGTCCTTCCAGGATTTGGATTGGGGGCTGTGGCGGTCGTCTTTCAGGGTGGCTTCAAGTTCGCGCAGCAGTTGCTTTTGCTTGTCGGTCAGGCGCACCGGGGTTTCAACCAGAATGTGGGCGTACAAGTCACCCGCCACGCTCGAACGCACGCCCTTGATGCCCTTGCCTCGCAGGCGGAAGGTCTTGCCAGTCTGAGTGCCTTCAGGCAATTCGATCTCGGCGTCGCCGCCAAGAGTGGGCACTTTCATGGCGCCGCCCAGAGAGGCCAGCGTGATGCCTACGGGAACCTCGCAATGCAGGTCATCGCCATCGCGCTTGAAGACGGCATGTTCCTTGAGGTGAATCTCGACATACAGATCCCCCGGTGGCCCGCCATTGACGCCAGGCTCGCCATTGCCGGCCGAGCGGATCCGCATGCCGTCATCAATGCCCGCAGGAATGCGAACCTGGAGCGTCTTGGTGCGCTTGACGCGACCCACGCCATCGCAGGCCGTACACGGATCGGCGATCGTCTTGCCACTGCCACGGCAGGTCGGGCAGGTCTGCTGGATAGAAAAGAAACCCTGCTGCACACGCACGGCGCCCTGACCACTACAGGTGCGGCAGGTCTGGGGCTTGGTGCCTGCCTTGGCGCCAGTGCCCTTGCAGGTGTCACAGGAGTCCCAGGAGGGCACGCGGATCTCGGTTTCGTAGCCGCGCGCCGCCTGCTCGAGCGTGATCTCCATGGAGTAGCGCAGGTCGGCCCCGCGATAGACGCCATTGCGGCCCCCGCGTTGCCCCTGGCCACCACCACCGAAGATGTCCCCGAAGATGTCGCCAAAGACATCCCCGAATCCACCAAAGCCCTGACCGCCCGGGCCACCTGCGCCGACATTGGGATCGACACCGGCGTGGCCGTAGCGGTCGTAGGCCTCGCGCTTGGAT
>JBKCEY010000484.1:0-3267 GCA_046304115.1 Burkholderiales bacterium | reverse complement strand
GCCCCAGGGTGCGCAGCAATGCCGTAGCCCGGCCTGTGCGCATCGCGACCCATCCCCAGAGAATGCGGCCCACGAGGCCACCAATCTGCGCTGCGGCGAGCAGTCTGCCGGCATCGACCAGCGACAGGCCGCGATCGCGGACCGCCCAGGTGGAAAACCAGCTGCTCAGGCAGACCTGTGTGCCGGCGAAGGCAGCCGAGGCCAGCGCCAGGCGCAACAGGGTGGGCGAGCGCATCATGCGTCGCAGGGCCTCGAGGGCGCCGATCCGCGGCAGCACCGGCCCGGGCGTGGCCTCATGAACCTGGCGCGCGCGCTGCAGCCACAGGGTGCTGAACAGCAGCACCACGATCACGGCTGCACAGGCCCATTGCCAGCCCGCCAGCACCGCGATCACGGGCAGACTGGATGAGGCGGCCACCGCTCCAAGCTGCACCCCGGATTGCTTGATCGAGAACAGCAAAGGGCGTCGGGTGGCCGGGACATGCTGCACCAGCAGTTGCGAAGATACCGGCCCCTCCAGGCCATGGGCCAGCCCGATCAGGATGGCCGCACAGGCAAGGCCCGCCGCGGTGCCGGTCATGGCGCAGGCCAGGCCCAGGGCGCACAGCACCAGACAGGCCTGAGAGAGTCGCCAGCCGCCGTGGCGTGCCAGCAGACCCCCCACGCTGCTCGACAGAAAGATCATCGAGAGCCAGATGCCGGCGGTGTACAGACCCACGAATCCACCCGGGATGCCCACATCCTCGGCGATGGCGGGCGCCAGGACCTGAACTGCCGCGGCGCTGGCCGACGCGACGGCAACGACCAGTCCGAGCCAGAGGGTGACGGGCCAGGCTGAATCCGAGAGCGATGGCGGGCGCGACGCGTTCATGAGAGACGGCAAGGGTACATGGCACTGCGATCGATACCCGGAGCCTGTGTTGCGGCAGGGCGCCCGCACGTTTGTACAGCGCCCCGCATAGAATCCAGTGATGACGATCAGCCTATCGCCCTCAGCCCTGCCATCCCGATGGCCCCACGATCCGCCCGCGGCCATCACCCTGGATCTCGATGACACCCTGTGGCCTGTGGCCCCGACCCTGATTGCCGCCGAAGCCGAACTCACCCGGTGGCTCGTCGCAAACGCCCCGGGCGCAGCAGCCTGCATGACGCCGGATTTCAGGACGAGCACGCGCAAGGCCTTGCTGGCCCGGTATCCGGAGCGCGCCCATGACATGACCTTCCTGCGACGCGAAGGCATTCGACATGCCCTGCAGGCGGCTGGCGATTCACTGCACCTGGCCGAGGATGCCTTCGAGGTGTTTCTGGCCGCGCGCCAGAAGGTGCAGTGCTTTGACGATGTCCGACCGGTACTGCAGAAATGGGCCGCCCGCTATCGGCTGATTGCGCTCACCAATGGCAACGCAGACGTGCATCGGGTGGGTCTTGGCGAGTTCTTTCAGGGTTCGGTCGATGCCGCCTCCCTGGGCTGTGCGAAGCCCGATCCGCGCATCTTTGCCCGTGCCTGCGAACTCGCTGGCGTGCCGGCCCATCAGGTGCTGCATGTGGGCGATGACCCTCATCTCGATGTTCGCGGTGCGCAGGCGGCTGGATTGCAGGCGGCCTGGTTGCGTCGCCCGATGTTTGTCCATCGCCATGACAGCGATGCCTGTGGCGAGGATCATCGCCTGCCGCCTTTTGAGGATCTTCATGCCCTGGAGTCCTGGCTGCAGGGCCACTGAGGGTATCGAGCACGAGGAGACCATGAGCCACGCCCTGTACCCCTATGCTGATCTGCCTGGCGCGCCTTTCGCATCGCGCCACCTCCAGCCGTTCTCCGGTCAGGACATCCGCACCCTGATTGGCATTCAGGCCCGCCGCCGCGCGGACCATCCCTACATGATCTGGCGGCCGTTCCAGGGCCCCCGAAGGGTATGGACTTACGCGCAGTTCGCCCATGCCCTCGAGCGCTTTGCAGCGGGCCTTGCCGCACGAGGCATACAGCCGGGTGATCGGGTGCTGGTGCATCTCGACAATTGCCCCGAGGCGGTCATTGCGTGGTTTGGCTGCGCGGTGCTGGGTGCTGTGGCGGTCACCACCAATGCCCGCTCGAGTGCCGATGAACTGACCTACTTTGCCAGCCATGCCCGCTGCGTGGCGGGCATCACGCAGCCCCGATTTGTATCTCTGGTGCAGCAGGCCTGCAGAGATCTCAAGTGGATTGCCGTCACACGGACCGACAACGGAGACGATGCCGGTGCCGCCACGCCCTCGGCTTCGGATGCCTTCGAGTCCATCGACGCCGACCCTTCGCGCCTGCCTGCCCGCCCGCATGATCCACTCGCGCCCTTCAGCGTGCAGTACACCTCGGGGACCACCTCGCGGCCCAAGGGCGTGCTCTGGACCCATGCCAATGCGCTTTGGGGCGCCCGCATCAATGCCGAGCACGAGCAGTTGCGCGCGGACGATGTGCATATGGTGACCCTGCCGCTCTTTCATACCAATGCGCAGGCCTACTCGATGCTGGCCGTGCTGTGGGCGGGCGCTACCGCAGTGGTCAATCCGCGATTCTCGGCGAGCCGCTTCTGGTCGGTGTCGATGGAAGAGGGCTGCACCTGGGCCAGTGTGATCGGCTTTGTACCCCGGGCACTCATGGACCAGGAGGTGCCACAGCATCGCTACCGTCTGTGGGGCACGGGCGTGTGTGAGCCGCCGTGGGACGCACACTACCGGGTCAAGACCCTGGGGTGGTGGGGCATGACCGAAACCATCACGCATGGCACGCTGGGTCTCATCAACCTGCCCAATGCCTCGATGTCGATGGGTCGGCCTGCACCGGAGTACGGCATCCGCATCGAGGTCGATGGCCGTGAGGCGCAGCCCGGCGAGACCGGCGATTTTCTGGTGCGCGGTGTGCGGGGTTTGTCGCTCTTTGCCGAGTATCTCGACAACCCCCAGGCGACCGCCGATGCATTTGATGAGCGCGGCTGGTTTCATACCGGCGATCGGGTGCGTCTGGGCGAGGCGGGCTTGACACAGGCCACGGGCACTTCATCGAGCATCGGATGCTTGCGGCCGACGACCGCCACCTCCACCAGCCCTGGCACCAGCATCAGCACCCGCTCGATCTCGGAGGCCGCCACATTCTCGCCGCCCACCTTGAGCATGTCCTTCGAGCGATCCGCAAAGTAAAGCCAACCATCCTCGCCCAGACGCACCCGATCGCCGGTATGAAACCAGCCGCGCTCATCAAATGCATCGGCGGTCGCCTGCGGATTGTCGAGATAC
>JBKCEY010000483.1:0-11905 GCA_046304115.1 Burkholderiales bacterium | reverse complement strand
TGCCCGCCACCGTGATCCCGGGTGGGCTGAGCGCTGAGGGTCTGCCGATCGGCGTGCAGCTGATCGGTCCGGCTTACTCGGATCTCAAACTCATCCAGCTTGCGCAGCGACTCGAGCAGCTCGGCTTTGCCTTCCGGTCGCCGCCTGGAATGGAT
Source organism: Burkholderiales bacterium (assembly GCA_046304115.1). Lineage (GTDB taxonomy): Bacteria > Pseudomonadota > Gammaproteobacteria > Burkholderiales > Burkholderiaceae_E > UBA4615. The sequence goes on along the minus strand of JBKCEY010000483.1, from coordinate 11,750 downwards.
TGAAGGAAAGCGTGGATTGAAGGAGAGGCTGGGTTTGAAGCAAGCAATGCCAGCCCACAGAACACAAACGAGCAGGGACGAGCAGGAACGAGCACGAACGAGCAGTTCAGAATCAGGAGACAACTGCATGAACATTGAAGCTGGCCAGATGGCCGTGATCACAGGGGGCGCCAGTGGCATCGGGCGCGCCCTGGCCCGACAGCTTGCTGCACGAGGCGTCCATGTCGCGATGTGTGATCTTTCGGCCGAGGGCCTGACATCCTCACGCGATGACTGTCTGGCGGCCGCCCCTGCCGGCACGCGGATCTCTACATTCGTGGCTGATGTCAGCCAGGAGGCCGCGCTGCAGGCCTTTCGCGATGCGACGCTCACCGAGCATGGCGTGCAGTCGGTGAACCTGGTGTTCAACAATGCCGGAATCGGCGGAGGCGGCAGTTTTCTGCGAGCAACCCGCGCCGAATGGGAACGCACCTTCAGCATCTGCTGGCAAGGCGTGTATTTTGGCTGCCGCACGTTTTTGCCTTTGCTCGTGGCGGCCGATCGCGGCCACCTGGTCAATGTGAGCAGTGTCAATGGCTTTTGGGCCAGTCTGGGTACCGGCGTCTCGCACACCGCGTATTCGGCCGCCAAGTTCGCGGTCAAGGGTTTCACCGAGGCTCTGGTGAACGACCTGCGGCTTCATGCGCCGCATGTGGGCTGCTCGGTGGTGATGCCGGGTCATATCGGAACCTCGATTGCCCTCAATACCGGTCAGGTGCTCGGTCATGGCAGTGCGCTCGAGATGGGTGCCGCCAGCGTGGCCGCCGCCCGCGAGCGCATGGTTCGCATGGGGGCTCCGGTGGCTGATGCGCCGGACGAGGTCATTCGCAAACTGCTTCACCAGCGTGCGGTGGAGTTCCGTGACAACGCCCCCACCAGTGCCGAGCAGGCCGCCACCATCATTCTCGATGGTGTTCAGGCGAGTCGCTGGCGCATTCTGGTGGGTGATGATGCCCATCGTCTCGATGCCATGGTGCGCAACGATCCCGAAGCCGCGTACACCCCCGAATTCGCCGAGGCCTGGCGCGACGGTCGCAAGCCCCTGGTCTGAATACTCTTTAAAACACCGGAGACACAGACAATGGACATGATTCAACACGCGCGGGAGATGTTCGATCTCACCGGCAAGGTGGCGCTGGTCACCGGCGGCAGCCGGGGCCTGGGACGTGCGATGGCGCTTGGGCTTGCGGCCTGGGGCGCCGATGTGGTGGTGGCCTCGCGCAAGTTTGAAAACTGCGAGACGGTCGCCAACGAGATTCGGGCCATTGGCCGCCGCGCCCTGCCGCTGGCCGCGCATGTGGGCCGCTGGGATGACTGCGATGCCCTGGTGCATGCCGCCTATGCCCACTTCGGCAAGGTCGACATCCTGATCAACAACGCAGGCATGTCGCCGCTCTACGGCAAGTTGTCGGAAGTGAGCGAGGCCATGTTCGACAAGGTGGTCTCGCTCAATCTCAAGGGGCCCTATCGTCTGTCGGCGCTGATCGGTGAGCGCATGGCCGAAGGTGAGGGCGGCAGCATCATCAACATCTCGTCGGTGGCCGCAGCCAATCCTGCACCCACCGCCGAGCCCTATGGGGCGGCCAAGGCCGGCCTGAACAATCTCACCCGTTCATTTGCCTTTGCCTTCGGACCCAAGGTCCGGGTCAACAGCATCATGGCGGGTCCATTCCTCACCGATATCTCCAAAGCCTGGGACATGGAGGCTTTCAAGGAGCGCACGGCCACGCGCATGGCGCTGCAACGAGGCGGCGAGCCCGAAGAAGTCATCGGTGCGGCGTTGTATTTCGCAAGCCGTGCCTCGGCGTTCACCACGGGCGCTGTGCTGCGCATTGATGGAGGAACCTGAGATGACCCGACTGACCAAACTGTCGCGCTCGGTGGCGGGCAAGGTGGTGATCGTGACCGGTGCCGCGAGCGGCATGGGCCGGGCAACGGCGCACCTGTTTGCCGACGAAGGCGCGCATGTGGCCGTGACCGACATCAATCCGGTGGACGCCGTGGTGGCCGAAATTCATGCGGCGGGCGGTCAGGCTCATGGCTGGCGTCTGGATGTGGGGGATCGTGCCGACATCGAGCGGGTGGTGGGCGAGGTGGCCCAGCACTTTGGCGGGATCGAGATCCTGGTCAACAACGCCGGCATCTCGACCCATGTACCCATCGATGGCGAAGACTGGGAGGCCCGCTGGCAGCGCAGCCTGGATGTCATGCTGACCGGCGAGGCCCGCATGATCCGGGCGGTCTTGCCCTGGCTCAGAAAGGCCACCCATCCGCGCATCGTGAACATTGCCTCCACCGAAGGCCTGGGCGCCACCCCGGGCATCAGTCCCTACACCTCGGCCAAGACCGGCATCATCGGCCTGACCCGTTCGCTGGCCGTGGAGCTCGGCCCTGAAGGCATCACGGTCAACTGCATCTGCCCCGGGCCGATCAACACCGGCATGACCTCGCGCATTGCCGATGAGCACAAGGTGATCTTTGCCAAGCGGCGCACGGCGCTCAAGCGCTATGCCGAGCCCGAAGAGGTGGCGCAGATGACGCTCTCGCTGTGTCTTCCTGCCGCTTGCTACACCACCGGCGCCACCTTGCCCGTCGATGGCGGTCTGACCATCCGCAATGCCTGATTCATCGAACCTCGCCTGACCAATGCGTTGCTGGGCGATCGCACCCGGACCGTTCGGCATTGGGCGAATTCAAACTCAAACCAGGAGACTTCCATGACTGCAAAAACGATCGATACCGGTACCACGGACCTGCTCGCCACACTGGATGACGGCGTTCTGGTGCTGACCCTCAATCGCCCCGAGGCCCGCAATGCCATGTCGGCTGCCATGAATGCGGCGCTGTCCGATCAGCTGGCCCGCGCCGAGCTCGACAACGAGGTCAGGGTGATTGTGCTGACGGGCGCAGGCAACGGATTTTGCGCGGGTGGCGATGTGAAAGGCATGGCCGCCAAGGGCGATGGCACGGTGGGCAACAACACCATCGACCAGGCCATCCACAAGCAGCGCCTGAATCAGCGCAACACCTCGGGCAAGCTGTTTCGCATGCCCAAACCCACGATTGCCGCGCTGCCCGGACCTGCAGCAGGGGCGGGGTTCTCGTTTGCGCTCGCCTGCGATATGCGGGTGATGTCGCGCACCGCCTTCATGACCACGGCCTTTGCGCGCGTGGGCTTTTCAGGCGACTACGGTGGCACCTACTTCCTCACTCAGCTGGTGGGCTCGGCCAAGGCGCGCGAGCTCTACATGCTCTCGGATCGGGTGAGCGCCGATGAAGCCCATCGGTTGGGTCTGGCCAACTGGGTGGTCGAACCGGATCAGCTCATGGTCAAGACCATGGAAATCGCCCGTCGTCTGGCCAACGGGCCTACGGTGGCCTATCGTTACATGAAAGAAAACCTCAACCGCGCCATGGCGGGTGAGGTGGAAGACTGCCTTGATCTTGAGGCCACCCATCATGTGCACTGCGGGCAGACCGAGGACCATCGCGAAGCCACCAAGGCCTTTGTTGAAAAACGTGAACCGGTCTTCAAGGGGCGATGAGATGAATGCCACCGCGCAGACGAGCGCCACCATTCAGAGCGTACTGGGCCCACTGCGCCCGGACCAGCTGGGTTTCACCCTGATGCACGAGCATGTGATGGTCGCTGCGTCAGGCTTGTATCAGGCCTATCCCGACCTGCTCGGACGTGGGCCTGAGGCACGAGCCATCGAAGCACTCAAAAAGGCCAAGGCGGCCGGCATCGATTCGATTCTGGACGCAACCACCTTTGATCTGGGGCGCCACGCCCCTTTGCTGAAGGCGGTTGCAGCAGGCTCCGGTGTGAACATCATCAATGTCACCGGCTGGTGGCTCGATGTGCCGCGCTTCATGCAGGGGCTGGGACCCCGTCAGCTCGCCCGGGAATTCGTGCGTGACCTGACCGAGGGTTTTCGCGGCACGGACATTCGCGCAGGCATGCTCAAGTGCGCCGCCGACTTCGAGGGGGTGACCCGACCCCTCGAGACCATGGCCCGGGCGGTGGCCATTGCGCATCGCGAGACCGGCGCCCCGATCATGGTGCATTCGCATCCGGCCAGTCAGCTCGCCCGACGGCAGATCGCGATCTTTCGCGAAGAAGGTGTCGATCTCACCCGGGTCAAGATTGATCACTCCAACGACACCACCGATACCGAGTATCTGCAGTGGATCCTCGATCAAGGCTGCTATCTCGGCCTCGATCGCTATCCTGGGCGCATCACCAGCGCCAACATGCGCACGGTCACGCTCAAGCGCCTGATCGACATGGGCTACGGCGATCGGCTGTGCCCCTCGCATGACTGCATCTGCCTGCATCTGCACAATGAGCGCGAAGACGGCAGCATTCCCGAGCAGCATGCCTACTTTGATCACAACCCCGATCAGTACCTGTACATCCATCGTCAGGTGATCCCACAGCTGCAGGCCATGGGTACGACAGAGGCACAGATCCGGACGCTCTTCGTCGACAATCCCCGTCGGTTTCTGTTCGGGGCTGCGGGCGCATGAGTCCATCGCTGCTGATACCGCGCTGCGACGCGACATTTCGTGCCGCGCTGCAGCTCGGACTGGCGGGGTTCGAGCAGCAGTCCCCTCCACTGACCGCCGGAGCAACCCTCAAGCGGGCGGCGGTAGCCATCACCCTGCTTGATGTGCAGGACGAGCCTGTGCCCGGCGAGTCCGCTGCACCGCGTTCGCCTGATGCAGGCCTGGGCCAGGTGCGCACTGCGGACGAGGCGGCTTTCGTTTTGACCCGACGAGCCTCGAAGATGCGCAATCATGCCGGTCAGTGGGCGCTGCCCGGGGGCCGGCTCGATGCCGGCGAAAGTCCGCAGCAGGCGGCGCTTCGCGAGCTGCATGAGGAGGTCGGTCTCGAGTTGCCCGAGTCGGCTGTCCTGGGTTGCCTGGATGATTACGCGAGCCGCTCGGGCTACCTCATCACGCCGGTGGTGATCTGGGCCGGTTCAGGCGCTGCGCTGGTGCCCAATCCCGACGAGGTCGCCCGGGCCTATCGGATCGCCCTGCGACAGATCCTGTCGCCCCAGGCGGTCGACTTCATCACCATTCCTGAAAGCGATCGGCCTGTGGTGCGCCTGGCCATCAACGGCGACCGTATCCATGCGCCCACAGCCGCTGTGCTGTATCAGTTTGCTGAACTCGCTCAGGGACGTACGACGCGAGTACATCATCTCGAGCAGCCGGTCTTTGCCTGGAAATGATCTCTGATCCGTCAGGACGACACCTGATCAGCTCGACACCTGATCAGGACGACATCTGAATTTGACGTTTGCCCGAGGAAACCCGCCCCATGAAACAGCCCATGGCCCCATCTTCGGATCTGCCTCTGGCCGACCTCAAGGTGATCGACTGCGCCAGCTATGTCGCAGGCCCCGCAGCAGCCACCGTCCTGGGCGATTTCGGCGCCCAGGTCATCAAGATCGAGCCGCCTGAAGGCGACCCCTACCGGACCCTGGTGGCCGATCAGACCTATCCCTTCGACATGGACGGTCGCAACAAGGCAAGCCTGGTCCTTGATCTGAAGCAGCCGCAGGGCATGCAGGTCTTGCGACGCCTGTTGACCGATACCGATGTGTTTCTCACCAACCTGCCGCTGCCTGCCCGCAAGCGCCTGGGCATTGATGACGAGACCCTGTGCTCGGCCTATCCGAGACTGATCTATGCCTCCATGACCGCCTATGGCGAGTCTGGTGCCGAAGCCGAGAAGACCGGCTTTGATGCCACGGCCTACTGGGCCCGCTCGGGTCTGTCGGATCTGGTCAAGGCCGACCCCGAAGCCGTGCCCACTCGATCGATCACCGGCATGGGGGACCATCCGAGCGCGATTGCGCTCTATGCCGGGATCATGACGGCGCTGCTCGTGCGAGAGCGCACCGGACGCGGGCAGCGCGTGGGTTCTTCATTGCTCGCCAATGGCCTGTGGGCCAACTCGGTGTTTGCCCAGGCCATCCTGAACAACACGCCCCCGCCCGATCGGCCTTCGCGCGACTTCGCCCCCAATCCGATCGCGAACATCTATCGGTGCGGCGACGGTCGCTGGATCAACATCACGGTGCTCAATGCCCGGCAGTTCCCGGCCCTGTGCGAAACCCTGGGTCGTCCCGAGCTGGTCACGGATGCTCGTTTTGCGACGCATGAGGCTCGACTGGCCAACAATGTGGCGCTGGTGCGCATCATGGATGAAGCGCTCGCCAGCGCACCCCTGGCCGAATGGCGCACGCGTCTGGATGCAGCTGGCATCACGTTCAGTCTGATCTCGAAACTCGGCGACATCCCCCAGGACCAGCAACTGCGCGATGCCGGGGTGGTGGTGCCCTATGCCGACGGGCAGGGCCTGACCATCAGCAGTCCGTTCGAGCTCTCGGACTGCGCCAAGCGGCTGCCTGAGCATGCAGCCCGCCAGCCGGGTGCGCATTCGCGGCAGGTCTTGCGCGCGGCGGGCTATACCGACTCCGAGATCGTCGCGCTTGAGGCTTCGGGCGTGACCCGGCAGGCTTGACCCAGCAGGCTTGACCCAGCAGGCTTGACGCATTCATTGCTGCAGTGCCCGGCCCAGTCAAGCCCTCATGATGCCAACGGCTGGGCTCGCTTGAGCCCGAGTTCTGGAGATTCTTGATGTTCGATACCCCCATGATCCTGAGCGGCCCGCTGCGGGCCCCGCGCCAGATGCTGCAACACCAGGAATACGACGGGCATGCGTCGCTGCATGACGATCACATGGCGCAGGATCTCGGCTTCAAGGGCGCGCCCATCGAGGGCCCCACGCACTTCAGCCAGTTTGATCCGATCCTTGAGCGGCTCTGGGGCAGGGCGTGGTTTGAGCGAGGCTGCATCTCGTCGCATTACCTCAACATGGTGGTCGAGGGCGAAGAGGTACGCGCCTTTGTGCAGATGCCTGTCGCCGGAGCAACCCGGACCCGCCTCTGGGCCGAAAAGGCCGACGGTACGCCGGTGCTCGAGGCCAGTGCCAGCATCGGTCCAGGCCACGGCCTGACGCTGCTCGAGGAGCGCATGGCACGCCTCAAGCCCCACGGCACGCTGGTGATCCTGCGCGATCTGAAGGTCGGTCAACACGGACTGCAGGATGAGCCTGTGCGCATGGGGCCCGATCAGCACATGGGGGCGCTCTATCCGTTTAGCCTGAAAGACAAACTGGCCTGCATCACCGAGAACTCGCCCTGGTACAGCGACGCCCAGGCCTCACCCTGGGGCCGGCCCATCATTCCCTTCGAGATGGTGAGCGTGCTGGTCAACTCCAGCAGCCGCAAGGCGGGTTTCAGCGTGAAGGGCCCGGCGATCGGCCTGTTTGCCGATCTTCAGGTGAAGATGATCGATGGGCCGCTGTTCGTCGATGAGCCTTACCTGGTGCGACGAGAGATCGTTGCGCTCTCAGACAGCCGTCGCACAGAGTCGTACTGGGTGCTCAGCCGCGTGTTTGATGCCTCGGGCACGCAACTGAAAGCCGAGATGCTGCTCAACAGCGCAAGCCTCAAGCACTCCTATGCGCCTTATGCCGAAGAACTGGCGGCGCTGAGCGCAGCGATGAGATAACCGGGTCTGAAGGGTTTTGAAGCTTCAGACCCTGTGGGAGTGTTCAGACGATTCCGCTCTGATGCACCGACGAGCCTTCGACAGAAAGTACTCGATCGACGGAGTTTCAAGCTCAGGCTGCTTGGCCAGATCATCCCATTGCCGAAGACTGATTGCAGCCTCGGCGTGAGGCCGTGACAGGAATTCATCGGCCTGCGAGTCGCTGAAAGGACCGCCCTGAATTTCAAGGGTACGTTTCGAGAGCGTGGATAGCGTGTCCCAGTATCCGGGCACGCGCGCGCAAAGGTAGCGTTTGGCCTCGACATGAAGCTGCACCGGAACGGCAACCGCTGGACCAAACCATCGCATCAGGTATTTGGCCCCCAGGATTTCATGCCGATCATCTGCGCCGAGTTGAACGGCTTCGGCCGCGTCACGGTGAAGCATGTGGCCGATGTCGTGAAGCACAGCGGCAGTGACAAGCGTGTCCGGAGCCCCCGCCGATTCAGCCAGCACACCGCACTGCAGCGCATGCTCGATCTGGTTGACCGACTCTCCATAGGCGAGCGCGCCTTTCATGACGAAAAGGCGTGCGATGTCAATCAGCGCGGGATGGTCAGAACACAAGGATTTCGGCATCGCTGAAGGCAGGGTCATGGGTGCGTCTTGAAGCCGAGGCTTGGGCGTCATACGTCAAACCAGAGGTTAGGGCGCTTGTGTGACGCAGCGATTGCAGCGCTTCTGGGGCGCCTGAAAAAAAAAGAGCCCGGATCAGACCGAGCTCCCGACTTCGCAGTCAATCAGCTTTGAGCCGTCTCAACGGCCTTTCCAGTTCGGCTTGCGTTTCTCGGCAAAGGCCTTGGGTCCTTCGATGAAGTCTTCGCTCGAGCGCAGTTTGAGCACCGACTCATAGGTCGCTTCCATCGACTCCTGCAGCGAGCCCATGCTCAGGCTGCGATAGACCACATCCTTGCTCGCGCGAATCGAAAGCGGTGAGCACTCCAGGATCTGATGCGCCCAGGCGAGCGTGCGCTCCATGAGCTTTTCAGGGGCCGTGACCTCATTGACAAAACCGAGCTCAAAACCTTCCCTGGCGCTCACATGGCGGCCCGTGAGAATCATGCCGAGCGCCCGCTTGGCGCCGATCTGTCGCGGCAGGCGGTTCAGGCCGCCCGCGAGCGCAGCCAGCCCGACCTTGGGTTCGGGCAGGGCAAAGGTGGCCTGCTCGGAGGCGATGATCAGATCGCAGGCCAGTGCAGTCTCAAAGCCGCCGCCCATCGCCACGCCATTGACCGCTGCGAGTACTGGCTTGTTGAGATCAAAGCGCGAGGTCAGGCCATTGAAACCCTTGGGCATGGGCGGGCGAGCGCCGCCCTCAGCCTGATAGCGCAGATCGTTGCCTGCGCAAAAGCCGCGGCCCTCACCGGTGATGATGGCCACCCAGAGGTCATCGTCGGCCGCGAATTCATCGAACACGCGTGCGAGCTCGAGGTTGCCTGGCGGATGCATGGCGTTGAGTCGCTCGGGGCGGTTCAAGCGCACCGTGAGGATGTGATCCTTTTTTTCGAGCTTGCAGAATTCGGTCGTCATGACGGTCTCCTTGGAATGAGGGCGCAGGATCGATGTCCTGTCGCAATTGAGTTGAAGCCTTGTGGTTCAATGCCACTCGCATCATAAACGCGCTGCCGGTTGGACTGTTTTGGCGAGTTCGAATCGGGTGCGACCCAACAACACCCGAGCAAGACCGCACACGGTCTGGCGAGACCTGGCGACCCACAACCAGACGAGGAGACCTTCATGATCGAGCACCACATCGATATTCCCACCCGTGATGGCCAGATGCCCACCTTTGTGGTGCATCCCGATGAAGGTGGCCCTTACCCGGTGGTGCTCTTTTACATGGATGCACCGGGCAAGCGCGAGGAGCTGCACGACATGGCCCGTCGCATCGCTGCAGTGGGCTACTGTGTGGTGCTGCCCAATCTCTATTACCGACGGGTGCGGGCGTACGAGTTGGCGGCCCGCGATGACGCGAGCATGAAGGTGATGTTCGAGCACATGGCCAGCCTCAGCAACGCCATGATTGCATCCGACACCGACGCGCTCATGGCCTATGTCGATGCCCAGCCTGCAGCCCGCAAGGACCGCGTGGGTGCGGTGGGATATTGCATGAGTGGGCCTTTCGTGGTGACTGCAGCGGCGCACGAACCCCGGCTGCGATGCATCGCGTCCATCTATGGCGCCAACATGGTCACCGATCAGCCCGACTCGCCCCACCGCGTGCTGGATCGGGTCAAGTGCGAGACCTATATCGCCTGCGCCGAAATCGATCGATGGGCGCCGCCCGAAACCGTGGCGACCCTGAAGGCCGCACTCGATGCCGCCCGCGTGAACTATCGGCTTGAGTGGTTTCCCGGGGCCCATCATGGGTTTGCCTTTCCGCTCAGGGCAGGCATTTACGACAAGCCCAGCGCCGAGCGTCACTGGGTGAGGCTGTTCGATCTGTTCCGACGCAATCTGCAAAGCTGACGAAGGGTGTGCAGCCCGCGCGAAGAGGATGCGCCGCGCGGGTGCAACGATGCTTCAACCGTGGCCTCTGTTGCGCTGCGTCTTGACGCCGTCTCTCGACACTGTCAGCCTGTTCTGAACCACTGACAGCAAGCCGCAGTGCAGTCAGATGCAGGTCGCAGGCAGCCGCCTGACGATCCAACTGAACGACAGAGGGAGACAAACTCATGGGGCCGGTCATCGTCCGACGGCTGCTCGTGTCCATCCCGGCGCTGGCCGGGGTGCTGTTTCTGTGTTTCTGTCTGCTGCAGGTCGTGCCCAGCGACCCTGCCCGCATCATTGCCGGCCCGGATGCCAAACTCGAAGAAGTGGCGGCCGTGCGCGCCGAGCTCGGGCTCGATCGACCCATTCTGGTTCAGTTCGGTGATTACATCGGCCGCGTACTGCGCTTGGACCTGGGGCGCTCGATCATCTCCAACAAGCCGGTCAGCGAGGAGCTTGAAGAGACCATCGGACCGACCGTTGAACTGATGGTGGGCTCCATGATCATGGCCGTGCCCATCGGGTTGCTCCTGGGTACGGTCGCTGCCGTGCGACGAGGTCGTGCGACCGATCGCATCATCATGGCGGTGTCGGTTGCCGGGGTATCGATGCCGGTGTTTTTCATTGGCCTGTTGCTCATCCAGTACGTGGGTTTCAAGTGGGACATGCTGCCTTTTACCGGTCGAACGGGCGCGGTGTGGGCCGGTGGATTACCCAGCCTGATCCTGCCCGCGCTCACGCTGGGCTCGGTACTGATCGGTCCGATCGCGCGCATCACCCGTACCGCGGTGCTGGAGGTGCTGGGCGCCGATTTTGTGCGTACAGCACGCGCCAAAGGGCTGCGTGAATCGGTCGTGATCGTGCATCACGCCCTGCGTAATGCCCTCATTCCGGTGGTCACGCTGATTGGCCTGCAGGCGGCTTTTTTGCTGGGCGGTGCGGTCGTGACCGAAACCATGTTCTCCTGGCCTGGGGTCGGACGCCTCGCGGTGGGTGCCATCATCTCGAGCGACTTTCCGGTCGCTCAGGGCGCGATCATGATTCTTGCGCTCGCCTTTCTCTTCATCAACCTGATCGTGGACGTGCTCTACGTGTACCTCGATCCCCGGGTGCAGCGATCATGAGTGCAAATGCTCCCGGCGCCCCCGTCGCCACGGTCCAGGCCGCCACACCGGCTGCATCCGGCGGTCTCATGCGTCGCGACGGTGTGCTGGCCCGATTGGCGCGCGACCGAATCGCTGCGGTGGCTGCGATCGTGCTGGCGCTGATCTGCATTGCCGCAGTGTTTGCGCCCCTGATTGCCCCCTACGATCCCTATTTCACTGACCTCAGCAAATCGATGGCGGCCCCGAGTGCCGAGCACTGGTTTGGCACCGACAACACCGGGCGCGATATTTTCAGCCGAGTGCTCTATGGCGCTCGCAACACCCTGGCCATGGGCCTTGCGGGTGTGCTGATCGGCGGCCTGCTTGGCGGCGCCCTCGGCATCGTCTCGGCCTTCTATCGCAAGCTTGATCCCTGGATCATGCGCATCGTCGATGTTCTGCTGGCCTTTCCTGCGATTCTGATCGGCCTGGCCGTTGCCGCCATCG
>JBKCEY010000482.1:0-20761 GCA_046304115.1 Burkholderiales bacterium | reverse complement strand
ACCGCGACAGGAGAATCACGTCATGGCTCATTCCACAATGCTGCATGTTCGCGTCGACGAGGAACTCAAGGCCCAAGCGGGCGAGGCGCTGGAGGCCATGGGTTTGTCGGTGTCGGATGCCGTACGCATTCTGCTCAAGCGAGTGGTGAACGATCAGGCTTTTCCGTTGGAGTTGAAGGTCCCCAACGTCCAGACCCGTGCAGCGATGCAAGAGGCACGCAAGATCGCCAAGGCTCGTCGAGCCCGTTTTCAATCGGCCGAAGCTTTGATTGATGAGCTCGAAAAAAACGCCTCCGCCCCGAGCCCGCAAACTCGCCAGCAGTAAGCGGGCTGCACCGCCCAGGGCTTGCGATTACACAAAGGCCTTCCGAAAAGACTGGGAACGCCTCGCCCATTCAGGCCGGTATGACCTCAACCGGTTGAAAGTGGTCATGTTGATGCTCATCGCCAATGAGGCATCGCTCGGTGCAGAGTGGCTGGACCATCCGCTTCGGGGTGACTGGGCCGATCATCGCGAATGCCACGTCGGTGGCGATTTTCTGCTGATCTATCGGCTCGACGACGATTGCATCATCTTCGTACGTGCGGGCACGCATTCTGAGTTGTTCGAGGAGTGACTACCTACCCCAGCCGCCGCCGCAACGCCGACGCGCACAGCGACACCGCCTCGTTGGCTTCTTTGAAATTGGGGTCAGATGACAGTTTCGGTCTGGGCTGCACCGAGGACCTAGGTCTTCGGTGCAATGGTGCTGGGCCTGGCAGGTGCGTAGTCTGAGTGCGGTTCACTTTTGGTCAACGCGGCCCGAAATCGACCATTTGTTGCATGTAACAGAACGGATGTTTATGATGTTGCATGTAACAAAACAGTCTCATCTCAAGGCAGGTTTTGCGAATGGCCCATGTCAATGCCCGAGTTCAGAAGCACCGTGACGCGCTCCGACGCGCCGGTTTGCGACCGGTGCAGATCTGGGTGCCCGATACCCGTCAGCCTGGCTTTGCTGAAGAGTGCCGCCGTCAGTGCAGGCAGGTCGCATTGGCAGACCAGAACGATCAGGGTTTGAATCAACTGATGGAAACCGCTTTGGCTGATGTTGACGGCTGGTCTGAGTAATGCGGGGCGATCTGGTCACGATCGCGACCCAGGGGGACTATGGCAAACCTCGTCCGGCTCTGGTGATCCAGTCCGATCAATTCGATGAGCACTCCAATGTGACCGTACTGCCGGTGACTGGCACCCTGGCTGAGGCCCCCTTGCTGCGTATTACCATAGCGCCCAGCGAGCGCAATGGTCTGCAAAAAGCGTCTCAGGTGATGATCGACAAAGTGATTACCGTCAGGCGCGATAAGGTCGGCGCAGCATTCGGCCAGATTGAACCCGATACGCTGATTCAGGTTGAGCGTTGTCTGGCTGTGTTTCTGGGTATCGCCAGGTAGCCACCCGCCACCCGCCACCTACCCCAGTCGCCGCCGCAACGCCGCCGCGCACATCGACACCGCCTCATTGGCTTCTTCGATGACCTTGCCCATGGTGATGAACCCGTGGATCTGCCGCGAGAAGTTCACCAGCGTGGCCGAGTTGCCGGCCTCGGTCAGGCGCTGCGCGTAGCTCGTGCCTTCGTCGCACAGCGGGTCGTAGCCCGCCACCAGCACCAGGGCAGGCGGCAGGCCGGCGAGGTCCTCACGCAGCAGCGGCGCTGCCCGCCAGTCAAAGTCATGCTGCGCATCGTCGATGTAGTGGTCATGGAAGTACCGCATCGAATCGACCGTCAGCAGCAGGCCCTGACCATTGACCGCATTGGAGTGCGTAAAGCGCCGCTGCACGGTGGCTGGATAGATCAGCAACTGAAAGGCAATCGGCAGGTCGCCGGCATCACGTGCCATCAGACTCACCACGGCAGCCAGATTGCCGCCCGCGCTGTCGCCGCCCACCGCCAGGCGCGAGGCATCCACACCGAGCGCCGCAGCCTGATCACGCACCCAGCGCGTAGCCGCGAGGCAGTCCTCGGGCGCTGCCGGAAACCGATGCTCAGGGCCCATGCGGTAATCCACCGACACCACCACGCAGCCCGACTGATCGGCCAGATCGCGGCACAATGCATCGTGTGTATCGAGGTCGCCAATCACCCAGCCGCCCCCATGGAAGTACACCCGCCCCGGGGCGGCGCGGCCAGACTCCGCGCCCGCTGCGGCGCCTGATGCACCCGCTGCGCCCCCAGCGCTGCCCGAGGCATGCGCCGTATGCGGTCGGTACAGCCGAAGCGCAATCGCACCACGCGGCCCGGGCGCCGAGAGCTCCTGCACCTGCGCCACCGCTGCGCCGTCAGGCTGGGTAAAGAAGCGCCGCGCCCGATAACTCTCGCGCGCCTCAACAGGGGTTTGCTCATGAACGGCAGGCGCGCCGCGTTGCTCGATCAGATCGAGGAGGGCTCGGGCTTGCGGATGCAGCATGTCAGTCTCCTGGGTGTTTTTTGGGTTGATCCGGTGCCGATTTAGGCAACCACTGCGTCAGGCATCGATCGAGATGATCCATCAGCAGCGGCTTGGGTAGAAAGTCGTTCATGCCAGCGGCCACGCACAGTGCACGATCCTCTTCGAGCGCGTTGGCCGTGACCGCAATGATGGGGGTGCGGGCATTGAGGCCTTCCGTGTCGGCCCGAATGGCGCGCGTGGCATCAAGCCCGTCCATGATCGGCATGCGCACATCCATCAGGATCAATCCATAGGGTTTGCGCTGAGCGGCTTGTACCGCTTCTTCGCCGTTTTCCGCCAGATCGACCGCGTAACCCAACCGGGCCAGCATGATGACGGCAACCTTCTGGTTGACGATGTTGTCTTCGGCGAGGAGCACACGCTGGCGCTCCAGTCCGTGCCCCAAGGCAGCATCTGCTTCGATTGTGGTCAGCGCGTCGGGGCGCATCAGCCCCGATGCCGTATCCACGCTCAGGCTCACCGGCAACTGCTGGGTGCGCTGCAGGGGCAGTCGAAACCAGAAGTGACTGCCGGTCTCGGTATCGGGCATGAGTCCGATCGAGCCGCCCATGGCCTCGACCAGTTCCTTGCTGATCACCAGACCCAGCCCGGTGCCGTTATGACGACGGGTGGAACTCGAGTCGACCTGCGAGAAGACCCTGAACAGACCCTCGCGCGCCGAAGGCGGAATGCCGATCCCGGTATCGATCACATCGAACTGCAGCAGCACATCGGATGCCAAAGGCTTATCGGGCTGAACCGCTCCCACCCTCAGCAGAACACGGCCGCGTTCGGTGAATTTGAGGGCATTGCCGAGCAGGTTGACCAGAACCTGGCGGATTCGCAGGCTGTCACCGAGAAAATTGCCGGCGATTGCGGGATCGATCTCGCAGTGCAAATCAATACGCCGGGTCTGCGCCTCGAAGCGGAACATGCCCATCACGACATCGACGCACTCCTGCAACGAGAACGGCTGCGGCTTGAGCTCAAGGCGACCGGCCTCGATGCGCGAGAAATCGAGAATGTCGTTGACGATGGCCACCACGGCCTGCCCTGACTGCACGATGTTGCTCGCGTAGTCGCGCTGCTCGGTGGTCAAGGGCGTGCCCAGCATCAGCTGGGACATGCCCACCACGCCATTGAGCGGCGTGCGGATTTCATGCGACATCGTGGCCAGGAACCGGCTTTTTTCGCGGCTGGCGGCCTCGGCGCGAACACGGGCCTCGGCCAGATCGGCCTTGTCGCGATCGATCCGGCGCAGCGCGCGCATCAGCACCCAGAGCAGACCTGCAAAGCCGATCGTCATGAGGCCGCTGGTGCCGAACACCCAGACCCGATAGCGCTCCAGGCGCGCGAGGACCCTCGCTTCATCACGACCGGCCACCAGCGTGACCGGATAGTCATTCAGTTTGCGATAGGCATAGACCCTCGGTTTGCCGTCGACCTGCGAGATGCGCCGGAAGGTTCCGGATTGGGGCGAGTCTGGCTCAAGGAACGGGCTGCCCTGAATCGGCTGCTGCACGCTCTCGGGATTAAGGTCGGGATAGCGGGCCATCAGCACACCCGAGTCGCTGTGAGTCATCGCGATGATGTCGCCGTTGCGGGTGGCCAGGCTGCGCGCAAAGTTGGTAAACACGACGGGATCGACCGACAGCTGCAGCACCCCTTCAAAGCTGCCGTCAATCACAATCGGGCGGCTGACATGAATCTGCCGACGCCCCTCGGCAGTGAAGTCACGCTGGGGCAGGCTGATGAAAAAATTGTCGCCCATATGGTTGTCGCGGTGCACGACGAACATCGGTCGATTGGAGTAGTCCTGGCCGGCGATCGGCTCCGTGCTGAAACGCACCTGACCTGAGCGATCCAGCGTGCTCATCTGCAGCACCGCGCCGCCGAGGGCTTTCTTGTGCTGCTCGATCAGCAACCTGGGGATCTGCAGGTCCGCTCCAATGCTTGGCCGGATGTCGACGAGCGCTGCGTCGAGCGTTCGCAACAGGGTGCGCGCAAATTCGGCAAAGACATCGGCCTTGGCCTCCATGCGCAATTCCGCCTGGCGCAACTCACCCTCGCGGGTGCGCTCAACCTCGAACCAGGCGCCCCACCACATGGCGAGCAGACCTGCGACCACCACGGCCGCGAGTCCGCGTCGGACCGGGACGCTGGATCGTTCGAGAACAAGGGTTTGGGGGCTCACGTCATGCCTGCACACAGCACTTGAAGGGCGTGACCGATGATACGCTGAGCGCATGAACACGCTTCTGTGGATCCTGGTGCTCCTGCTCATGGCTGCCGGTCTGGCGGGGACCATCCTGCCCGCCCTGCCCGGCATCGTGCTCGTCTTTGCAGGCGTGTTGCTGGGCGCCTGGATTGATGATTTCGCCCGAATCTCGGTCTGGACGGTTGTTGTCTGCGGCCTGCTCACGCTGGCGGCCTGGGCGCTCGATTACCTTGCCGCCCTGCTGGGTGCCCGGCGGGCCGGGGCCAGTGGTCTGGCCCTGATCGGCGCGGCCATCGGCACGGTGCTTGGAATCTTCGGCGGATTGATCGGCCTGCTGTTCCTGCCGCTGGCGGGCGCAGCCATTGGGCAATACCTCACCGAGCGCAATGCGCAGCGGGCAGCCACTGTGGGCCTGGCCACATGGATCGGACTCCTGGTGGGCACCATCGGCAAGGTGGTGATTGCCTGCTTCATGGTCGGTCTCTTCGCCCTCGCGCTGGTCTTCTGATCGGGTGCGCGGATCGGCGTGCATAGCGCACGCCGGCGCTGTATTCGAGAGCCTGCGCGCGAATTTCGTCACAGTGCCGGGACTGAAGGGCTTCAAGCTTGCCGGCATCAGGCCGACAATCTGTTGATGGAGACCTCTTCGCCCCCTTCAGCGGCCGCATCCGCCTCAGCACCCGAAGCAACCCCTCGAAAGCGGGGCTTCCGGCTGCCTGAGCGCGCCCTGATCGTCGATGAACAGCCGGGCGCTCGCCAGGCCCTGCGCGACGTGGTGGTCGAGATGGGCATCCGGCAGGTTGATACCGCGCGCGACCCCTTGCATGCACTCGAGCTGATCGAGAACGATCCCTACCCGCTCATTCTGAGCGAAGTGAACTTCCGTGGCCCTGTCTCGGGCAGCCAGCTGCTCGAGGTGGTTCGTACCCGCCGGTTGTTGCCGGCCCACGCAGCCTTTGTACTGGTGGTGTCCGAGGCCAGCCGATCATTGGTTGCGACCACCAGCGAGTGGCAACCCGATGCGCTGCTGCTCAAGCCCATCGTCCATGCGGTGGTCGCCCCGAGGATCGAACAGGCGATCCGGCGCCGGGTGGCCTACGCCCCCGTGCATGAAGCCAGCACGAAAGGGGATCCCGCCGAACTGCTGGCCACGGTTGATGCGCTGAGTGCACGGCTGGGCGCGCCCAGCATCGAGTTGCTCAAGTGGCGCACTCAGGCCCTGTTCGATCTGGGCAAGCTCGACGAGGCGCAACGCACAGCCGAGGCTGCCCTTGGGCAACGCAGGCCGCTACCCTGGGCTCAGGTGGCGATTGCACAGGTCAGGCATGCGCAGGGCCGTAACGACGAGGCGCGTGAACTGCTTGAGACCATGATCGAGGCCGACCCCTATCAGGGCGCTGCCTATGACCTGCTGATCAAGGTCCATCAGGCCTCGGGCCGCATCGAAGACGCGTTTGCCGTGGCCCGCGCCGCAATCAAGCCCCTGTCCACACCCAAACGGCTGCGTACGCTGGGCGAGATGGCCTACGCGCAGGACGAACTCGAACTCGCCGAGACCTGCTACACCACGTTGATCAGCAAGACCGGCGCAACACCCGTGCGCAGTGCACTCGACGTGGGCATGCTCGGGCAGGTGCTCGTCACTCAAGGCCAGGCGAGCAAGGCACTTGATCTGGTGAGCGGCGCGCGGGCGCAGTGGTTTGAAGACGCAGCCTCGCAGGCTCTGGCCGAGTCGGTAGCAGCGCAGGCCCATGGATTGCGGGGTGATCTCGAGATCGCGCAGACCCATGCACGGCGCGCGGTCGAGCTCGCCGGCTCATCCGAGGCGCCTGTCTCTGTCAATCTGCTGGTTGCTCAGGGTGCGCTGAGCGCCGGTCTGGGCGATGAGGCGATGGCCCTGGTGCGTCAGACCCTGGGCGATGACCCTGCTTCGCTGATCCATACCCAGCCGATGGCAGCGCGGGTGCTGCGCAGAGCCGGGTTTGCCTTGCCTGCCCGAATGGTTCCAGGCGACGGTGATGCGGTGGAGCGTCGCGCACGCACCGAACGGCGGGCGAGTGAAGAGCGACGCGGAACCGGCGACGGCGCACAGGCACAGAGCGGTTGGGATGGTGAGGACCGTCGCGCCAGCGTCGAGAGGCGATCGGGCAGTCGCAGGGCGAGCTACATGCAACCGGCGGCGGGATCCGATTCAGCGCTCGCAAACGGGTCGTTGTCCGTGTCGGGTGCTTCCTCGAATGGCGCGGGCTCAGGGGCGTCGGTGTCTGCTGCGAACGGTGCTGGCGGCATCAAACCCGTGCCAGCTCTGCCGGTGCGCCCGGTGCCACCCGGGCCCTTGCAGGTCTCTCAGCGCTTGCAGCTCAGCGACGACGCGCTCTATCAGGGACACCATGCCGAGGCGGTGCAGCATGCGCAGGCGGCTCTGGCTCAGTCTCCCGATCATCCGCTGGCCCTGATGGCGGTGGTTCGCTCCCAGCTCATGCGCATGCAGACCGAGGGCTATGACGAGGCCGCGGCCACGGTGGTGCAGGACTGTCTGAGAGCGGCGGAGCGGTTGATTCCAGGGGGGACGGGGCGGATGTTCAAGGGGTTGCTTATCGACCTCGATCCGCCCGACGCGGCCTGAGCGCTTTATCCCGCTGACGCGTTGTCCCTGGCAATGCTGGCCTCAAGCAGGTTGTGCACCAGGTGAACGTGGGATCGCAGTGAGAAAAGCTCGCCGTCGAATGCGGTGGGCACCCGCAGGGCACGCAGACGATCATCGATCTGGTGCAGGCGTTGCAGCTGTTCGCGCGCATTGCCTTGGCCGGCCAGCGTGGCGTCTTCGATATAGCGGACTTCGCCATACCACTGGTGAATTCGGCGGCGCATGTGCCAGCGCCAGAGCACGGGCACGAAGTGCGCTACAGGCGCCAGAATGGCGAGCAGCGGCAGCACGATAAAGACGATGCGCTGTACCCAGACCGCAGCCCACAGGGGCAGGTAGCGTCGCAGTGGGCCAGTGCCTTCCTTGTAGAGGCGATGGGCATCGGTCGAGAGGGCGAAGTCACCCGGCTCGGCATTCGGAAAGCTGCCCGCAGGCGCGAGCAGGGTGGCCTTTCCATGCACCTCGCGTGCCGCATCGATCAGAAGCTCGGCAATGACCGGATGCAGCCCCTCCCGTGCCACCAGCTGCGCGGTGGTACCGACCAGCATCACATCGCGCCCCGGCAGATCGGCCCCCGGATCGATGACCCCGGTGGGCAGGGCGATCTTGCGCAGATGCGCAAACCGGCGCACCAGTGCCTCGGCCCGGCGGATGCTGGTAATGTGAATGCCCGGGGTATTGAACAGATCCATCACGACGGGCGACTCTTCCGAGGCCACAAAGAACGCCGCATCGATGCGACCCTCCTTGAGGGCCTGCGCGGCCGCCAGCCCGCCCAGTTCAAGCGTGGTGGTGGCCTGACCATCGAGCCGGTAAAGCCGCAGCATGTCCTGCGCAACCCGGTGCGTGCCGCTGCCTGGCTCACCCAGCGCCACCCGCAGGCCGCGCAATTGCGGCAGTTCGTCCAGCGGGGCGGGCGTTCGCGTAAAGATCCAGATGGGCTCGAGGAACATATGCCCAAGCGAGGTCAGGCCCGCCTGATCGGCCTCGCGAGCAATGCCCCCCTGGATCAGAGCGACGTCCACGCCACCGCCTGGCTTGCGCAGGCGCTCGAGATTGTCGATCGCTCCGCTTGAGGGACGCACCTCGAGGGTGATGCCATGACGCGCCAGAACGGTTTGATAGTGCTGTGCGAAGTGGTGATAGCCACCACCCTCCGCGCCGGAGCTCATGACCAGCCGGCTGGGAGGCGCAGGCTCCCAGAGCAGCGTGATCACGCTGATGGCAAGCAGCGCAGCCAGCGCGATCAGGCCAATCCCGGCGCTTCGGACCAGCTGTGTGGACAGCGAAGGCCGCCGTCTCGCGACCTCGCGAGACGGTTTGGATTCGGGCGGTCTGGGGCCCATCGTGCCGACAGGGTCAGGTCCGGACGATCGCTCAAATCGCCCGGGCCTTCAGCCCAGCGCTCTCAGGCCTTGGCGCTCGGCCGAGCCTTGACCTGCTCGATGATGCGCAGCACGTTGGTGTTGGCCGGATCGACCTTCTGGCCCACGGCGCCACCGAACTCCAGGAACACGTAGAGCAACAGATCGGCGAGCGTGAGCCGATCCCCGCACACCCACTGCTTGCCTTCGAGCAGACCATTCAGCCAGGCGATCTTTTCCTTGGCGAGCAGCTTCAGATCGTCTGCGGCCTGCGGCATGGTGCGGATACGTGACTGAAAGAGCTTGAGGCCTTCGGCAAACCGGAATCCATTGGCCAGGGGCTCCAGGATGTTGAGGTCGATGCGGCGCACCCACATGCGGGTTTCGGCGCGCTCTTCAGGCGTGTTGCCAATCAGCGAGGCGCCCTTGGGGCCCAGCTCATCGAGGTATTCGCAGAGGGCCGTGATCTCGGCCAGCACCAGGCCGTTGTCGAGCTCAAGGCACGGCAGCTGACCTGACGGGTTCTTGGCCATGTAGGCCGGCTGGCGGTTTTCGCCGCCGCGCAGATCGACCTTGGTGCTGGGCAGCGCCACGCCGCGCTCTGCAGCAAAGATACGAACGATCTGGGGGTTGGGGCCAACGGAATCGTAGAACAGCATCGAAGTCTCCTCGTTGAAAGATAAATCAGGTCAGTCGCCGGGACTTGCCGCGACCCGAGCCTTGCAGGGGGCTCAGGCCGTGGGTTCGGATGGCATCAGGCCGCCAGCCGCAGCACCTCCACCACCTGATCGGTGGTGGTGAGCGGGGTGGGGTTGTCGCGCAGATTGGGGTACACCAGCGCACGGCGCGCGATCTCTTCAAAATGCTCGGCGCCGATCTTCACATCGGCCAGCCGCGAGGGCTGCTTCAGCCCACGGATCAGATCGCCGATCAATCGATGTGCAGGCATATCCGGCTGGCCCATGGCGATGCTCAGTTCGTGCTGGCGGGCCGCGTTTTGCCTGGCGTTGTACTGCAGCACGGCGGGCAGCATGATGCAGGAGGTATGGCCATGCGCAATGCCGAAGGTGGCGCCGAGCGCATAGCCGATGCCGTGGCTCGCCCCCATGCGTGCACCCCCTGCAAAACCGGCGATCGCCTGCCACATGCCGAACTGCGCGGTCATGCGGGCATTGAGGTCGGCAGGATCGGCCTGCATGGCGGGCAGTCCGCGATACAGCAGCTTCAGGCCCTGCAGCGCAAGGGCTTCGGTGGCCGGATTGGCAAAGGGCGAGCAAAAAGACTCCGCCGCATGATCCACGGCGCGAATGCCGGTGTTGAAGAGCAGATCAAGCGGGGTATCGAGCGTGGCGCGCGGGTCGAGCACCACCGCCACCGGCGCAAAAAGCCGGTGCGTGAAGGACTGCTTGGTGTGTGTGGCCGAGTCGGTCACACCGGCGATGGGGGTGAACTCCGAAGCCGACAACGTGGTCGAGACCGAAATCAGCCGCAGGGGCGCAGCGGGCGCCTCGATGCGGCGGGCCTGATCAGCCGGGACGCCCGTGCGGTAGGGCTCCATGGCCGCAGGCGAATCCATGTTCATCCAGATTGCACCCAGCATCGCCTTGGTGGCATCAATCACGGAGCCACCGCCTACGGCCACCAGCAGATCGGCCCCGGCCGCACGCGCAGCCTGCGCACCGGCGATCACGTCCTCGCGCGGGCTGTGGGCGGTGATGGCTGCAAACGTGCCGCAGTGCAGTTCGCCCAGGCTCGCTGCGATGCGTTGCAGCGGGCCGTTGGTGAGTGCGCCCAGGGTGCGGCCCGACGTGAGAAAGACCCGCTTTGCGCCGCGCTGGCGGGCGAGGTCGAGCACGGCCACTTCGGCGGGTTTGCCAAAGACGATCTGTTCCTGGGCCTGAACCTGAAAGGCGCCGGTCGGCACGTCGGTCGCGGTGTTGGAAGCGGGGTTGCCTGTCATGAAGGGTCTCCTGGCCGGCTCAGTGGCCTGCCTCGATGGTGTGCTTGCCGCGCCCGCGAGGACTCCATCGGAAGGGTGGGGTGATCAGGGCGCAGGGAGGGCCGCAAGCGGCCTTTTGCGTGATGCTAGCATCGACGCCATCCGTCGCCGCACGCACAGGAACCACCCTCATGCCCACCCATCCGAATCCCGATCGGCAGGACCTCGATCGCAACCCGGCCAATCATGTGCCGCTCACACCGATCTCACTGCTCAACTGGGTGGGTGCCGCCTATCCCGATCAGGTGGCCGTCATTCATGGCGATCTGCGTCGCACCTGGGGCGAGGTGCGCACGCGTGCGCGGCAGCTGGCCAGCAGCCTCACCCGGCTGGACATCGGCAGTGGCGACACGGTGGCGGTGATGCTGCCCAACACGCCCCCCATGGCCGAGGCGCACTTTGGCGTGCCCATGAGCGGCGCGGTGCTTCACTGCATCAACACCCGGCTCGATGCTGCCACGGTGGCCTTTGTACTTGATCATTCGGACAGCAAGGTGCTGATTCTGGATCGCGAGTTCTCGCTGACCGTCAAGGCCGCACTGGCCCAGCTGCAGGCCGAGGGCAAGCGCCTGCCGCTGATCATCGATGTGGATGACGCGCTCTATGACGGACCCGGCGAGCGGCTGGGCACTCAGGAGTACGAGGC
Source organism: Burkholderiales bacterium (assembly GCA_046304115.1). Lineage (GTDB taxonomy): Bacteria > Pseudomonadota > Gammaproteobacteria > Burkholderiales > Burkholderiaceae_E > UBA4615. The sequence continues at coordinate 9,418 of JBKCEY010000482.1, read as the reverse complement.
TTTTGTGGCCGCGGGCGATACCGCGTTTGCGGGCTGCATGCCCGACGATGAATGGGATGCCATTGGCCTGAACTACACCTCGGGCACCACCGGCAACCCCAAGGGCGTCGTGGTGCATCACCGCGGCGCCTATCTCAATGCCATGGGCAATGTGCTGTCCTGGGCCATGCCCCGGCATCCGGTCTATCTCTGGACCCTGCCGATGTTTCATTGCAATGGCTGGTGCTTTCCGTGGACGATGGCCGCGGTCGCCGGCACTCAGGTCTGTCTGCGCAAGATCGATCCGGCCCTCATCTTCAAGCTCATGCGCGAGCATCGCGTGTCGCACTATTGCGGCGCGCCGATTGTTCATTCCATGCTGATCTCGGCACCGGCTGCGCTGCGCGAGGGCATCGACTGGCCGGTCAAGGCGATGGTGGCCGGCGCCGCGCCGCCCGCCGCCATGATCGAGGGCATGGCCACCCTCGGCTTTGATGTCACGCATGTCTATGGACTGACCGAGGTCTATGGGCCGTCTGCGGCCTGCGCCAAGCATGAGCACTGGACCACGCTGCCGCTGGCCGAGCAGGTGGACCTGAATGGCCGCCAGGGCCTGGCCACCCCGATTCAGGAGCAGGTCACCGTCATCAATCCCGAGACCCTGCAGGAAGTGCCGCGCGACGGGCAGACCATGGGCGAGGTGGTGTTCCGTGGCAATGCCGTGATGAAGGGCTATCTCAAGAATCCCAAGGCCACGCAGGAGGCCTTTGCCAATGGATGGTTTCACAGCGGCGACCTGGGGGTGCTGTTTCCGGATGGCTATGTGAAGCTCAAGGACAGGGCCAAGGACATCATCATCTCGGGCGGCGAGAACATCTCATCCATCGAGGTGGAAGACGCGCTCTACAAGCACCCGGCCGTGTTGGCCGTAGGCGTGGTGGCCCGGCCCGATGCCAAGTGGGGCGAAACGCCGCTCGCCTTTGTGGAGCTTCGCCCCGATCGCGCGCCCACAGACGAAGCAGGCCGTCAGGCGCTCGCCGCTGAGCTCATCGCGCACTGCAAGGGTCTGCTGGCCGGCTTCAAGTGCCCGCGCGAAATACGCTTCCTGGAGCTTCCCAAGACCTCAACGGGCAAGATCCAGAAGCATCTGCTGCGCGCCCAGGTGAATTCAGCCAGCGCGATCGGCTGAGGGCACCGTCCGACGTGTTGATCGATCCGTGCGCGTGGCTCAACCCCGATTGAAAATTTTGTCATGAGCAACTCGAATCCTTCCTCACCTGCGTCGCCCAAACCTTCGGAAAGGCAGGACCTGTCGCAAGGACCGGGTCCGAGCCAGACCCATCTGCTCGATCAGGCGGCCCGCTGGGTTGATGAAGCCCAGCGCGTGGTGGTGCTCACCGGTGCAGGCATTTCCACCGACTCCGGCATTCCGGATTTTCGGGGCCCCAATGGCGTGTGGACTCGCAATCCACAGGCCGAAAAGCAATCGAACATTCAGTACTACCTCGGCGATCCGCAGGTTCGGCGTGCTTCATGGCAGGCGCGACTCGTGCATCCCGCCTGGAGCGCCCGGCCCAATGCGGGTCATGAGGCCCTGGTGGCGCTTGAGCGGCGCGGCAAGCTGCATGCGCTGATCACGCAGAACATCGATGAGCTGCATCAGGTGGCAGGCAACAGTCCGCATCGGGTGATTGAAGTGCACGGCACCTTGCGCCGTGTGATGTGCTGGTCCTGTGGTGTTCGTCGCCCGCTGGAAGAGGCCCTGGCGCGCGTTCGGGCCGGCGAGACCGATCCGCCCTGCGGGGATTGCGGTGGCATCCTGAAAAGCGACACGATTTCGTTTGGTCAGGCCCTGGTGCCTGAGGTGATCGATCGGGCCATGCGTGTGGCCACCGAAGCGGACCTGTTCATCGCGGTGGGCAGCACGCTGCAGGTGCAGCCCGTGGCGGGTGCCGTGCCGCGTGCCAAACGTGCGGGTGCGCGCCTCGTGATTCTGAATGCCGAGCCTACGGCCTGCGACACCCTGGCTGACATTGTGCTGCGCGGCTCGATTGCGCAGGCACTGCCCCGCATCTGCGGGACGGCTTGATTCAGCACAGGCCTGAATGAACCGATCAGAGCGACGGCTTTGTTGAGGAAGTCAGTGCGCTGGCTGGCGTCATGGCAAGGGCGGCTGGGGTGTCGTCCTTGAGGTTCACCCCGGTTGCGCCCAACCGACGCGCGCCGGCCAGCAGTCCTGCAAGAATGCGCGCAGCCTGCTCGGGCGGCAGCCCCTCGGGTCTGATGTTGGAAATGCAATTTCGTTCGGAGTCCATGCGACCGACGCGGGGCGCCCAGGTGAGATAGATGCCCAGACTGTCGGGCGAACTCAGGCCCGGGCGCTCGCCCACCAGCAACACCACGGCCTGCGCGCCCAGGCACTGACCCACTTCATCGCCCAGGGCCACCCGGGCCTGTTCGGCGATCACCACCGGGCCGAGCGTGAATGCGGAGCCGGCCAGTGCGCTGCGTGCGGCCTGCAGCAGCGGGCGCGCATGGCGTTGAACGGCTGTGGCGGAAAGCCCGTCGGCCACGACAAACACGAGGAGCTCTGATCCATGGGTTCCGGCTGTTTGCTGCGGCCCGCTCAGCATCTGCGCACTGGCCTCATCGAGACGCCGACCCAGATCGGGGCGACGCAGGTAATGGGCCCGATCGGGGGCACGGCTGTGAACTCTGAGCACCCTCCAGCCGTCGGCTTGCAGGTCGGTAGTGAGGGGCTCGATCTGCAAGGGCGTGTGCACCGCGTCGCGCGCCTGTGCATGAGCGAGCCCGAACTCGAGCAGGGCCTGCGTGGGTTGGCTGACACCCACCCGCCCGAGTGCAATGCGGGCTGCAGTGAGCTCGCGCAGATCCGTCCAGGGATCGGGCGTGAGGGACTGCAAGCGTGCGCCTGGGGCGAGGGGTTTCATGTGTGTGGCCGTATGCAATCCTGGGCTCGGACCCAATAAAGCCTGGGAGGGGTCAGATCAGCTTCATCGCTGCGATCAGGATTCCGCTTTGCGCGACCAGCGCGCCAATACCCCAGCGCGTGAAGTCGGCCCGGATTTCGGCAACCTCTTTCCTCAGCGCCGCGATATCGAGTCGGATTGACGAGTCTTCTTTGCGCAGATCCGTGGCCAGATCAACAACGATTTGCTGCTGGGTCGCCATCTGCGATCTCAGACCCTGAAGCTCGGTGCGCAAGACGCTGATTTCGGCTCGGACATCGGTTCGGAACTGAGCCATTTCACCCCGCAGCTCGGCCCTGAAGCCGGCCATCTCGGTGCGCAGTTCGGCGCGATGGTTTTCCATCTCGCCCCGGAGTTCGGTTCGCAAGTTCTCGAAATCCGCGCGAAGTTCGACTCTCAAGGCGGCGATTTCGCCCCGGAGTTCATTTCTCAGGCCCTCGATTTCACCCCGAAGCTCATTTCTCAGGTCCTCGATTTCGCCCCGAAGCTCATTCCGTAGGCCTTCGATTTCGCCTCGAAGCTCAACCCGCAGGCTCTCCATCTCACTGCGCAATTCCGCTCGCAGCGCCTGGAGATCACGACGAAATTCCTCGCGCATGTCGTGCCGCAATCGGACATGCTCGGTTGCCGTATCCGACCGTAGCAATGCGAAGAAGGGCTCAAGCACCGCGAAGGGCTCGGGCAGGCTGAGTGCGGTTGGCGAATTCATGTCGCAAGCCTAACAAGCGGACTCTGGTCTCGCAACGATTTCAACCCCGTGCAAGCCAACGGACCTAGGCCGAAAGGCGGAGGTCAGGGCTCATCCTGACCAGGCATTGAAAAGCCGAGCAGCGGATGCCCGCCCGAAGCGGGCAGAAGCCGGCCCTGCACATCCGTCAGTCCCATGCGCTCGAGCCAGTCCTCGAACTCCGGCGCACGGCGCAGGCCCAGCACCTCGCGCGCATACAGCGCATCGTGAAAGGACGTGCTCTGGTAGTTGAGCATGATGTCGTCAGCACCCGGCACACCCATGATGAAGTTCACGCCCGCCACGCCCAGCAGGGTGAGCAGGGTATCCATGTCGTCCTGGTCGGCTTCGGCATGGTTGGTGTAGCAGATGTCGCAGCCCATGGGTACGCCCAGCAGCTTGCCGCAGAAGTGATCCTCAAGCCCCGCCCGAATGATCTGCTTGCCATCGAACAGATACTCCGGACCGATGAAACCCACCACCGTGTTCACAAGCAGGGGCGCATAGCGGCGGGCCACCGCATAGGCGCGGGCCTCACAGGTTTGTTGATCCAGGCCGTGATGGGCATCGGCCGACAACGCGCTGCCCTGGCCGGTCTCGAAGTACATGGCATTGCGCCCCACGGTGCCGCGCGCAAGCGACTGCACGGCCGCATGCGCTTCGTCGAGCAGGGCCAGCGAAATGCCAAAGCCCTCATTGGCCTTTTGTGTGCCGGCAATCGACTGGAACACGAGATCGACCGGCGCACCCTGTTCGATCGCCGCAATGCTTTGCGTGACATGGGTGAGCACACAGCTCTGCGTGGGGATGTCGTATCGAAGACGGATCTCGTCGAGCATGTGCAGCAGCCGCGTGATGTTCGCCAGGTTGTCACCGGCCGGATTGATGCCGATCACGGCATCGCCGCAGCCATACATCAGGCCATCGATGATCGAGGCCAGAATGCCGCGCGCATCATCCGTGCCGTGATTGGGCTGCAGGCGCACGGCCATGCGATCGGGCAGTCCGAGCGTGGTTCGAAAGGCACTGCTCACCCGCGCCTTGCGCGCCACCAGCACCAGATCCTGATTGCGCATCAGCTTGCTGACCGCCGCCACCATCTCGGGCATGAGACCCCAGCGCAGGGATTCCAGGGCGGCCGAACTGGCCTGGTCCGACAGCAGCCAGTCTCTGAACCCCCCCACCGTCAGATGCGCCACCGTGGCGAAGGCCTGCGCATCATGCTGCTCGAAGATCAGCCGGCTCACCTCATCCTGTTGCGGATCGATGAGGGGCTCCTCCAGAAAACGGCGCAGGGGCACCTCGGCCAGCGCCATGCGGGCGGCCATGCGCTCGGCGGCCGATTGAGCTGCAATGCCGGCCAGATGATCGCCCGAGCGATCGGGCGAGGCGCGAGCCATGAGGGTGCGCAGATCCGGAAAGGTCCAGGCCTGCAGACCCGAGCGATGCGAATAAGCCATGCGGCGACGATACCATCGGGCCCATGACTGTTCGAACCTTGGCCTTGGCGGGCGGCCTGCTGATCGCCGGACTCGCGCTGTATGCATCCTTTCCGCCGACCGGCCAGGGCGCTCAGCCTGCGCCCCACGATCTGAACGATCGATTGAAGGCCTGCACCGGTTGCCACGGGGATCAGGGCCGCGCCGGGCCCGATGGCTATTACCCGCGGATTGCGGGCAAGCCCGAAGGCTATCTGCTGCAGCAACTGCTGCATTTTCGGGAGGGCCGTCGACAGGGGCCCTCCATGGCCTGGATGGTGCAGGGCCTGCGTGATGAAAGTCTTGAGCAGATCGCATCGTATTTTTCGAAGCAGCATCCCGCCTATCCACCCACTTCGACGGCGGCCGTCGCTGCAGCCACCGCCTTGGGGCCTGCAGCGCTGCGTCGGGGCGAGCAGCTCGCGCGCCAGGGCGATGCCACTCGACAGTTGCCGGCCTGCGCCGACTGCCACGGCGAAAAGCTCACGGGCATCGCGCCCGCCATGCCCGGACTGCTGGGCTTGCCGCGCGACTATCTGAATGCCCAGCTCGGTGCCTGGCGCAATGGCGAGCGCAAGGCAGCAGCGCCCGATTGCATGGCCGATATTGCCAAGGCTCTGACCCCCGATGACCTGATTGCGGTCACGACCTGGTTGGCCGCGCAGCCGGTGCCGGGGGACGGGCGAGCGGAACCGAATACGGCCTCGAGTGCCAAGTCTGCATCCTCGCGTTGGCCGCGCGAGTGTGGGGCGGTGGCGGTGCAATCGACTGAAGCGGGCATGTCTCAAGGCGTGTCTCAAGGCGTGTCTCGTGGCGCCTACCTCGCCCGGATCGGCAACTGCGCGGCCTGTCACACCGCACCCGGTGGTCTGCCCTATGCCGGGGGCAAGGCGGTGCTGACCCCCTTTGGCACGGTCTATGGCGGCAATCTCACGCCCCATGCCACGGGGCTGGGCGGCTGGAGCACGGAGGACTTCTGGCGCGCGATGCATGAGGGCCGGTCACGGGACGGCCGTGCGCTCAACCCGGCCTTTCCGTACACCGATTTCACACACATCACGCGCGAGGACAGTGATGCGCTCTTTGCCTGGTTGCAAACGCTGCCCCCTGCGGATCAGCCGGCCCGTGCTGCGGCGCTGCGCTTTCCGTGGAATCTGCCGGGCCTGATTCGGGTGTGGCAGTGGCTTTTCTTCAAGCCCCAGCCCTTCGTGGCGCAGGCTCGACAATCCGAGGACTGGAACCGGGGTGCGTATCTCGTGCAGGGCCTGGGCCATTGCGGGGCCTGCCATACCCCGCGCAATGCGCTGGGCGCGCCGCAAGCGGAGGGTCATGGCGCGCTCGCCTTCAGTGGCGCCGAACTGCAGGCCCAGGGCTGGCATGCGCCCTCGCTGCGTACGGCTCAGGCGGGCGGTGTGGGTCACTGGCCCTTGGCCGAGATCGAGCAGTGGCTCACCACCGGTCGGGCACCTGGCGGGCAGGCCAATGGACCGATGGCCCGCATCGTGAGTCAGAGTCTCACGGCACTCACCCCTGACGACAGGCGTGCCATGGCGGTGTACCTGAAGTCGCTCTCGCCTGGCACAGGGTCGATGGCCTCTGGTGCCGCAACGACATTCGTCGATGACGGTTCACCCGCCTCGGCCCTCTATCGCACGCATTGCGCCGACTGCCATGGCGACGCCGGCGAAGGCCGTGGCCCACTCTGGCCCGCGCTGGCGGGTCATCGGGTGTTCAGCCAGCCCACGCTCACCAATGCCGCACGCATCGTGCTGCATGGTGGCTTCGGTGCCGATGTTCCGGGCGAGCCCCTGCCTGCGGGCATGCCACCCTTTGCCGGGCCATTGAACGACTCGCAGGTGGCCCAGCTGCTGCGCTGGATGCAGGCAGCGTCGGGCTCGGGTGGGCGTGGCATCGAGCCGGCGCGTGTGAACGCGCTGAGGTCAGTGCCCGTAGATTGATATCATTGATATCAATTGATTTGGGTACATGTCATTGAGGACTCGCTCATGCCTGATCTTCTAGTCCGTACCTGAGCGCCGTCACCATCGGCGAACTGCGTTGCGGTGTCGAACTCATTCGGTTTCGTGGCGATCGCGCCCAGGCCCGACGCCTTGAAACCTGGCTGAACACCGTGGTCGGCGACTACGCACGCCACATCCTGCCGTTCGACATCGAGGCGGCTCAGGTCTGGGGCCTGCTGCGTGCACCCGATCCCAGCCGCGAACTCGACAAGCAGATCGCCGCCATCGCGCTGGTTCACGACCTTACGGTCGTGACCCGCAACACCTCCGACTTTGAGGACACCCCGGTACGGGTGCTGAATCCGTTCAAGCCGAAGCCTTCACCGCCGCCAAGATCGCGGGATCGATGATGGCCACGGCCCGGGTCCAGCCGGCCGAGGCGCCCCGGATCTTGTGCGGAAAGCAGCTGATCACCACGCCCGTGGGCGGCAGGGCCTCGAGGTTGTGCAGCTTCTCGAGGTGGCAGTAGCCGATGTGTCGGCCCGCCTTGTGGCCCTCCCAGATCAGCGAGGCATCGCCGGTCTCGCCGTATTTTTTTGCGGTGTGCACAAAAGGCGCATCCCAGCTCCAGGCATCGGTTCCGGTCAGGCGCACGCCGCGCTCGAGCAGGTACATGGTGGCCTCGTAGCCCATGCCGCAACCCGCCGACACATAGTCGGACTGACCATAGCGGCTCGCCGCACGGGTATTGACCACCACGATCTCGAGCGGCGAGAGCGTGTGTCCAATGCGGGCAAGCTCGGCCTCGACCTCGGCCGCGCTCACCACATGGCCATCGGGCAGATGCCGGAAATCGAGCTTCACGCCAGGCTGAAAGCACCAGGACAGATCCACTTCATCGATGGTGATGGCCCGCTCGCCCCGGTTCATCGTGGGATGAAAGTGATAGGGGGCGTCGAGATGCGTGCCGTTGTGCGTGCTGAGTTGCACCGACTCCACGGCCCAGACCGCGCTGTCGGGCAGGTCTGACTGCTGGAGCCCCGGAAAGAAGGGCGCCATCTGTGCAAAGGAGTTTTCGTGGTTGAAGTACTGAATCCTGGGCGCCATGGCCGGCGGATCCGAGACCACATCGTTTTCGAGATAGATCGAGAGATCGATGATGCGTCGGGTCATCTTGGGCTCGCGAAAGATCGTTCGGAAGTTCAGGTCGTTCGGGTTGTTCAGGCTCTCGCCTTCAGTCGTACCGGCAGCCGATCCGGCGTCATGGTGAGCGCAAAGACTTCCTCGATGCTCGCCGGATCGTCATCAAACGACAGCTCGAAATTGCGCAGGATCATCGAGGCCGCCATGCGAATTTCGGCCAAGGCCAGATAGCGCCCCGGGCACAGACGCGGGCCCGCACCAAACGGAAAGACCTTGCGTGCGGGTGAGTCCATCGCTTCGCCTGCACCCTGGCCCTGCGGGGTCAGCCACCGCTGCGGATCAAAGCGCTGCGCATCCGGAAAATGCGCGTCATCAAGAGCGGCTGCGCGCATCAGCGCAAAGATTCGGGTGCCCACGGGCACCCGTACGTCACCCACCATGCGCTCCCTGAACACCTCAAACCCGGCCAGTGGCGCCACGGGCTTGATGCGCATGGCCGCGTTGGCCGCGGCCTCCACATAGTCCATCTGCTGAAGGCTTGCAAAGTCGGGAGCGAGCCGGTGCTCGCCGAGCAGGGCATCCACCTCGGCCCGGGCCTGCGCGGTTTGCTGGGGATGGGTCGACAGAAAGTAGAGCAGCCAGCCCAGGGTGTTGGCGGCGGTGTCTTCGCCCGCAAAGACGAGTGTGGTGGTGTTGCCGATGATGTCTTCGTCGGTAAAGCCCGAATCGGGTTCATCGCGGGCCACCACCATGGCCTCGAGCATGTTGGAGGGCTTGTCGCGCAGCGCCGGGTTGCTCGCCATGCGCGCACGGGCCTCGGCAATGAAGCCCCGCACGCGTTGATCGATGCGCTCGACCATGCGATCGGCCTCGCGATCGATGGGGAGCTTGAGCCAGTTCCAGTAGCGGATCGGCAGGATCATGCGACGGCCGACCATCTTGAACATCAGCTCGACATCCTTTTGCAGCGGATCGTCGTCATGCTCCAGCGCATCGATGTCTTCACCAAACGAGAGCGCGATCGTGATGTCCATCGCCCAGGCTTTCAGGTCGCGAGCCACATCCACGGGCCGACCCTCGGACAGGGCCTTGTTCCAGCGATCGAGCAGGCGCTGGGTCATGCGCTGCATGGTCGGGTAG
>JBKCEY010000481.1:0-20078 GCA_046304115.1 Burkholderiales bacterium | reverse complement strand
CCTTCGCCGGGCGCGACCAGCAGCGCCGAGCCACCCCCCGAGATCAGCGCAATCACCAGGTCATCTTCGGTCAGGCCTTGCACGGCGGCGTGAATGCGCTGCGAGGCGAGGAGCCCGGCCGCATCGGGCACCGGATGCGCGGCCTCGAGGATCTCGATGCGCGTGCAGGGCACTGCGTAGCCATAGCGCGTGACCACGATGCCCTCGAGGGGCCCGGGCCAATGCGACTCGAGTGCGTGCGCCATCGCGGCCGAGGCCTTGCCCGCGCCGATCACGAGGGTGCGTCCGCGAGGGGGCTGCGGCAGATGGGGCGGCAGGCACAGGGCGGGCTGCGCTGCCGCGACGGCTGCACTGAAGAGGCTGCGCAGAACGTCGCGGGGCGAATCCGGGGTTTGCATGGCGTGGGAGGTTCGCCGCCCGGATGGGCGCGCAGAATCGGAGAGCAACCTACTTCACAACGTTGCGGGGCACGTCGCGGTAGGGTTTGTCGGTATCCACGCTGGGCTCGCGCGGCATGCCCAGCACCCGCTCGGCAATGATGTTGCGCTGGATCTCGTCAGTGCCGCCGGCAATCGAGGTGGCCGGAGTGGACACCAGGATCTCGGCGATCACGCCGCCGTGAACGCTGTCGGGTCCGGTGAGCAGGGCATCGGCGCCGTTGAGCTGGGTGTGAACCCGGGCGGCAGCGCGCGCCACATGACTGGCCGCGAGTTTGCCGATCGAGCCTTCCGGGCCCTGAGGTTTGCCCTGCTGCTGGGCCATGCGGGCCCGTCGCGCGGTGTACTCCGCAGACTTGGCCAGCACCAGCAGACGGGCGATTTCCTGACGGACCACCGGGTCTTGAATCTTGCCGGTCTCGCGGGCCCGCGGCAGGATGAGGTCGAGTCGGCCGGCGCGTTGCGGATACCAGCTGTAGGGCGCGAGCGCGATGGCCACTTCCTTGCGCTCCTCCTCGTAGACCTGGCCTTGCCGATCGCTCGCGGTCGGTGTGCTGCGCAATGCATCGGCACCCCGACGCTCATGCATGAGCGTGGTCTGGGTCACGGCCCAGCCATTGCCCTCCTTGCTCACCAGCATGCGGCCATCCACCTGGGCATCGGTGATGAAGACCTGATTGAAGGTGGCATGCCCGTTCATCTGCTTGAGGGGCTGCACCACCACACCGGGCTGGCGCATGTTGAGCACGAAGTAGCTCAGCCCCGCATGCTTGGTCTTGTCCCAGTCGGTGCGCGCGAGCAGCAGCCCGAAGTCGGCCTTCTGGGCCCCGGAGGTCCAGAGCTTCTGGCCATTGACGATCCAGTCATCGCCCTGGCGTTCGGCCCGCGTGACAGCGCCTGCGGCGTCTGAACCACTTCCTGGCTCGCTGAAGAGCTGGCACCAGGCTTCCTCGCCCGTCAGGCTCGGGCGCAGGAAACGCTCTTTTTGCCAGTCGGAGCCATGCTCGAGCAGTGTGGCTGCGGCCAGCGTGCGAATGCCCACCTTGGCGACACCCACCGCGCCGATGCGCCGGAATTCTTCCTCGACCACCGGCACCAGCCCTACGGGCAGCTCGCGGCCGTACCAGCGTTTCGGCCAGTGCGGCACGCCCCAGCCCGAGTCGATCAGGGTATTGCGCCACTGCACCAGGCTCTGGTCGGGATTCCAGTGGGCTTCGAGCCAGGCGCGTACCTCGGCCCGAACGTCTGCTTCATGGGGTGTGCTCATGCCTCGGCTCCTTCCCAGTACTTCATCATGCGTTCGCGGTGATCATGGGCATCGCCAAAGAGCACCTCAGAGCTCTTGGCCCGCTTGAACCACAAATGGGTGTCCTGATCCCAGGTAAAGCCGATGCCGCCATGGATCTGGATGGCATGCACGGCGGTCTGCAGATAGGTGTCGGCCGCGCCAGCCTTGGCCAGCGAGGCCACCGCCACTGCATCGGCATCGCCTTCGTCCAGGGCGCCGGCCGCGTAATAGGCCGCTGATTTGGCCAGCTCCACCTCCAGCAGCATGTCGGCCTGCTTGTGTTTCATCGACTGGAAGGCTGCGATCGGCTTGCCGAACTGCACCCTCATCTTGGCGTATTCCAGGGCGTCTTCGCGAAGGCGTGCGGCGCCCCCCACCATTTCGTTGGCCAGGCATGCAGTGGCCTCGACCATCACCCGGTCAAAGGCATCGGCCGCAGCCCCTTCGGTGCCCAGCAACTGAGCCGGGGTCTCCTCGAAGGTCAGCCGGGCGAGTTTGCGAGTGGCATCCATGGTGGTCAGCGCTCGACGCTGCAAGCCGGTGGCATCGGGTTGCACTGCAAAAAGCGACAGACCCGTGCGGCCCGCGCTGCCCGGGGCCCGGGCGAGCACCAGAATCAGGTCTGCGGTGTGGCCATCGAGCACAAAGCTCTTGTGGCCATTGAGGCGCCAGCCATCGGCGCGGCGCTGTGCAGTCGTCTGAACTGCGTCGACCTCCCATCGGCCGCTGTCTTCAGCCGCTGCCAGCGTGGCCACGGTCTGGCCGCTGGCAATACCAGGCAACAGAGCCGCTTGTTCATCGGCGCTCGCGCCATGCAGCAGCGCCCCGGCTCCGAGCACCGTGCTGGCGAAGTAGGGCGCACACAGCAGGGCGCGGCCCATTTCCTCGAGCACGATGCAATGCTCGGTAAAGCCGAAGCCATGGCCCCCATGGGCCTCGGGAATGCGAACCGCACACAGCCCGAGCTCGGCGTTCATGGCTTGCCAGGCGGTGCGATCCCAGCCGGCTTCGGTCGCCATGGCACGACGGACTTCGGTGGTCGGGGAACGATCTGAAAGGTAACGGCGCACGGCCGCGCGGAATTCGTCCTGCTCGGCACTGAAGCTGAATTTCACGGTGTCTCCTCGGCTTTTTGGCAATGATAGGCCCAAACGGACCGATCAGCGGACGGGTGAGCGAACAGCCCGGATCACTTGGCATGCCACTTGCATTCACGGTTGTATACATCAATGGATGCACCAAGATGGACCCGTCTTCAGCAACAGCCGCTCATGAATGGATTTATCGCCCCGCAGCCGCACGGGTGGGCGAGGCTTCAGGGGTGCTTGGCGGACTGCGCTTTGCGATCAAGGACAACATCGACGCCGCTTCCTGGCCCACCACGGCGGGTTGTCCGGCGTTTGCCTACACGCCTGCGGAGGATGCTGTCGTGGTGCGCAGATTGCTCCAGGCTGGTGCGACGCTGGTTGGCAAGACCAACCTGGACCAGTTTGCCTGCGGCCTGAATGGCACGCGTTCGCCTTACGGGCCGGTTGCCAATGCGTTCAACCCCGACTACGTCAGTGGCGGCTCAAGTGCCGGTTCGGCCTTTGTCGTGGCGACCGGTCAGGTGGATTTTTCCCTGGGCACCGATACCGCAGGCTCGGGCAGGGTGCCTGCGGGCCTGAACAACATCGTTGGATTCAAGCCCAGCAAGGGATGGCTCTCCACCACCGGGGTTGTGCCCGCTGCGCGCACCGTGGATTGCGTCTCGTTGTTTGCGCGCACGGTGCCCGCCGCGTGGGCGGCGGTGAGGGCTGCTGGCGGATTCGACGAGTCTGATTTCTGCTCGAGACCGATCGTGCTTGAGGGTGAGCCCTGGCCTGCCCGCGCCCGCGTGGGCATTCCGCAGGCCCCCGAGTTTTTTGGCGATCAGCTGGCGCAGGCTGCCTGGACGCAAGCTCTGGCAAGGCTGCAGTCGATGGGACTTGAGCTCGTACCCATCGATGATTCATTGCTGGCTGAAGCGGCTGAGCTGCTCTACGGCAGCGCGCTTGTGGCGGAGCGCTATCAGGCCATCCGCGAGTTCTTTGATGCCCATGAGTCGCAGGTGATCGAGCCCGTACGCAGCATCATCGCGGCGGGTCGACAGTACAGCGCAGCAGATCTGTTTGATGCCCAGGAACGTTTGCGCGCGCTGGCCCGAGAGGTGGCGCCGCTTTGGGATCGCATGGATGTTCTGGCGGTACCCACGGCGCCCACACACTATCGTATCGATGCGATGCAGTCTGATCCGGTGGTGCTCAACCGCAACCTCGGGCGATACACCAACTTCGTGAACCTGCTCGATTACGCCGCCGTGTCGGTGCCGAGCAGCCTGCGCGCCGATGGTCTGCCATTCGGGATCACCCTGGTCGCCCCGGCGGGCAGCGATGCGCGTCTGGCGCACCTGGGTGCGCGCTACCACGCGTGCAGTGACCTGCCCCTGGGCGCCACTCAGGAGCGGCTGAGCCCCCAGGAAGTGAACTGGTCGCCCTTCGTGCAACTGGCCCGGCAAGGCGCCGAAGCATCGGCGTCGACTTCCACGCCCAGCACATCAAGCCTGCCGAGCGCATCGAGCGCATCAACATCGACCCGCGCATCCGCAATTCCGGCAACCGTTCTGGTGGCCGTTGTCGGGGCTCATCTCAGTGGCATGCCCCTCAATGGGCAGCTCACCGAGCGCGGCGCCAGCCTGGTCAAACGTATTCGTACGGCGCCCGACTACCAGCTGTTTGCTCTGCCCGACACGACGCCACCCAAGCCCGGTCTGTTGCGGGTTGCGCCAGACGCAGGCCATGCCATCGAGTTGGAGGTCTGGGAGATGCCCATGACCCAGTACGGATCGTTTGTGGCACTGATCCCGGCACCCCTGGGGATCGGCACGCTGCGCCTTGAAGACGGCAGCACCGTGCAGGGCTTTGTGTGCGAACCCCTGGCCCTCGAGGGTGCAACCAACATCAGTGCCCTGGGCGGCTGGCGCGCATACATCGCGTCACGGCTCGCCCCTCCTTCCTCCTCCCCTGCTGCATCAACATCCAACCCAAGGACCTCGCCATGACTTCGACTCTGCCTGCGCAACCCAAGTCGCCTACCGCGCCGCGCCGCACCCTGCTGAAAGCCACTGCGGCCGGCATCGCACTGGCGGGAGCCCCTGCCATCGTGCGCGCGCAGGCGGTCAAGATCCGGGTGGGCTACTGGCCCGTGGCTTCGGGCTTGCCGTTTTTTGCCGCAGTCGACAAGGGCTACGTCAAGGACGCCGGCCTTGAGGTGGAGCCCCTGCGTTTTGCCAGTCCGCAGCAGGTGGCCGAGGCCATGATCGCGGGCCGTGCCGACGGAAGCTCCAACGGCACCGCATCGGCGGCGCTGGGCATTGCTGAACTCGCCCAGCCCGGGTTGCTTCGCATCATCTGCACCAACCCTACCAATGCGAAGTTCGTGCTCGATGAGTTCATCGTCGCCAAGGACAGCCCCATCAAGGCGATCTCGGAGCTGTCGGGCAAGAAGATCGGCTGCGGACCGGGTGTCCAGAACGTGACGCTGGCCCGGACTGTGGCCGAACGGGCGGGAGCCAAGGGCTTTTCGATCGTTGAACTGCCGATTGCCCAGCATGTCGCGGCCATCGCGGCCGGCCAGATCGATGCCTGCTACACCCTGGAGCCCACCGGCACGGTCGGCCGCTTGAATGGCACCACGCGCAATCTGGAGGTCGGCGTGATTGCCAAATACATCCTGGGTGATCCGATGGCGCCCTGGCATGGGGGCTCGGCCAGTCTGACCACCGAGTTCATTCGCAAGAATCCCGACATCACGCGCCGCTACATTGCGGCCTACAAGCGGGGCGTGGATCTGATCAAGAACAATCCGTCCGAGGCACGCGCATCGCTCAAGGGCTATACCGCCATCGAAGGCGCCCTGACCGCGGAAGTGCCGATGTCGGACTATCTGATGTCGACCGATTTCAAGCCCTCGGATATCGACTACTTCCAGAAGTTCTTCGACCTGTTCTCCGATCGCGGCATCTTCAGCAAGCGCATCGACGTCAGCGCCCTCCTCTACAGGCCCTGATGCCATGTCGAACGAGCAGATGTCCTCTGCAGCCCCACCGTCTGAGTCTCGGCCGGTCGGGCCCGCCCCCTGGCTGAATGCAGGGGCACCTGCTGCCCCAGGCAATGCACGCAAGCCTGTCGACTGGGGCCGGGCGCTGCCCCTGGTCGGACCGATCGTGCTTCTGGTGATCTGGGATCTGGTGGTGCGCTTTGGCCTGATCAAGGCCATCTTGCTGCCCCTGCCCGGTGACACACTGGCCACCCTGGTGTCGGGCCTGCTGGGTGGCAATCTGCTGGTGCATTTCTGGGTGACGCTGGAGCGCACCCTTCTGGCCTTTGCCATTGCGGCCGGCGTGGGCATGCCGCTGGGGATTGTGCTGGGCAGTGCCGAGCGGGCCTACCGCAGCGTCGAGTTCCTGGTTGACTTCTTTCGCTCCACGCCAGCCTCGGCCCTGATACCGCTGTTCTTGCTCATCTTCGGCATCTCGGATGTGAACAAGGTTGCAATTGCCGCGTTTGGTGCCTTTCTGATCGTGGTCTTCAACAGTGCTTACGGCGTCATCAATGCGCGCAAGCAGCGCGTGATGGCGGCCCGGGTCATGGGGGCGACCCGCTGGCAGATTTTCCGGGATGTGCTCTTCTGGGAGAGTCTGCAACCGTCTTTTGTCGGCCTGCGCTCGGCCGTGTCGATGGCGCTGGTGATTGTGGTCGTGGCCGAAATGTTCATCGGATCCGAGAACGGCCTGGGTCACAAGATCATCGATGCCCAGCAGGTGATGAATGTGAAGGTGATGTATGCCGCGATCATGGCGGCGGGCATCCTGGGTTACGCCCTGAATGTCGCCTTCCTGTTTCTTGAACGGCGGATCGTGCACTGGAGTGGCCGATGAGCAGCATTCTCAATGCACCGGTGTTTGCCGAAGTTCCGGCGGCACCCTTCAGGCCTGGCCCGGCAGGCACCCACATCACGATTCGCGGACTCACCAAGTACTTTGCGGGATGGCCGCTTTACGAGAACTTCGATCTCGACATTCCGAAGCACAAGATCACCTCGGTCTTCGGTCCCAATGGCTGTGGCAAATCCACCCTGATCAACATGATCGCGGGGCTGGTCCCGATCGACTCCGGCGAGATCCTCTTTGATGGCAAGTCCCTCAAGGACACCCGGATCGGCTATGTGTTTCAGAACTACCGGGAGGCGCTTTTTCCCTGGATGCGAACCATCGACAACATCGCCTATCCGCTCAAGCTGGCCCGCTTCAGCAAGGTGGAGGTCGACCGGCGCATGCAGGAACTGGTCGCCTCGTTCGATGTGAAGTTCGATCTCAACCGGTATCCCTATGAGCTCTCTGGCGGCCAGCAACAGACGGCCTCGATCATGCGAGCGCTTGCGCCACGACCCGAGGTGCTATTTCTCGATGAGCCCTTTTCGGCGCTCGATTTCGAGATGACCCTGTTCATTCGGGAAAAGCTCCAGGAGGTTTTCATGCAGACCGGCACGACCATGGTGCTGGTGTCGCACGACCTCGAGGAGGCGGTTTATCTGGCCGATCATGTGCTGCTGCTGACCAAGCGGCCGACATCGGTCGCGGATCTGCTGGTCTATGATGATCCCCGACCCAGAACCGTACAGACCCTGACAGAACCCACGTTCGTGAAAACCAAAAAGCAAAGCCTCGAGATCTTTCAGAGGGAAGTGCGCAAGTGAAGGCAGCCGCACCCGCGAAGGCGGCTCCACCCGCAGGCGCCGCCGCAGCCGCCGAGAGGTCGGCGCCCAGGGTGTCTCTGGCCGATGAGGTGTACGAGCAGATCAAGTCCGAACTCAACGGTTTTGTTCTTGTGCCCGGCGATCGGTTTTCCGAACTCGAACTCTGCGAGCGGCTCGGCGTGTCGCGTACACCGGTTCGCCAGGCCCTGTTCCGTCTGCAGCAGGAAGGCCAGGTTGAGGTGCTGTTTCGCAACGGCTGGCGCGTGCTGCCCTTTGACTTTCATCGCTTTGATCAGCTCTACGATCTGCGCATCCTGCTCGAGACCGATGCGGTTCAGCGCCTGTGTGAGGGCCGGGTGGCGGGCGATGCACAGCGCAGCAACGAGTTGCTTCGCGCCCTGCAAGGCACCTGGCTGGGCCCCAAAACCCGCAGGGCCCAGGATGCCGATGTGGTTGCGGGTCTCGATGAGGCCTTTCATGCAACCCTCATCGAAGCCACAGGCAACCTGGAGATGCTGCGGGTTCATCGCGACATCTCGGAGCGCATTCGGGTGATCCGCAGGCTTGATTTCACGCAGCGCCCCCGGATTGAAACCACCTATGACGAGCACGGCAAGATCCTGCGTGCGATTCTGTCGGGGCGCGCAGACACGGCGCGCATGCTGCTGCGTTCGCACATCGAGTCGAGTCAGATCGAAGTGCGCAAGATCACCCTGCATCAGTTGCAGATGGCGCGCACGGATCAACTCACCCGGCGATAGCCTGCAGGCCGGCCTGCAGGTGACAGCACCACCTGCCACAACTGGTTGCTGCGAGCCCGAAACGTGCCGGCGCAACTGAGCAGGTAGTAGCGCCACATCCGGCCGAAGCGCTCGCCGTAACGGTCTTTCAGTGGTGGCCAGATCCGCTCGAAGCGCTCATGCCAGGCCATCAGCGTACGGTCGTAGTCTGCGCCAAAGTTATGCCAGTCCTCGATCACGAAATGGCGCTGGCATGATTCAGACAGCTCGCCTGCCGAGGGCAGGGCACCGTTGTTGAAAATATATTTTTCCGTCCAGGCGTCCATGGGCAGACCGCTTCGGTTCTTGCCGATGGTGTGCAGCAGAAAGAGACCGTCTTCACCCAGGCAGCGTTTTGCAGTCTCGAAATACGCGCTGTAGTTCTTGTGGCCCACATGCTCGAACATTCCGATCGAGGCCACGCGGTCAAACCGCCTGGCGCCATCGGCATTGAAGCTGCGGTAGTCCGCCAACTCGAAGTGCACCGGTAAGCCGCGCGCCTTGTCTGCGCCCCAGGCGGCCTGCGCCCTGGAGATGGTGAGGCCCGTGCACCGTACGCCGTAATGCTCGGCGGCAAAGCGCATCAGGCTGCCCCAGCCGCAGCCGATGTCGAGCAGCGTCATGCCCGACTGCAGTCCGAGCTTTCGGCAGACCAGATCCAGCTTGGCCTGTTGTGCCGCATCGAGATCGTTGGCCTGCGCCCAGTAGCCGCAGCTATAGGCCATCGTGGGATCGAGCATGCCCTCGAAGAGGTCGTTGCCCAGGTCATAGTGCTCGCGCCCGACCTGCCAGGCACGCCGCGCCGTCTGCAGGTTGAAGAGTCGCGCGCGCAGGGCCTGCCAGGCCCCAGGCGCACCGCCTACCCGTTCATCGATTCGGGCGCCCAGAATGCGATGAAAGAACTGGTCGAGCCGCTCGCAATCCCACCAACCGTCCATATAGGCCTCGCCCAGGCCGAGGCTGCCTCGTGAGAGTGCGCGGATCAGCGTATCGGGATGATGGACCTGCATGTCCCAGGGGCGTGACCCCTGAATATGGATATCTGCAGCCGCTAGCAGGTTTTGCGCGGCGGCAAGGGCCTTGATGGACGCGATCCGGGCAGAGCCATCGGCTGCAGACCGAGGCAAGCCCGGCGGTCTCGACGCGGGCTGAAGTGGCCTTGCGCCTTGCGAACCCCAGGTCGACTGCGGCAGGCCGCTCGGCAGAGAACTCATCGCATGCACTCCCCAATGCTGTTCAGAACATCGAACAGCAGGAATCGGGCCCGCGAAGATTCAGGTCAGCAGATGTGACTGCCTCGCAGCGCAGCGATCTCGTGGGCCGCAAGGCCAAGCTCTTCCTCAAGGACGCGCTCGGTATCGGCGCCCAGTTCGGGTGCCGGGCGATGCCTGACCGGTGTGGCCGAGAAGCGGAACGGACTGTGAACCATCGCCACTTCGCCGATCCCGGGGTGCGCGACCGGCACGGCGATCTGGCGGTGTTTGACCTGAGGGTTCTGGAACGCCTCGGCCATGGAGTTCACCGGGCCGGCCGGCACACCCACCGCGCCCAGGGCATCTGAGAGCACCTGCTTGTTCCAGCTTCGGGTGACCTCACCGATGGCGGCATCCAGCGACTTGAAGTTCTGCAGTCGGGTGGCCCGGTCTGCAAACCGGGGATCCTTGACCCATTCGGGTTTGCCCAGACACTGGCACAGGCGCTCCCATTGCACGGGGCTGCCTGCATGAATGAGGATGCGACCATCGGCACAGGGATAGGTGCCCGAGGGCGAGACCAGCAGGCTGCCGTTGCCGGCCCGGCGCGGTTCGATGCCGGCCGACACATATTTCTGCGCAATGTAGGTGGTTGCGGCGAGCGCCGTATCGAGCAGGGCGACATCAATGCGCTGACCCTGTCCGGTGCGCTCGCGATGGAACAGCGCACCCAGGATGCCCGAGGTGGCCACCATGCCGGTGGTGACGTCGATGTAGGCCACCGCACACCGCATCGGCCCTTCGCCGGGCTCGCCATCGGCATGGCCCGACACGCTCATGATGCCGGTGACTGCCTGAAACACCGGGTCGTAGCCGGGCTGGCTCGCCAGGGGACCGTCCTGGCCGTAGCCGGTGATGGAGCAGTAGACGAGGTCGGGCCGGATCTGGCGCAGGCTGTCGTAGTCCAGGCCATAACGGGCCAGATCACCCACCTTGAAGTTCTCCACGACCACATCAGCGCGCGCGGCCAGCTGCTGAACGATGCGCTGGCCCTCGGGGCGCGTGAAGTCGAGCGTGATCGAGTGCTTGCCCCGATTGGCCGCCAGAAAACCATGGGCAAGCGTGGTGGTCTCGCCCTGTTCGTTCCTGAGGTGGGGCGGGCTCAGGCGCATCTCGTCGCCGCCCTCGGGCCGCTCGATCTTCCAGACCGTGGCACCCATATCGGCCAGGGCCTGGGTGCACCAGGGCCCCGCCAGCACCCGGGTGAGGTCGAGCACCTTGATGCCGTCAAGGATGCCTTTTGAACCAGCGGGGAGTGTCGTGTTCATGATGTCATCGGTCCTTGTGACCAAGGCTCGGATGTGAAGTGCCCGGGCCTTGGCGTCACATGATCTCAACGCCCCTTGAAGTCGGGTGTGCGTTTTTCGCGGAAGGCGAGCGGGCCCTCCCGGGCGTCTTCGCTCTGGGAGAGGGCCTGCAATCGGCCCATGGCGGGGTAGGCCATTTCAGCGGGCGATTTGGGCAGGGTGGCCAGGGTGTCGCGCTTGATGGTCTGCAGCACGAGCGGGGCGAGCGCTGCAAGGCGATGAGCCATCTCGAGGGCTGCGCGCTGATGCTCCCCTTTGGCGACCACCCGATTGATCATGCCAACCTCATAGGCGCGCTGCGCGCTCATGGGTTCGCCGAGCATCAGGAACTCGTTGGCGATCTTCTGGGGAATGCGGCCCACCAAGCTGGCCGTGATGCCGCCAAACAGACCGACCCTGGCCTCCGGAAACAGAAACTTCGTGGTCTCGTCGGCAATGCACAGGTCACTCATCATGGTGAGCGTGAAGCCTGCGCCTGCCACGGTGCCATTGACTGCAGCGACCATGGGTTTGTCGAGGGTCACACCCACATTGGGTACACCCTTCCAGGCTTCCTTCGAGGCGTCGCCAACATCCACACCCGAGCAGAAATGCTCGCCCTCTCCGGTGATCACGGCCACGCGTTCGTCACTCGTGGCAAAGCGGCGCCAGGCCTCATGAAGCAGGGTCGTGGCCTGCGCATTGATGGCATTGCGCCGCTCGGGTCGACGCAAGGTGATGATGGCCACGCGGCCATCGACTTCATAGGTCACAGGGCTCATCGAATCACTCTGCCTTGATGCCGGTATCACGCACGACCTGACCATAGGCGGCGTAGTCGGCTTCCCAGATCTTGCGCGTGGCTGCGGGGCCGGCAAAGGCCGGGTTGATCGTGATGGGTTTCATCTTGGCCAACACGTCTGGATGCTTGAGCACTTTCTCGAACTCGGAGGCCAACCGGTCAATGGCTGCCTGGGGCGTGCCTGCGGGCGCGAAGGCCGAGAACCAGGTGCCGCTCATGTTGACCAGCGGTACGCCCTTGATCTCGGGCAAGGCGGGCACATCCGGGAAGTCGGGCAGGCGCTTGGTATCGAATACGGTGAGCAGCTTGGCCTTGCCTTGCTTGACCAGCTGCAGCATGGTGAGGTCGTTGACGATATCCAGCCGCCCTCCGGCCAGATCGGAGAGCATCTCGGCGGCGCCCTTGTAGGGCACGAGCGTGACCTTGACGCCCCATTCCTTTTGCAGCATCTCGGCGCTCAGATGGCCTTGTGCGGCAATGCCGGAGATGCCTTGAGTGAGCTTGCCCGGGTTGGCCTTGGCATAGGCAATGAACTCGGGAACGGTATTCACGGGCACATGCGAGCCCACCACCATCACGCCTTTGAAATCCGCGAGCTGAGCAATCGGCACCAGGTCCTTGAGTGGATTGAAGCTCAGTTTTCGGACATGCGGCAGGATGGATACGGTGCCTACCGGGCCGACGAAGATCGTGTAGCCGTCGGCCGGTGCGGCGAGTGCCGCCTGCATGGCGATCAACCCGGTCCCTCCGGTACGGTTTTCGATCAGCACCGATTGCCCGAGGCTTTTTTGCATCTCGGCCACCATCACGCGCAGCACCACCTCCATGCCCCCGCCGGCCGGGAAGGGATACATGATGCGAATGGGCTTGGTCGGGAACGGGTCGGCGGCCAGCGCCGAACGCTGGGCGACGGACAGCGCGCTGCCTGCAGCGGCCGCAGCGAGGATCTGGCGCCTCAGGGCGAGTCTGGGGTTGCTCGGATTCATGGGGGTCTCCTGAACGACTGACGGTACAGCGAAAAGTCGAGAGCGACTGCGAACGGGCTCAGTCGATCGTGAGCTTGGCCTTGGTGATGATTTCGGTGATGAGCCTGTAATCGGTTTCGATCCGGGCCCGGAACGCGGCGGTATCGAGCATCACCGGACTGATGCCCAGCGCCAGAAACTTCTTCTGGATCTCGGGGTCGGCAATCACGGTGCGGCTCGCCTGCTCGAGCTTGCCCACCACCTCCGCGGGCAGGCCTGCGGGGCCGAACAGACCGAACCAGCCCTGCAGGTCCATGTCGGGGCCACCGGCCTCGCGCACGGTGGGAATGTTGGGCACGCTTGCGGTGCGCTCGCGCCCGGCCACGGCCAGCACGCGAATGCGGCCATCGGTGGATTGGGGCAGCACGATCGGATCGAACATCAGGTTGATACGGCCGGCCTTCATCTCGAGTGCCGCGCTGGCACTGCCCTTGCCTGGCACATGCAGGATGTCGGTGCCGGTGAGCATCTTGAAGTACACACCCATGAGGTTGCCAAACGACCCGCTGCCGGCCGAACTGTAGGTGAGCTTGCCGGGCTCCTTTTTGGCCATGGCGATCAGCTCGCCCACATCCTTGACGGGCAGCTCGGCGTTCACGCCAATGAAGATCGCGCCCTGCACGAACTGCACGATGGGCGTGAAGTCCTTGAGCGGATGGTAGGGCGCAGGATTCTTGGCGGCAGCCTGCACCACCATGCCCCCGATATTGGTTGAGAGCAGGGTGTAGCCATCGGGCGGGGCGGCCATCACAGCCTTGCTGCCCACAATGGCCGCCGCTCCCGGCTGGTTGCGGATGATGAAGCGCTGGCCGAGGAGCTTTTCAAAGCCATCACCAAAGAGCCGCGCGGGTACGTCGTTGGTGCCGCCGGGGTTGTAGGGCGAGACGAGCGTGACGGGCTTGCTGGGCCAGGCGCCGGCCTGTGCCCTTGAGGATGCAGGCCAGGCGGCCAGGCCCGCCACGCCCGCCGTGGCGCGGATGATCTGACGACGAATCGGGTTCATGTGGGGTCTCCGGATGGGCTTTCTTGTGATGACGGCAGACTAGCACTGAGGGCCGGCTTCGCGTGTCCCTGATGGCAGGCCCCTGTGTGCCGACGTTCCGTCAATGCGTTCTTGTGCATCCTGGATGGCATTGCCGACTGGCCGGTATGCCCCGGCGAGCGTGATACCTTGGCGCCGTGCGTGGCTCGGCCGCATCCTCGGCCCACGCCTTCGATCGGAGATCCCCATGTTCACCTCCCGCATTGGCCTGGCTCGCCTGTTGGGCGCTGCCCTTGTCTCGACCTCCGTGCTGCTGAGCGCTCCGGTGCTCGCGGGCAAGCGCGACGACACCCTGCGCTTTGCCAACGACCAGGCGCCCGAGAGCGTCGATCCCTACTTCAACAATGTGCGCATCGGCGTGATTCTGGGCGCGCAGATCTGGGACACCCTGATCTACCGCGATCCCAAGACCAACGAGTATGTCGGCAATCTGGCGCGCAGCTGGAAGCAGATCAACGACCGAACCATCGAGTTCGAGCTGCGCCAGGGCGTGAAGTTTCACAACGGCGAGGAATTCGATGCGGATTCGGTGGTCTACACCCTGAACTTCGTGGCCAATCCGGCCAACAAGGTGGTTACCCAGCAGAATGTGAGCTGGATCGAGAAGGCCGAAAAGCTCGACAAGTTCCGCGTGCGGGTCACCACCAAGAAGGTCTTTCCGGCGGCCATCGAATATCTGGCCGGCCCGGTGGTGATTCACCCGGCCAAGTATTACGCCGAGGCCGGTCCGCGCGGCATGAATGCCAAGCCGGTGGGCAGTGGCCCCTGGAAGGTCGTGCGTCACGATCCGGGCAAGTCCATCCTGCTCGAGCGCAATGCGGAGTACTTCAAGGATTCGCCCAAGTCGATTCCCAAGATCAGCAAGCTCGAGGTGCGATTCATTCCGGATCGCCAGACCCAGATGGCCGAGGTGCTCTCGGGTGGCATGGACCTGATCATGAACGTGGCCAAGGATCAGGCGGACCAGGCCGGCAAGGTGCCCAGTCTGCAGGTGGTCAGTGGCGAGACCATGCGCATCGTGTTTCTTCAGATGAATACGCTCGATGGCGCGCCGGCCCCGCAGTTCAGGGATATCCGGGTCCGCAAGGCCATCCTGCATGCAATTGACCGCGAGGCCATCACCAAGAACATCGTGGGCGCCGGCTCGCGGGTCTTGCATACCGTGTGCTTTCCGTCGCAGTTTGGCTGCACCGACGAGGGCGCGCCGCGCTATGCCTATGACCCGGCGCTGGCTAAAAAGCTGCTGGCCGAAGCGGGATTCCCGAACGGCTTTGAGACCGAGATCCATGCCTATCGCGAGCGCAACCAGACCGAGGCCATCATCGGCAATCTGCAGGCGGTGGGCATTCGCGCCAAGCTCAACTTCTCGCAGTACGCGGCCATGCGTGAGCAGGTGCGGGCCAACAAGTCGTCGCTCTCGCACCAGACCTGGGGTTCGTTCTCGGTCAATGACGTCTCTGCTTCCACGCCGGTGTACTTTGCCTTTGGGGCCGATGACATCACCCGGGACGCCGAAGTGCGCGATGCGCTCAATCGGGGCGACAACTCGGTCGATCCCAATGTACGCAAGACCGCGTATCGCACGGCACTGCGCCTGATCGCCGAGCGGGCCCATGCCATTCCGCTGTGGTCCTTGCCGGTGTACTACGTGGGCTCGAAGGATCTGAATTTCACGCCCTACCCGGACGAAATGGTTCGCTTCTGGGAGATGTCCTGGAAGTGAGCTGAGCGAGACCGCGCAAAGCGTCCCAAGCCACAGCACACAGCGTCCCAAGCCGAAAGCGACCTGAGTCATGGCGGCCTACATCCTCAAACGGCTCGGCCTCGCGCTTCTCGTTGCGCTGGCTGTGTCCATCATTGCCTTCGGGCTGCTGCGCCTGTCGGGCGATCCGGCGATTGCCATTGCGGGCGAGGGCGCGCGCTCGGAGGACATCGAGCTCGTGCGCAAGACCTATGGCTTTGATCGGCCGCTGCCCGTGCAGTACGCCGACTGGCTGAGCCGCACGCTGCGGGGCGATCTGGGCGAGTCGATCTACTTCAAGACCGCCGCCGGCCCGCTCATTCTGTCCAAGCTTGGCACCACACTGATCCTGGGCCTGGCCTCGCTGATGCTCGCCTTGCTGATCTCGCTTCCGCTGGGCGTGATGGCTGCGATCTGGCGCAACAGCCTGATCGATCGCCTGTGCCTGGCCACGGCGGTGATCGGCCAGGCGCTGCCCAATTTCTTTTTTGCCCTGCTGCTCATCATGCTGTTTGCAATCGGCCTGCGCTGGCTGCCGGTCTCGGGCAGTGGCACCTGGCTGCACTTTGTAATGCCCACGATCGCCCTGGGTTACTACATTGCGCCGGCCTTCATGCGCCTGATCCGCGCCGGCATGATCGAGGTGCTCGAATCGGACTACATCCGCACCGCGCGCGCCAAGGGGCTGCCTGCACGCAGCGTGATCTTCAAGCATGCGCTTCGCAACGCCGTGGTGCCTGTGGTGGCGCTGGCTGCGGTGCAGTTGGGCTTTCTGCTGGGCGGCTCGGTGGTGATCGAAACCCTCTTTGCGCTGGACGGTCTGGGTTACCTCGCCTACCAGAGCATCAACACCAAGGACTTTCCGGTGATGCAGAACATCGTGCTCCTGTTGTCGGTGATCTATGTGGTCCTGACGCTTGCAGCCGACATTGCCAATGCCTGGCTCGATCCACGCATCCGGATGGCCTGAGCTCTGGAGCCCCCGTGTCTGAAGTCCCTGTGTTGAGGCCCCTGTGTCTGAAGCCTTTCTGACGTTGCGCACGGATCTGCACGGTTGCTCGAGGAGGGCCCGTTGAAGCGCCTGCTCGCCAACAAGGCTTTTGCGGTGGGCGCAGGTCTGTTGCTGCTGATCGTGGCGATGGCGCTGCTTGCGCCCTGGCTCTCGCCTCATGATCCGTATCAGCAGAACCTGCAGGCCCGAACCCTGGTGCCGATCTGGCATGAGGCCGGCACCTGGGCCCATCCGCTGGGGACCGATCCACTGGGCCGGGACTATCTGTCGCGCCTCATGCATGGCGCCCGGATTTCGTTGCTGATCGGTGTGTCGGTAGCCCTCATCTCGGGCCTCATCGGAACCACCATGGGGCTGCTGGCGGGCTACTTCGGTGGGCGCATCGACATGGTGGTGAGCTTTGCGGTCACCACACGCCTGGCGCTGCCGGTGATTCTGGTGGCCCTGGCCACGGTGGCGCTGATCGGCGGCTCGCTCTGGGTGGTGATCCTGGTTCTGGGGCTGCTCAAATGGGACCGCTTTGCGGTGGTGATGCGCAGCGCAACCCAGCAGGTACGCGCGCTGGATTATGTGGCGGCAGCGCAGGCCAATGGCGCCTCGACTGCGCGAGTGCTGCTCGGCGAAATCCTGCCCAATGTCTTGCCGCAGTTGATCGGGGTGGCCACGCTCGAAGCGGCCAGCGCCATCCTGCTCGAAGCGGCTCTGTCCTTTCTGGGCCTTGGCGTGCAGCCGCCTCTGCCCTCCTGGGGCCTCATGATTTCGGAGGCCAAGTCCTACATGTTCTTTTCGTTCTGGTTGATCGCCATTCCGGGCGCTGCACTGGCCGTGCTGATCTTTGCAATCAATCTGGCGGGCGACGGCCTGCGCGATGCGCTGGCGCCGGAGGGTCGGGCATGAACTGGCACTGTGCGCGCGCATTCGAGGGACGAGCATGAGCCAGGAGGTCGCTGAACCCGTGCTCGAGGTGGAGCGCCTGAGCGTGGACATCGCCACGCCGCGCGGCACCCTGCACGCAGTGCGCGACGTGTCCTTCACGGTCAATCGCGGCGAGACCCTGTGCATCGTGGGCGAGTCGGGCTGCGGCAAGTCGATGACCTCGCTGGCCATCATGGGCCTCTTGCCCCGTGCCGCTCGCCGTCGCGTCCATGCGCTTCGCCTGCTCGGCGAGGATCTGGCTGGCGCATCCTCGCGACGGATCAATGACCTTCGCGGCAATCGCATGGCCATGATCTTTCAGGAGCCCATGACCGCGCTCAACCCGGCCTGGACGATCGGAGAGCAGCTCACCGAGGTCTATCGCCATCATCGCAAGGCGAGTGCCGCGCAGGCTCGGGATCGCGCAGTGGAACTGCTCGCCAAGGTGGGCATCGCCTCCGCCGGCGAGCGTCTGGTGCAATACCCGCATCAGCTTTCCGGTGGATTGCGCCAGCGGGTGATGATTGCCATGGCGCTCATGTGCGGACCCGAACTGCTGATTGCCGATGAGCCCAGTACCGCGCTCGATGTCACCATCCAGGCTCAGATCCTGCGACTGCTGGCCGACCTGCAGCGCGATCTGGGCATTGCCATGGTCTTGATCACGCATGACCTGGGCGTGGTGGCCCGCATCGCGCATCGCGTGGCGGTGATGTATGCCGGTGAGATGGTGGAAGAGGGCACGGCTGCGCAGGTGTTTGGAGCGCCCCGCCATCCCTATACCCGGGGCTTGCTCGAATGCATCCCGGTGCCAGGCCGCACGGCGCCGGGCGCCTTGCTCGGCAACATTCCCGGTACCGTGCCATCGCTCATCGGCGAGATGCAGGGCTGCGGCTTCAGGGAGCGCTGCACCCATGCAAGCGCGCAGTGCGCCCAGACGATCGCACTGCGCGACGATGATCAGGGGCATCGTTGGCGCTGCGTGCTCGATGCCTCCCCCGAGTTCGCGCAACCCTCACTGGCAGAGCGCGCACAGGGGCCGGTCGGGGCAGCGGCCGCGAGGTCGTCGTCATGACCCTGCTCCTTGAGGCCCGTGATGTGGCCAGAAGTTTCAGTGTGAGTGCGGGCGCCTTCAGGCCCAAGCGCACGCTGCAGGCCGTCAATGGCATCGACCTGAAACTGCAGGCGGGTGAGGTGCTCGGCATCGTGGGCGAATCGGGTTGTGGCAAATCCACGCTCGCACGCATGCTGCTGGGCCTCACGCCCCCCACTCGGGGCCAGATCCTGCTCGAAGGGCAGGACATCAGCACGATGGGCCGCAAGGCCATGTCCCGGCGCATCCAGCCGGTGTTTCAGGATCCTTATTCATCGCTCAACCCGCGCCGCAGCATCGTGTCGATCGTGATGCTGCCCCTTGAAGTGCATGGCGTGGCTACGGCCACCGAGCGCCGTCGCATGGCGCTGGAGATGCTGGAGCGGGTTGGCCTGCCCGCCCGCTATGCCGAAAACACACCGGGTCAGCTCTCAGGGGGTCAGCGCCAGCGGGTGGCCATTGCGCGCGCGCTGGTGATGCGTCCGCAGATCGTGGTGTGTGATGAGCCCACCTCAGCGCTCGATGTATCGGTGCAGGCCCAGATTCTCAATCTGCTGCTGGAGTTGCGGCGCGACTTCGGCCTGACCTATGTCTTCATCAGTCACAACCTGGCGGTGGTGGAGCACATCGCAACCCGGGTGGCGGTGATGTATCTGGGCCGTGTGGTGGAGGAGGCAGCCACGCCGGTGCTGTTTGAATCGCCCCGTCATCCCTATGCGCAGGCCCTGTTGGCTTCGGTACTCACGCCCGAGCCTGGTCTGGGCATTCCGGATACCGGTCTGGGCCTGGCCTTTCCGGATCCGCTCAATCCGCCGTCAGGCTGCGCGTTTCATCCGCGGTGCGCGCAGGCCCGGCCCGAGTGTGCCCACACGCCGCCTGAGGTACGCAAGGATGCGCTGGGGCAGGTCAGGTGTCATTTGCACCCGGCTTCAGCCTTTCAACAGTCGGGTCATGAGCAATGAGGCCAGATCGCGACGGGTGTCCGCGATCAGCATGACGATCACCCGCTGATCCTGCACCTGATACACGAGCCGCCAGGGCTTCACCAGAATCTGTCGGTAGTGCCGCACCCCCAACTCCAGCAGCTCTTGGGGGACGCTGCCGCGATTTGGGAACTGGGCCGGACGTTCCATGGCTTGAGCCATTTCGGCCAGAAGGCGATCGGCGGCAGAAGCGCTTGATGCCTCGCTGAGCCAAGCGTGCAAATCCTCCAGATCAAGCTGCGCGTCGCGCGTGAGCAGAACCTGAAAGCGACTCAGCCCGCCGGCTGAATGGTGTGACCTGGGCATTGCAGACGCTCAAGCACGCGATGGCTTGGGCCCGCTTTTCAGCTGAGCAATGACCTGATCTGCAGGGGTGACCTGCCCGGCATCAATCTGCTGCTGACCCAGCGCAAGAATTTTGAGCAGTGCCAAGGTCTCCTGGGTTTGCTCATACGTGCCGACATCCTGCAGGACGGCCCGGGCCTCGCCGTTCTGGGTGATGACGATGGGTTCGCGGTGCTCATTGACCCAGGTGAGTACATCAGCCGAGTGAGCCTTCAGCCAGGTGATGGGCTTGATGTTGGTTGAGTACTTCATGAGAGCCCTCGAATCTGAATAGAACTGAATAAGAACCGAATAAAGACCTG
>JBKCEY010000480.1:0-8723 GCA_046304115.1 Burkholderiales bacterium | reverse complement strand
GCCGCGCTCGATCCGGCCCACCGACAGGCCCTGATGCCCGAAAGCACGCTCAAGGGCGAAGCCAACCTGCTGGTGCTGCCCAACATCGATGCAGCCAACATTTCCTACAACCTGCTCAAGACCGCAGCCGGCAACAACATCGCGATTGGCCCCGTACTGCTGGGCGCGAACGGTCCCGTTCACATCCTGACCTCTGCGGCCACCTCGCGCCGGGTGGTGAACATGACGGCCTGGACCGTGGTCGAGATCAACGCAGCACGCTGATCCTGTCATGTCATCGATAGAGCCCGCTCAGCGCGTCGCTGCCCGCAGCGCCTGCCGGGCTCTGGTCGAGCAGGGTTTCTGGCAGATCGCGCAGGCTGCGCTCGAGGCCAGTGAAGCCTCCCTGTCCGAGCAGATGCGAGCCTGTGGCCGTGCGGATCTGCGCGTCGTACTCCATGATGCAGCCCAACTGGCCGCGGATCCGGATGCGAGCCTGTCTCGGGCCTGGAGCGATGCCTTCATGGGGCGTTTCGATGCAGCGCTCGACCCGGCGCTCAAGCCCGCACGACACGCTGCAGGTGAATCAGACGATGCAATTCAGTCCGGGCTGTCGCTGGTCTCGGATGAAGAACTGCAGGACAGCCTCGAGCGTTCGCGTCTGGCGCAGCGGATCGCAAGCCGCATGGATACTGATGCGGTGTCTGCCGTACGGGCGCGACTGGCTGAAGTGGCAGGATCCGAAGCCTTTGGAGAGAACGACCATCCGTTATCCCCATCCGCCCTGTTCGAGGCTCTGGATGAGGCGGCGCGCCAGCGTGAGGCGCCTCGCGCTGCACGGGTTCTGCTGCTCGAAGAGGTGGCGGTAGACCTTCCTGCACGATGGGAGGCCCTGATTCACGAGGCCAACGCATTACTCGTTGCTGAGGGCATTCTGCCTCGCCTGCGCGCAACGGTTCGACGTGAGGCCAGCCCGCCCGTCGGTCTGCGCAGGCCCTCTTCTTCCATCGCAACCGATCCGGGCAGCCAGGGAAAGAACCCACCTGCGGGTGCTCCCAGTCCTGCGCGTGCTGCAATCCGGTTCGGCGGGCGCGGCTTTGTCGCAGGGGCCGGCCTCATGCGCTCCACTGCAGCGCTGGGCTTGTCTGGACAGGGGCCGCAAGCGATCCAGCTCCAGGGCGTTTTGCAGCAGGCGCGCTCCGGGCAGGCCGAAGCTCATCGACAGGTTCTGCAGGTCCTCGCCAACGAGGTGCAGTTCGGCG
Source organism: Burkholderiales bacterium (assembly GCA_046304115.1). Lineage (GTDB taxonomy): Bacteria > Pseudomonadota > Gammaproteobacteria > Burkholderiales > Burkholderiaceae_E > UBA4615. The sequence continues at coordinate 7,482 of JBKCEY010000480.1, read as the reverse complement.
AACTCGCCGCCTCTCTGGAGCCCGTCAAGGCGGCTCTTTTGGAGTCGCTGGCAGCCCTGCAGCAGCGTTTGCAGCGTGATGCCGATGCGGTGCCACTCACAGCCATTGCCGAGCAGCTGCATCGCGATGGCTCTGTGCTCGATCAGGTCACAGCCGATATCGTCTCGATGGTCTTTGATTACATCGATGCGGATCGACGGCTGGCCGACAGCGTCAAGCGCCAGCTGTTGCGCCTGCAGGTTGTTGCGATCAAGGCTGCGCTCCTGGATCGGGCCTTTTTTGCCCGCAGACAGCATCCGCTGCGTCAGCTCATCGATGCGATTTCGGATGCAGGGGCTGATCCAGAAGCCGATCTGAGTCCTGACTCGCCTTTACTGGAAGGCATCCAGTCCCTCATCGACCGTGTGATCGGTTCATTCGATACCTCGCTCGAAGTGTTCGAGCAGGCTGTCGCTCAGGTTCAGGCGCTGAGTCAGGCCGAGGCGCAGCGGCGGCGCGAGGCTCGCCATCAGGCCGAGCAGGCGGCCGCGCGACAGGAGGCAGCCGCGCTGGCGGGCGACGAGGCAAGGGGTCTGCTGCTGGCTCGCTGCGATCCTCAGACTCCGCCCCCGGTTCGATCCTTCCTGAATGAGCACTGGGTTCGAGTCATGGCTCGCGCGCGGTTGATTTCTGATCCTGGTGTGGCTGAGCGGGCCTGGGCGGTCAGCCTCAAGACCGCCGAACTGTTGCTCTGGAGTGTGCGTCCCAAGCAGCCGCTGGAGGTTTCGAAACTCGCAAGTCTTCTGCCGACCCTGTTGCGTGCGATCCAGCAGGGCATGGACGCCATCGGCCTGCCCTCGTCCGCACGTGAGGCGTTTCTGTCGTTTCTGATGCAGACCCATACCCGAGAGATCAGCCAGGCACGGCGGGGTCGGCCTGTTGCCGAGCCTGCTCCGACTGAAGTTTCAGGGGGTGTACCCGAACCGCGACCGATCGTCGCAGCACTGTCGCCAGCCCAGACCCGAGCCCTGGAGTCGCTGGTCCGCGGTGGGCGCTACGAGATCGACATGGCCCAGGGGATGCGCACCGCCAAGCTCGCCTGGATCAGCCCCGCGCGCCGCCTGTTCATCTTCAGTGCCCATCCCGAATTCAACCTCACGCTTGAAGCCGATGAACTCGCCCGGCGTCTGGCCTCCGGGGGATTGCGCCCTGTGGCAGCGGGCCCGGGTATCGAGGGCATCCTGGCTCAACTCGCCCAACCCCAGGCTGCATGATGAAAAACATCCTCATTGTGGTGCTCGGTCTGCTGTTCTCGGCCCTGATGATCGGCGTGCAGGCGCGAACACCGACTGACCCGTCGCAGCCTGCGATGATCTCCCGGGCCGAACTACCCGTCGAGGCCCGAGCCACCCTTGAACTGATTCGTCGCGGTGGGCCGTTCCCGCATGACCAGGACGGTACGGTCTTTCGTAACCGGGAGCAGCTGCTGCCGCGCGCGCCGCGCGGCCACTACACCGAGTACACGGTCCGAACCCCCGGTGTGCGCAACCGGGGTGCGCGCCGCATTGTGGTCGGGGGAGATCCTCGTTCGTCCGAGGCAGAACTCTGGTACACCGAGGATCATTACCAGTCTTTCCGGCGTATCCGCCCCTGACGGCCCGGCTTGCCGAGTGCCTTTGATCATGCAGTGTCCAGCGACAGGGAGTCTTTCCGAATGAGCCAAGCCAGGTTCGCGACCGGTCAGCCGGGGGTGCATTGCGTGGGTCCGGCCGATCGCAATGCGTTGCTGGCTCAGATGGACAGCAGCCAGCAAGCCTTCATCCGAATCGATCTGTCCAGGGCCCACGACAAACCAGCCGTGATGGCGGCGCTGGCGGCCGCCCTGCATCTGCCCGATTACTTCGGTGGCAATCTGGATGCGCTCGCCGATTGCCTGAACGATCCGGATCACGCGCCCGCGGGGGTTGTATTGCTCGAGGGCCTGACCGACCGGCCCGGGCTGATACGCGACGATCTGCTTGAAGTCTTTGAGGATGCGGTCGCCGCGCGCGCAGCCTGCCAGACGCCGTTCTGGGTCTACTGGATGGGCACGCAGACCTGAGAGGCGAGAGGACTCAGAGCCTCAGACCGGGTCCTGGGCGTTGAGGTCAGCGTCCTTCGCACTCCAGTCACCCCAGCGGTCCTGCAACGCGGCCAGCACGGCTAGCCCTGCGGTTTCGGTTCGCAAGACCCTGGGCCCCAGGCGCACCCGTGTCCATCCGCCACGCGCTGCGGCTTCGAGTTCGCGGGGGTCCCATCCCGATTCCGGGCCGATCGCCAGATCCACCCGATGCGGGATCGGACCTGTTGCCAGAGCATCGAGGCCAGCCACACCCCGGGGATCGAGGAGCAGGCGCAGGCAGGAGGGATCGGGCTCGGCCAGCCATGACTGCGCAGACCGGGCCTCATCCAGCGCGGGCAGGTGGTCTTGTCCGCATTGCGTTGCCGCAGCCACGACCACGCGCTGCCTGTGGGCTGTTGGTTGCAGCAGCTTTGGCGGATCGCGCCGCACCACGCTGCGGATGGCCTGAAGCTGCTGGATTCACATGACACCTAGTTCAACCGACTTTTCAATCACCCAGTCCATCTTGTCGCCCTGAGGCAGCGCCTGTGCCAGACGGATCTGCAGGCGCGCCGGTGGTTGTTGAACCTTCGGGCCCTCGATGCGGGCCATGGCGCCCGATGCGTCATCGGTTTCGAGTCGGGCCGCAACGCGCAGGCCTTCTCCATCGAAGAGCTCGAGTGCTTCCCCCGGCCGCAGACGCAGCACCCTCAGCAGGTGATGACGGATGTCATCGGCCAGTGCCACGGCGCCGTCGGCGGGCCAGGGCCCTGGGCACCAGACCCGGGGTCGGCGGGCGCTCCCTGGTGCGGATCGGTCAGGCATCAGACGAGAGGGGTAAAATCACGGGTTGAATTCGAACTGTCCAATCAATTTTCCAGGAGCCCACCATGACCCTGCGTGTTGCCATCAACGGATATGGCCGGATCGGCCGCAATATTCTTCGCGCCCATTACGAGGGTGGCAAGAAGCACGATCTGCAGATTGTGGCCATCAACGATCTCGGCGATCCCAACACCAACGCCCATCTCACGCAATACGACACCGCGCATGGCAAGTTCAATGGCACGGTCTCGGTGGATGGTGACTCCATGGTGGTCAATGGTGATCGTATCCGGGTTCTGGCCAACCGCGATCCGGCCCAGCTGCCCTGGGGCGAGCTCGGTGTCGATGTCGTGCTGGAGTGCACTGGCTTTTTCACCAGCAAGGACAAGGCCTCGGCTCACCTCAAGGGGGGTGCCAAGAAGGTCATCATTTCGGCCCCGGGTGGCAAGGATGTCGATGCCACGGTGGTCTTTGGCGTCAATCAGGGGGTTCTCAAGGCATCGCACACCGTCATCTCCAATGCCTCCTGCACCACCAACTGCCTGGCCCCGCTGGTCAAGCCTCTGCATGACAAGATCGGGATGCTGAGCGGTCTGATGACCACCGTGCATGCCTACACCAACGATCAGGTCCTGACCGACGTCTATCACGAGGATCTGCGTCGTGCCCGTGCCGCCGCGCACAACATGATTCCCACCAAGACCGGTGCGGCCGCCGCCGTGGGACTGGTGCTGCCCGAGCTCGACGGCAAACTCGACGGATACGCCATCCGCGTTCCGACCATCAATGTCTCGATCGTTGATCTGTCCTTCATTGCTGCGCGCGACACGACCGTCGATGAGGTCAACGCGATCATGAAGGCGGCAGCCGAGGGTGAACTCAAGGGCGTGCTGGCCTACAACACCGCACCGCTGGTATCGAGCGACTTCAATCATGATGCGCACTCGTCGACCTTTGATGCGACGCTCACCAAGGTCTCCGGCCGTCTGGTCAAAGTCTCGAGCTGGTACGACAACGAGTGGGGCTTTTCCAATCGCATGCTCGACACCACGGTTGCACTGATGGCAGCGAAGTAAGCATCGATTGACAGAGCGCTCATGGTCCCGCGAACGGGCGGGCATGGGCAAGAACCGAAACGGGCCGCGATCTGGCGGCCCGTGTGCTGTCGATCTGCCCGGCAGTGGTGCTTCAGGCCGGACGCAGGTATTCGACCAGAACGGCCACCTCGGCAGCCAATCGGGTGGCCTGTTCCACGGCGCCCTCTGTGCGGCCCTCGCGGGCAGCCAGTTCAATACGGGCTGCCAGTGCGGATGAGGTGGTTGCCCCAACCGTGAGCAGTGTGCCCTTGAGGGTATGGGCCCAGTGCCTCACCTGAGGGGCGTCGGCCGCCTGTGCCGATGCGATGACCGACTGCGCCTGACTGACCGATGCCTCGCAGAAATGGGGCATCAGCATCTCCAGCAGACTTTCATCATCGCCCAGAGTCTCCAGGGCGGCGGCACGGACATGCTCCCGCGAAGGCGGGCTGCCATCGAAAGGCTCGAGTAGAGGGTCGGACATGGGCTGGGTCATCCTTGCTGCAAGGCGCCAGGGCCTCGATCAGTCTGCATAGAGCCGCAATGCTACGGCATTCGGCCTGCAGCGCTAAAATTACGGTTTTTCCGTCAACCCTGCGTCCTTACCATGCCTGCATTCAAGCGCCTGTCTGACCTGGACCTCGCCGGCCGCCGTGTCTTCATCCGCGCCGATCTCAACGTGCCACAGGATGATCAGGGTCGAATCACCGATGACACCCGTATCCGGGCCTCTGTCCCTGCCATTGCGCACTGCCTGAAGGCGGGTGCAGCCGTGATGGTGACCTCTCACCTGGGCCGACCCACCGAGGGCCAGTTTGATGAGGCAGCTTCGCTGGCCCCCATCGCCGAGCGCCTGGCCGCCCTGATCGGACAGCCGGTTCGACTGGCTCGCGACTGGGTTGCCCAGGCCCCCGCCGTGGCTGCAGGCGAGGTGGTGCTGCTCGAGAACTGTCGCTTCAATGTCGGTGAAAAGAAAGACGATGAAGCGCTGGCCCGTCGCATGGCCGCGTTGTGCGACGTGTACGTCAACGATGCCTTCGGTGCGGCCCATCGGGCTGAGGCCACGACGCATGGCATGGCGCGCTTTGCGCCGGTCGCCTGTGCAGGCCCCCTGATGGCGGCCGAGCTCGATGCCCTTGGGCGAGCCCTGGAGTCGCCCCGTCGGCCGCTGGTTGCCATCGTGGCGGGCAGCAAGGTCTCGACCAAGCTCACCATCCTGAAGTCACTCGCCGCTCGTGTCGATCAGCTGATCGTGGGCGGTGGTATTGCCAATACCTTCATGGCGGCCGAGGGCCTGCCGATCGGCAAGTCGCTGGCCGAGCCCGATCTGCTCAACGAAGCCCGCGCCATCATCCAACTGATGAAGGAACGCGGTGCAGCGGTGCCGATTCCGGTCGATGTCGTGACCGCGCGTGAGTTTTCGGCCAGTGCTGCCGCAACAACCAAGGCCGCATCCGAGGTTCAGCCTGATGACATGATTCTCGATATCGGCCCCAGGACTGCGCAGCAGCTGGCCGGGTTGCTGAAGGCAGCAGGCACCATTGTCTGGAACGGACCTGTGGGCGTGTTCGAGTTCGACGCCTTTGCCCAGGGTACGGCTGTGCTGGCCCGGGCCATCGCCGATTCTCAGGGCTTTTCGATCGCAGGCGGTGGCGACACGCTGGCGGCCATTTCCAAGTTCGGTATCACCGAGCGGATCGACTACATCTCCACCGGGGGGGGCGCCTTTCTGGAGTTTCTCGAGGGCCGAGAACTGCCTGCAGTGGCTGCACTTCAGGCCCGAGCCTGATCAGCCGACGCCGCAAAACGGATGGGGTTGGCCGCGTGCGATCGTCCACAGGGCGAGCGCGGCCATTGAAGCCAGCATCAGACCAGCAAGACGGATACCCGCTCTTTGCCAGCCTTCAGCTGCACCTTTGAGTCGGGCCTCAAGAGACCGCAAGGCCACCTGGGCGATCAAGAGATCGATGGCCGTGCCCAGACCAAAGCTCGCCATCACGGCCGCGCCCCTCAAGGCATCGCTGGCCAGCAGCGCGAGGGCCAGCGCGCCGCCCAGCAGCCCACAGGGCAACAGTGCCCAGGCCAGACCCATCACGACAACAGACCGGCGTCGCGTGAGCAGCCCGCTCGACTGAAGTCTGTGCCAGATTCGATGGGTCCAGCCATCGATCCAGACTGGCATCGCCCCGCGTAGCGCCAGGGCCAGACCCAGGCTCATCACCGCGGCGTTGAGCAGGATCCAGAGCGTGCGCAGGGATGCAGACCCTTCGGCACTCCATCGAACCGTCGCAGAGACACCCGCGACCGAGGCACCCAGCAAGGCATAGCCGCAGATCCGGGCGCCATGAAACACAAGCAGGGTCCGGAGCTTTGCCCGCAGCGGGTTTGCAAACCCGCCGGACGGCGCGTGCGGGGCAGGATCTGCATCGGCGGGCTGCGCGGATCCCGGCCGAATGACCCGGAGCGGATGGGTAGCAGCCGCGCCGGGCCCACCGGCGGGGTCAGGCCGGTGGCCCGGCTCGCTTGAACCCATGCCGGTGACGGTGTGCTGAAGACCTGTGCACATCGCCAGACAATGAATCCCGCCGGTCAGTCCGAGCAGGAAGGCAGCTCCCAGCAGACCCAGCAAGTCCATCGTTGTTTGCGCGCGGCAGTCGATCGGTCGGTTGGAGAATCGTTCAGTCGAACGATCGCTCAGTCAGACGATCGCTCCTGGTGCTGACGCGTGAGGCTCCAGACGGCGAGTGCAACCAGCGTGGTGACGAACCAGAACGCAAAGAAGGCCAGCGAATAGACCGTATCGCGCTCGGTTTCGACCCTGAAACCCAGCAGGTTCATGTCATGCGGGTCGAAGCTTGCAAACACCAGCATTTCGATCAGACAGGCCGCCAGGAATGCAGGCCACAGGACGATGATCCAGTCTCGGGTGGTGCGGGGCATGGCGCTCTCAGGGTTGACGGGGTTGACCGAGGTTGGCAACGGCCCCTGGCTGCAGGGCAAGTCGGGCGCCCGACAATCTCCAGGCAGGCCCTTCGATGGCGAGGCCCCAATGGCCCTTGAATTCCTCTGCTGCATTGAGCACCGCACTGCGGTACAGACCGTCCGGGCTCAGGATCAGCGCGATACGCCGGTCCTGACGGGCCTGCACTGGATGGGTCAGGATGACCTGCACGGCCTCGGGCAGCGCAGCGCCCTGAATCGCAGTCAGGCGCAGCGCAAGGGACAGATCCGGATTGACCTGAAGATGCCCTTTCAGCCCTGCCTGCAGGGCGGCCTCTTCGCGTTCGAGAACGCGGTTGATGGCGAGTCCACGCTTGTAGTGATCATCCGCCACATCGCTGTCGGCACGCTGGGCTGCGATCCACCAGGTGACGAAGCCGGCCACGACCGTCAGGGCAGGAATGCCCACCACCAGCCAGACGAACGGCTCCTTGCGGGCAGGGCGGGAGTCGGACATGACAGATCCTGAAGGGGTGGGTGTGGCGCTCATCGGGTCGGTAT
>JBKCEY010000479.1:0-16878 GCA_046304115.1 Burkholderiales bacterium | reverse complement strand
CATGCTTCGCGATCACGATCCGATTCAAGGCACCCTCGATGCGCCCGGCTCCCGCAGCGGCGTGCCGCGCCTGTTCGAGCAGGTCCGTGATGCACTGCGCCGCGAGATCCTGCGCGGGGTCTGGCCTGCCGAGAGTCGATTACCCTCGGAGTCCGAACTGATCGAGCGCTTTGGCGTGAGCCGAATCACCGTGCGACAGGCGATTGCCGAGCTGCAGGCCCATGGCCTGGTTCAAACCCTCAATGGCAAAGGCTCCTTCGTCGCGCGGCCCGATCGCGGGGTATCGCAGTCCCCGCTGGTCGGCGTGCTCGAAGCGATGCGTCGGCGAGGCTTCGATGCGCGCGGCGAACTCGTGTCCTGCAAGCCCCGCCCGGCTCCGGCCTGGGTGGCTGCCGAACTGAAACTTGAACCGGGCACAGCCCTGGGCACGCTCACCGTGCGGCGTCGTTGCGAGGGCATGCCCTTTGCCATCGGCACCACCTGGGGCCCGCAAACGCTGTGTGAGGCGATTGCCCGTTGCGATCTGGTTGAGCATGATGTGGCCGCCATCATCGCTGGCCAGTTGGGGATTCGCACCGCCCGCACACGGGTCAGCGTGTCGGCAGAAAACGCCCAGCCTCGCATGGCGCGCAGCCTGCACTGCGAGCCAGGCACAGCCCTGCTTGTCGTACGCACCACCAGTTATGACTTCGAAGGCAACCCGACCAGTTGTGCAATCACGCACGGCCGGCCAGACCTGATGGATTACCGGGTCACCCTGCGCGGGTGAGCTGGCGCAAACACAACAACACACACGCTGAGACAAGCGAGATGCAGGAGACCCACCCATGAGTTCGCCCAACACCAATGACCTGCCCAACCCGGGTCCGTCCGATCCACCGGTTCTGCTGATCAGGCATGACGGCTGGGCTGAGATCGTCTTCAACCGGCCACACCGCAAGAATGCGATTCAGGGGCCGCTGGCCCAGGCCTTTCTGCAGGCCCTCAACGACGCCGAAGCCGACGACAGCCTGCGGGCCCTGGTGCTTCGCGGAGCCGGTGGGACCTTCTGTTCAGGTCTCGATCTGCAGGAGTTCAATGCCGACCCCAAACCAGGATGGGTGGCCGACTTTTCAACCCTCTGGCGACAGGCGCATGTCGCCCTGGCCAGTACGCGCAAGATTGTTCTGGTTGCGCTCGAACGCTATGCGATCAATGGCGGCGCAGCCCTGGCCATCGCCGGAGATGTGGTGATCGCCGGTGCATCCGCGCAGCTGCAGGTCGGCGAGGTCCGTCTGGGCATGGCCGCTCCCAACAACCTCGCCTGGATTCTGCTGCGCCATTCCGAGGCCGTGGCTGCACGCCTTGCCCTGATGGGTGACCGGGTCGGCGCGAACGAACTGCTCAGGCTCGGTGTGGTCACCGAGGTGGTCGCCGATGATCAGGTCGTGACCCGTTGCACGGCGCTGGCCCAGGAGATGGGTCAATGGCCGATGAAAGGCGTGACCGCCATCAAGCCTGCGATCCGAAGCGCCAGCCTGGGCATGAGCGTCGATGCCTGGTTTTCCTCCTTCGGGTCAGTCGCTGCACCCAATCCGCCGAGCCTTACCGCCAAGAGGAGTCCGTCATGAATGCAAGCACCACCCGTCTGGCCGCTCAAGCGGTCTCGACCTCCGGCGGCCCGCGCGCCAGCCTGCCCCCGCACGAACTCGACGCCTTGTGCACACGGGTACGCCAGTTCATCGATGAGGAATGCATTCCACGCGAAGACTTCAGCAAGGCCCACGACATCGAGTGGCTCGATGCGGTCACACGCGAGTTGCGCCCCCGCGCACAGGCGCTGGGACTATGCGCACCCCAACTGCCTCCCGAGGTCGGTGGCATGGGACTGAACTGGCAGGACTGCGCGCGCGTGTTCGAGGCCTGCGGCCGCAGCTTCATCGGTGCCAACGCCATGGGCTGCGCAGCACCCGATCAGCCCAACATCGAAACGCTCCATGTGCTGGGCACGCCCGAGCAGAAGGCGCGCTGGCTCGGCCCCCTCATGCGTGGCGAGATCCGGTCGGCCTTTGCCATGACCGAGCCCGCTCCCGGTGTGGGCTCGGATCCGCGCATGCTGAGCACGCGGGCCGAACGGGATGGCGATGGCTGGATCATCAATGGCCACAAATGGTTCAGCTCAGGGGCCATCGGTTCGGCCTTTGCATTGGTGGTCACCCGAACCACCGAAGGCGCCACCTGGTTCCTGGTCGACACGGCGAATCCAGGCATGAACATCGTGCGGGCCGTGCCCTCGATCGATCCCTTCTCCAATGGGGGTCATGCCGAGATCCGGTTCGAGAACTGCAGGGTCTCGGCCGATGCACTGATCGGCGAGGTGGGCCGCGGCTTTGACTACGCCCAGCTGCGGCTTGAAGGCGCCCGACTCTTTCACTGCATGCGCGGCATCGGTCTGGCCGAGCGGGCGATCGAATTCGCGCAGGACTATGCGCTGCGCCGGGATTCCTTCGGCGCCAAGCTGTCCGAGCATCAGCAGATTCAGGCCATGGTGGCCGATTCGCACATCGATCTTTACGCCAGCCGCGTCATGACCGCCGATGTGGCCCGCCGGCTCGATGCCGGCGAATCCATCCGGCACCATTCGTCAATGGCCAAGGTGTTTGTGAGCGAGGCCCTGAACCGGGTCGCCGATCGTGCCGCCCAGATCTGCGGTGCGGTGGGTATGTGTGAAGACCAGCCCCTTGCGCTCATCATGCGACGTCTGCGGCCCTTCAGGATCTACGACGGCGCCTCTGAAGTGCATCGTGCCGCCATCGGCAAGCGCATCTTTCACCGGGGAGCCCAGAAATGAACGCCACCCCAATGAACGCCACCTCAGTGAACACGACCTCACCGGCCGCGCCCGTGCATGCTGACCCCGGTTCGGCTCCGGCAGTACAACACCCCACCCTCAGTGATCGCGAACGCGAAGCCGAGGCCTTTCGTGCCGAAATCCGGGCCTTCGTGCGCGATCACATCCCGCCCGTCCTGCGTGAAAAATCACGCCTGGGCATAGCGATCACGGCCGCGGAAGAAAACGCCTGGCTGAAGGTGCTGGGCGAGCGGGGCTGGATGGTGCCGCATTGGCCGCAAACCTGGGGCGGCACCGGATGGCCCGCCTGGAAACGGGCGATCTTCAGCGACGAGCTCGTGCTGGGGCACGCGCCTGAGGTCAACGGCATCACCTTCGAGATGGTCGGTCCGCTGATTGCGCGCTTCGGCACCGAGGAACAAAAGCAGCGCTTTCTGCCTGCGATCACCCAACTGGAGCACCGCTGGTGCCAGGGCTATTCCGAACCTGAGTCGGGCTCGGATCTCGCCTCATTGCGCACCCGGGCCATCCTCGAGACCGCTGCGGACGGCTCGCAGCACTATGTGGTCAATGGCAGCAAGATCTGGACCTCGGGCGCCCATCGGGCCAACTGGATCTTCACGCTGGTGCGTACCGATGTGACTGCCAAACCCCAGGAGGGCATCAGCGTTCTGCTGATCGACATGACCTCGCCCGGTGTGAGCCTGCGCCCGATCGTGGGCATTCATGGCTGGCATCTGTTCAATCAGGTCTTCTTCGACAATGTGCGGGTCCCCGTCGAGCACCGCGTGGGGGAAGAGAACAAGGGCTGGACACTGGCCAAGTCATTGCTGGAATTCGAGCGACTCAACCTCGCGCGGGTGGCCGAGAATCGCCGCCGCCTGGCCAAGGTTCGCCACATCGGCGAGACGGTCCAGGAAGCGGGCGTGATGCTGTTCGAGAGGCCCTGGTTTGCGCGGCGCTTTCACGAACTCGAGGTCCGTCTCGAGACCCTCGCGGCCACTGTCCTGCGCTTCAGGCTGCGCGCAGAATCCGGCGAGCGACTCGGCCCTGAAACCGGCATGCTCAAGCTCGTGGGCAGTCAGTTGATCCAGGATGTCGAGAATCTCGCCGTCGACGCCCTGGGCCCGCAGACGCTGACCTTTGATGAGCGAGCCTTGCATGAGTTGCCCGATCCGGAAGCGCCTTCGGTCCTGATCGATCGGCATCCCTATGCGGCAACGGCCTCTTCGCGCCGATTCATGACCCGTGGCTTCACGATTGCCGGCGGCAGCAGCGAGGTCCAGCATGAGTTGCTGGCCAAGCAGGTGCTGGGACTTTGAGACGCACCACTTTTGATTCCGGATCAAGATGAACGAATCCACATCCCCGAACGACAGCGACGAGCGCAATCTGCTGCGCGATGCAGCAGCCCGCTATATCGAGCGCGATTACACCTTCGAGCAACGCAAAGCAGCCGCACAGTCGGCCAACGGCCATGCTGCACAACGCTGGGCAGAATTTGCAGAGATGGGCTGGCTGGCTCTGGGTGCCCCGGAAGACTGCGGCGGCTTTGGCGATGTGCAGGATGCTGCCATCGTGGCCGAGGCGCTGGGCCGGGCCCAGGCGCTTGAGCCCTGGCTGGCCCAGGTGGGCCTGTGCCAGCCCCTGCTCACCCGTCTGCATCAAGGCGGCGACCTGCAGGCCGGCGAACTGCTGCGTGCCATGACCGATGGCTCGCGCCGAGTCGCGCTCGCAGCCTGGGAGCCGCAGGGCCGTCATGACGCCTTCGATATACAGACCACGGCTCTGGCTCATCCTGCAGGCGGCGGGCAGCTCAACGGTCTGAAGACACTGGTGCTGGGTGGCGAAGACGCCGATACGCTGCTCGTGGTGGCCCGCGAGCACGGCGAAGAGCGGTCGCTCGACGGCCTGTCACTGTTTGTCGTGACGCCCGATGCCGCAGGCCTTGCGCGCCACGGGCTGCCCACCTACGACGGCCGTCAGAGCGCCGATCTTCGTCTGCATGACGTGCAGGTGCCTGCGCATGCCCGCCTGGGCCCTGCGGGCAGCCTCTGGCCCGCGCTCGAGGCCGCAATCGACCAAGCCACGGCGCTGGTCTGCATCGAAGCGGTGGGCACCATGGATCGGGTGCTCGCACTGACCAAGGACTACCTGCAGCAGCGCAAGCAGTTCGGTCGCCCCCTCACCGCCAATCAGGTGCTGCGCCATCGGCTGGTGGATCTTTATGTGGCGATCGAGCAATCGCGTGCGATCGCCCTCAGTGCGGTCGATGCGCTGTCCGACTCGGCTGGCACAAGACGTAGGGCGGTCTCGCTCGCCAAGGCCTTCGTGTCGCCCGCTGCCCGTCAGTGCGGACAGGAAGGCGTGCAACTGCACGGCGCAATCGGCATGACCATGGACACCGAGATTGGGCAGGCCGCTCGCCGGCTGGCCGGACTGGCCAATCTGCTGGGCGACGAGGCCTGGCATCTGGAGCGACTCGGCCGGTTGCGATGAGTAGCCGACTGCGATGAGCAGCCGACTGAGTGCCCGCTATCCGGCACTGACCCATCCGGCCTTTCGCCGGTATTTCCTGGGTCAGTCGATTGCCCTGATCGGCAGCTTCGCGCATGGCGTGGGGGTGGGTTGGCTGGCGTATCGCCTGACCGGCTCCATCGCCCTGCTCGGCGTGCTCGGATTCGTGCAGATGGCGCCGGCGCTATTCGTGTCCCCGATCGCGGGCCTGGTTGCCGACCGGTATCCGAGGCGTCTTCTGTTGCTGGGCATGCTGGCCACGGTGGCCCTGCTCGGGCTGATCATGGCCGGGCTCACTGCACTCGAGCTCATGACCCCCGCGCTGCTGATTGCCCTGTCGGCCGTTCGTGGCCTGCTCTTTTCGTGTGAGGTGCCCATCCGGCATGCCTTCATCGGTGACATGATCCGCGATCGGGCGCTGCTGCCCAATGCGGTTGCCCTGCACTCTGCGGCCCTCAACGGCGCACGCTTCGTGGGACCTGCGGTGGGTGGTCTGCTGGTGGGCGGCTTCGGCGAGGCCGCCTGTCTGGCCCTGCATCCGGTCACGCTGTGCGCCACGCTGTGGCAACTGCACCGCATCCGCACCCCGGATGCCGTGATTCTTCCTAAGTCGCAGGCCTCCTTTGCGCAGCAGTTCATCGAGGGCTGGCAACATGCCTTCGGCGACCGGGTCATTCACCTGATGCTGATTGGCGTCTTCCTGATGGGCTTTGGTGTGGGGCCCTACAGTGCCCTCATGCCCGCGGCGGTCGCCGAGTTGCATGGAGAACACCCCGAGCTCGTGGGACTGTTCCTGTCGTGCGCCGGAGGGGGCGCCATGACGGCAGCCCTGCTGCTGGCCTCAGGTCAGGGCGTGAAACACCTGCAACGCACCGCGCTGCTGGGCAATCTCAGCGCGGGCCTGGGGCTCGCGATCTTTACCTTCAGCCCCTGGATGCCGAGCGCCGTGGTGGGCATGGTGATGGTGGGGTTCGGCACGATTGCCCAGGCCATCAGCACCAACATGACCATCCAGACCACCATGCACGAGACCTTCCGGGCCCGGGTGCTGGCCATCTATACGGGTCTGTTCATCGGCGCCATGCCGCTGGGCAGTCTGGTCTTTGGTCAACTCGGTCAGTGGATCGGCGCTGCGCAGGCCCTGCGTCTGGGTGCCGGTCTGGCGCTGGCCGGCGCGCTCTGGACCTTGCTGAGAATGCGATCATCTGCAGCCTCCCGTTAACCACGGATGTCCGTCATGGATCAGCGCTTTACCCTGCGTCACGAAATTCACTATGGCAGCCGCCTCGTGCGCTGCTACGCCCAGCGACCTGCATCTGTGCATGACCTGTTCAGCGCGGCACTCGTGCGCGGCCCCGAACGCGAAGCCCTCAGCAGCCCCACCGAGCGCCTGACCTATGGCGAACTCGATCAGCGGGCAGCGCGGGTAGCTGGCCTGTGGCGCGCCCGGGGCCTTGGCCGCGGCGACCGTGTGGTGCTGATGGTCTCCAATCGGATGGGCTTTGTGATTGCCTTTCTGGCTGCCCAGCGGCTGGGGGCTGTCACGGTCCCGGTGAGCATCCGCGAGTCGGCCGATGGTCTGGCCTTCATACTGGAGCAGTGCAAGGCGAAGGCCCTCGTGCACGACGCAGCCCTGGCCGATCGGGTGGCTGCGCCCGAAACGCACCCCGGGCTGCTGTGCATCGAAACCGAAGCCCTCGAGGCGCTGTCGACTCAAGCGGGCTCCGAGGTTACGCCTGTGTCTGTGGGCGAGGCCGCGCGCGTGGCAGAGGACGATGTCGCCTGCCTGCTCTACACCTCGGGCACCACCGGTCGCCCGAAGGGCGCCATGCTCACGCACTTTGGCATCGTGCATTCCTGCATCCACTACCAGCAGGTCATGGCACTGGGCGACAATGAACGCTCCATCCTGGCCGTGCCCGCCAGCCATGTCACCGGGCTGGTCGCCATGATCACGACGATGTGGCATGTGGGCGGCTCGCTGACCCTCATGCCCGAATTCAAGGCCGCCCACTTTTTGGAGGTTGCTTCGCGCGAGCGCATCACCCACACCATGCTGGTGCCGGCCATGTACGCGCTCTGTCTGTTGCAGCCTCAGTTTGCGAGCACCGATCTGTCGGCCTGGCGCATCGGATCCTATGGCGGCGCGCCCATGCCGCAGGCCACGATCGAGGCCCTGGCAGGCACCGTGCCGGGCCTGACGCTCATGAATGCCTACGGCGCCACCGAAACCAGTTCACCCGCGACGCTGATGCCGCGTGGCGAACAGGCCGCGCATCTCGACAGCGTCGGGCGGCCCCTGCCCTGCGTCGACATCATCGTCGTCGACGATGAGGGCTGTGAGGTTGCGCCTGGCGAGACCGGCGAGCTCATGATCGCGGGCCCCTGCGTCGTGCCCGGCTACTGGGACAATCCCGAGGCCACTGCGCGCGAGTTCATCGGGGGCTACTGGAAGTCGGGCGACCTGGGCAGCAAGGATGCCGAAGGTTTCGTGCGCATCTTCGATCGCAAGAAAGACATGATCAACCGCGGCGGCTACAAGATCTGGTCGGTTGAGGTCGAGAACACCCTGGCCGGCTATCCGGGCGTGATCGAGGCCGCAGCGATCGGCGTGCCCTGCCCGGTACTGGGCGAACGGGTGCATGCCTTTGTGCACACCACTCAGCCTGCTCCTGATCCAGAGGTGCTACGCGCCTGGTGCGCCGAGCGGCTGGCCGACTACAAGGTGCCTGAAGCGATCGGCCTGCGCAGCGAACCCCTGCCGCGCAATGCCAATGGCAAGCTCATGAAGCGCACCATGCGCGAGTGGACAAGCTGACCCCCAAAACACCGCGGGCTTCGCAAATCGAGGGTCGCGAAGCCCGAATCAGCAGCGCATGACGGCGCTGAGCCGTTCTACCTCAGCGAATCATTCAGGCGCTCAAGCGCGGCAGCCCCGGGGCAGAGCTCTGCAGCGCCCAGACGGTTGAGCGGCTCAGCCACGGTGTTCATGGCGGCATGCAGGTCGCTGGCCTCTGGGTCCACATACAGCAGCCCCGTGGCGATCTCGCCTGCCTCGGCCATGGCCTGCATATGGTTCATGGCGCCGCGCCGATCGGTGGGGTCGTGGTCGGCGCGCAGCTTGCGGAGCTTCATCATCGAGCCGTCGGCCTGAGGCAGGTTGATCACCTCGCCCGGGCCGGGTTCCGCCACCACCTCCTTGGCCAGGTCGATGAAATCGATGCGGCTCACCGCCTCGTTGTGCTCGCGCACATGGTCGTAGCTGCGCGTGCTGCCTTCGTGGTTGTTGAAGGCCACGCAGGGGCTGATCACATCGATGAAGGCTGCGCCGCCATGGCGAATGGCGCCCTTGATGAGCGGGACCAGTTGCGCCTTGTCGCCCGAGAACCCGCGCCCGACATAGGTGGCGCCCAGCTGCAGCGCCAGCCCCACCAGGTCGACCGGTGCATCACTGTTGACTGCACCCTTCTTGCTGCGGCTGCCCTTGTCGGCAGTGGCCGAGAATTGCCCCTTGGTCAGGCCGTACACACCATTGTTCTCGACGATATAGACCATGCGCACACCGCGCCGCATGGCATGGGCAAACTGACCCAGGCCGATCGAGGCGGAGTCTCCATCACCCGAGACGCCCAGATAGAGCAATTCACGGTTGGCCAGCGCTGCACCGGTGAGCACGCTGGGCATGCGCCCGTGCACGGTATTGAAACCATGGCTCGCGCCCAGGAAGTAATCGGGCGTCTTGCTCGAGCAGCCGATACCCGAGAGCTTGGCCACCCGGTGCGGCTGCACATCGAGCTCCCAGACCGCCTGGATGATGGCCGCCGAGATCGAGTCGTGTCCGCAGCCGGCACACAGCGTGGAGATCTTGCCTTCGTAATCACGACGGGTGTAGCCGACCGCATTGCGCTCGAGCGTGGGATGGTGAAGTCGGGGCTTGGCGATATAGGTCATTTCGCGGTCTCCTGAAGGGTCACCGAAGCGGCGCTGCTCGTACCTGTTTGTGGGGCCGCTCCTGCTTTGACGCCCGCATGGTCTGCAATCGCCCGGGTGATGAAGCGCGCTGTGATCGGCGTGCCATCAAAGTGCAGCACCTTGATGAGCCGGCGCGGATCGATCTCGAGTTCGTTGATGAGCAGGGTGCGCATCTGGGCATCGCGATTCTGCTCGACCACGTAGACCACATCGTGGTCTGCAATGAAATCGGACACGCTCTGCGGAAACGGGAAGGCCCTCAGACGCATGGCGTCGACATGCACGCCCTGTGCGGACAGCGCCTCCAGGGCCTCATCCATGGCGGGTGAGGTGGAGCCGAAGTAGATCACGCCGCGGCGCGTGGCGCGCGCTGCAGGCTTGACGAGCGGCTGAGGCACCAGATTGGCTGCAGTCTCGAACTTCTTGAGCAGTCGCTGCACGTTGTAGGTGTAGTCGGGGCCCGCCTCGGAATACCGCGCATAGGCATCCTTGGTCGTGCCTCGGGTGAAGTAGCTGCCCTTGGTGGGATGCGTGCCGGGCAGGGTGCGCCACGGAATGCCATCGCCATCGACATCCTTGTAACGACCAAAATCGAACCCGGCATCGAGTTGCTCGGCACTCAGCACCTTGCCCCGGTCATAGCCTTTGCTGTCATCCCACTGCAGCGGCGGGCACAGCCTCTGGTTCATGCCGATATCGAGATCGGTCATCACAAAGACCGGGGTCTGCAACTGCTCGGCCAGTTCGAGTGCGACCGCCGAATGCTCAAAGCACTCTGAAGGATCCTGGGGCAGCAGCATCACATGCTTGGTATCGCCATGCGAGGCATAGGCAGCAGCGATCAGGTCGGCCTGCTGGGTGCGGGTGGGCATGCCCGTGGAAGGCCCACCACGCTGCACGTCGATGATCACAAACGGAATCTCGGCGAAGTAGGCAAGACCGATGAACTCGGTCATGAGCGAGATGCCCGGGCCCGAGGTGGCCGTAAAGGCGCGCGCGCCATTCCAGCCCGCACCGGTGATCATGCCCACCGAAGCGATCTCGTCTTCGGCCTGCACGATGGCATAGCGCGCCCGGCCGCTGTCGGATTCGTGACGAAACTTCTTGCAGTAGCTCTGGAAGGCCTCGGCCACCGAGGAAGACGGCGTGATCGGATACCAGGCACACACGCTCGCCCCGCCATACACACAGCCCAGGGCTGCAGCGGCATTGCCTTCCATGAAGATGCGATCGCCCACCGCATTGGCGGCCTTCACGCGCAGCCCGATCGGCCCCGACAGATGTTCCTGTGCAAAGGACCGCCCCGAATTCAGGGCCCTGACGTTGGATTCGAGCAAACGCTCCTTGCCCTTGTACTGCTCGGAGAAGAGCTTTTCGATCACGGCAGGATCGACATCCATGAGCACCGACAGCGCTCCCAGCACCATGATGTTCTTGAAGAGCGTGCGCTGACGCGGATCCTCATAGGCCGCGTTGCAGATCGCCGTGACCGGCATGCCGATCACATGGATGTCATCGCGAAAGGCCGAGGCCGGCAGGGGCCGCGTGCTGTCGTAAAACAGGTAGCCCCCGGGTTCGATCTCGGCCACATCCTGCTTCCAGGTCTGCGGATTCATGGCCACCATCATGTCGATGCCACCGCGGCGTCCGAGCCAGCCACGCTCGCAGACCCTCACCTCGTACCAGGTCGGCAGCCCCTGGATGTTCGACGGAAAGATGTTGCGCGGGCTGACCGGCACACCCATGCGCAGGATGGCCTTGGCAAAGAGCTCGTTGGCCGAGGCCGAACCCGAGCCATTGACGTTGGCGAACTTGATGACGAAATCATTGACGGCTTCGATGCGCTTCATGCAGTGACCTCCACCTGCGCGGGCAGGTTCGCGTCGCGGCAGGCTTCGCCCGCCTTGGTGGTGTTGAGCAGGAATTTCTGCATGTCCCATGCACCGGTCGGGCATCGCTCTGCGCACAGACCGCAGTGCAGGCACACATCCTCATCCTTGACCATCACGTTGCGGGTCTTCATCTCCACGCTCACGTACAGATCCTGCGAGGTGTTGGTTGCAGGCGCCTTGAGCCGGCCCCGCAGATCAGCCTCCTCGCCATTGGGCGTGAAGGTGATGCTGTCCATGGGGCAGATGTCGACGCAGGCATCGCACTCGATGCACAGCTTGCTGTTGAACACCGTCTGCACATCACAGTTCAGACAGCGCTCGGCCTCCTTGAAGGCCGTGGGCAGGTCAAAGCCGAGCTCAACCTCGATCTTGATGCTGGAGAGCGCCTTCTCGGCCTTCTCCCAGGGCACCTTGTGGCGCAGATCCTCGGTGACCGCGTTGTCATAGCTCCACTCATGGATCCCCATTTTCTGAGAGACCAGGTTGACCATGGGCGGGGGCCGCCGCGAGACATCCTCGCCATTGAGGAAACGGTCGATCGACACCGCCGCCTCATGGCCGTGGGCAACCGCGGTGATGATGTTCTTCGGACCGAAGGCTGCATCGCCCCCGAAGAACACGCGCGGCACGCTGCTCTGGAAGGTGGTTTCGCCCAGCACCGGCAGACCCCAGCGATCAAATTCAATGCCAGACTCCCGCTCGATCCAGGGAAAGGCGTTTTCCTGGCCGACGGCGATCAGGACTTCATCGCATTCGAACACCACATCCGGCTCGCCGGTAGGCACGAGGTTGCGACGCCCCTTGGCATCGTATTCGGCCTTCACGATCTCGAAGCTCATGCCGGTGAGCTTGCCGCTGGCATCGTGCACGAAAGCCTTGGGTACATGGAAGTTGATGATGGGAATGCCCTCATGCAGGGCGTCTTCCTTTTCCCAGGGCGAAGCTTTCATCTCCTCAAAGCCGCTTCGCACAACCACCTTGACCTCATCAGCACCCAGCCGGCGGGCCGAACGGCAGCAGTCCATGGCGGTATTGCCGCCACCGAGCACGATCACGCGTTTGCCGACCTTGGTCACATGACCAAACGACACGGAGGCCAGCCACTCGATGCCGACATGAATGTTGGCCGCAGCCTCAGTGCGACCCGGAATCTCCAGATCACGGCCGCGAGGCGCGCCGCATCCTACGAAGATGGCATCCCAGTCTTCGCCCATCAGGGCCTTCATGGAGGTCACCGGGGTGTTGGCGCGCAGTTCGGCGCCCAGCGAAAAGACATACCCTGTCTCTTCATCGATCACGGTCTCGGGCAGGCGAAAGCGAGGAATCTGGCTCCACATGAAACCACCCGCCTTGGCCTCACCTTCAAAGACCGTGACCTGATAGCCCTGAAGGGCCAGATCGCGTGCCACGGTGAGCGAGGCCGGGCCTCCACCCACGCAGGCCACCTTGCGACCGTTGCTCGGCGCGGCCTTGGGCATCTTGCCGTTGATGGCATCGCCCTTATGGTCTGCCGCCACCCGCTTGAGACGGCAGATCGCCACGGGCTCGGGCTTGAGCAGATTCTTTTCTTCAACCCGGCCCCGGCGGCAGGCCGGTTCGCAGGGCCGGTCGCAGGTGCGCCCCAGGATGCCGGGAAAGACATTGCTCACCCAGTTGACCATGTAGGCATCGTCGTAGCGGCCCTGGGCGATCAGCCGGATGTACTCCGGCACGGGGGTGTGGGCCGGACAGGCCCACTGGCAATCAACGACCTTGTGAAAGTAGTCGGGCTCGGCCGTTCGGGTTGGCTGCACTGCAATCTCCCTGGGGCGGCACGCTCGATCGGCGTGCGCTCGGTTTGTGTGTCTGACTGTTCAGGGCGCGCGTCGGGTCATTCGACCGCCGCGAGTCCCTTTTCGCGGCATCGTACAGGGTTCGGCCGAGATCGGCACGCTGAAATCACGCCCGCCATCCCGGGAGCCCTGCACGATGCGCAGATCCTGCGGACGACTCAGATGAACCCCGCATTGAGCCATTCCGCCACGATGGCAGGCTTGCCCTCATCCTCGATTTCCACGCTGATCTCCCAGGTGGCATTCCAGCGCGCGGGCAGCACTTCAAAATCCTTGAGCCGGAAATGCGTGCGCACCCGCTTGCCGCTGCGCACCGGCGCCACGAAGCGCAGGCGGTTGAAGCCATAGTTGACGCCGGACTTGGTGCCCTGCACCACCGGACAGACCTGATAGGCCATTTGGGCGCACAGCGACAGGGTGAGAAACCCATGCGCAATGGTGCCCCCGTGAGGTGTCTCACGGGCCGCTCTGACCGGATCGGTGTGAATGAAGTACTCGTCCAGGGTCAGCGTGGCAAACGCCGAGATCATGGCCTGATCGATGGTGATCCAGTCTGAGTGGCCGAAGTCGGTTCCGATGCGGCTGCGCATCTCGTCGATCGTGGCGCTGGAACGGGTGTTGAGCGCGTCCATGGGGTCTCCCTGTTCGTTGGTCTGAGGTCTGAGGACTGATCCTGCCCAGACCCTTGTGTACCGAGTTTATTGCATCTGCTGCGATAGCGCCGCGACCTGAATCGCACCGGCGACCCGGCGTGGCACCTGCATTTCGTTTCGCTGTGGCACTTGCGCTTCGTTTCGAACTGCGAGACAGTCCGATACACCAGACCCGGCCTAGACGCCGGGCATTCCAAGGAGACGTCCATGACCAAGACCCTGTTGCAGCGCGCGCTTGCTGCTGCCTGCGTATGCACACTGGGCGCCATTGCCCTGCCGGCATCGGCCCAGCCCAAACCCCTCACGCTGCGCTACACCACGGGCGCACCCGCCAAGACTCCCTGGGTCACCCAGCTCGAGCGCTTTGCCAAGGACGTCGAGGAAGAAAGCAAGGGCAACATCAAGATCGATCAGTTCATTGCTGCTCAGCTGGGCAACGAGCAGGACACGGCTCAGCAGGTGGCGCGGGGGCGGATTGACATGGGCGGCTTCTCATCAGGGGCGGTCGCCCTGCTGGTGCCCGAGCTCGGCCTCTTTGCCCTGCCGTTCTACTTCCAGTCGCCCGCCGAACAGGACTGCACCCTGGACACCGCGCTGGTCACCAAGTTCGTGAGCGACTCGCTGGCCAAGAAAGGTGTTCAGTTCCTCGGCTGGACCGAGGTCGGCACGGTGGACATCATGGGCAAGCGCCCGTTTGTGTCACCCAAGGATGTCAATGGCATCAAGGCCTCAGCCGCTGCCCACAAAGTCAGCTCGATGTTCTGGCAGGCGCTTGGAGCCAACCCCAGCTTCGTGGGCATCACCGAGATCACGTCGGCCTTTCAGACCGGTCTGGTGGAGGCTACCGCCACGGTGATCACCTTCTATCTGCCCTCGGGCCTGAACAAGGTCGCCACCACGGCCACCCGACTGGCGGTGTCAGACTCACCGGGCATCATCATGATGAACAAGCGCACCTTTGATGCGATGCCCAAGGACCAGCAGGCGGCCCTGATGCGCGCGGTTGAGCGTCGTCCGGCCAACCAGTTGCGTCAGGAAATCCGGGGCTTCGAAGAAGTCCTGTGGGGCATGCATGTGAAGGGTGGCGGCCAGATGATCAAGCCCACCACCGAGCAGCGCGACGAATGGCGCAAGGCGCTCACCAAGGAGTGGCCTGCGATGGTCAAGGCCATCGGTGGCGACAGCGAGACGCTGTTCTCGCGCATGGAAGCCGGCCGCAAGAGCTGCGCCAGGTAACCCGGCCAGGCATCGAGACGAACGCCCCCGTCATATGGGCCTGAACGAGGTGCGTCGAAGCGCACCTCTTGGCTGCCCATCAGGATCACGCGCCGGTCGGTGTGCGCGGAATGATCTCAGCCGAGAGGCTGGCTCAGACACCGGAAGTTGAGGCTGAGGAGACTTCATGACCGAGACCCATTCAGGCACGCAGCCCGCGCCGCCTGCATTGCAGGCCATCCTGCGCTCCTGGCATCGTATTGAATGCTGGGCAGCCGTGGCGGCCTTTGGATTCATCGCCGGCATTCTGGTGCTCGATGTCTTCGGGCGTGAGTTTGTCGGGCCGGTGGCCAAGGCCCTGGGCTATCCGCTGGGCGCGACCGGCATTCCTTCCTCTCAGCGCATGTCGGTCTACGCGCTCGTGGTGGGCAGCTTCTGCGGTATCGGCATTGCCACCGCGACCGGTAGCCATCTGGTTCCGCGCGTGGCCTTCGGCTGGATTCCGGCGGCATGGGGCACGGCCATGAACCGGTTCGCCGATCTCTTTACCGGGGTGTTCCTGGTTGCTGTCGCCTGGTTCGGGTTTGAGTTCGTGATGTCGTCCATGGAAACCGACCTGCGCGCGCCCATCCTCAACTGGTCGGTCTGGCCGTTTCAACTGGCCATCCCGGTAGGCTTTCTCTCGGCAGCAGGTCGCTATCTCATCTACGCGATCTATCCCTCGGCACGCCCGATTCCACCGGAGTTCCAGGAATGAATGCCATGCTCATCCTGGGCCTTGTGCTGGCGATGCTGGTCATTCGCCAGCCCCTGCTGGTCACGCTGCTGGCGGTATCGGCCGCCGTACAGCTGATCTGGGGACGGGGCCAACTCGACTACATCATCGAGGACATGTGGGTGGGCCTCGACAAGGAAGTGATCCTGTCGATTCCGCTCTTCATCCTGTGCGGCAACGTCATGACCAAGGGCACCACCGCCAAGCGGCTGGTGGCCATCCTGCAGGCCATCACGAGACCACTGCCTGGCGGCATGGCGGTGGCCTGCATTCTGAGTTGTGCGGTATTTGCAGCGATCTCGGGCTCATCGATCGTGACCATGCTGGCGGTGGGCACCGTGATGTATCCGGCCATGAAGGCGGCCAACTACGACACCAAGTTCACGCTGGGCGCGATCATGTCGGGCGGCACGCTGGGCATCATCATCCCGCCCTCGATCCCGATGATCATCTATGGGCTGGTGACCGAGACCTCGGTGACCGATCTCTTTGCAGCGGGCGTAGGCCCCGGGCTGCTGCTCACCTTTGCCCTGTCGCTGTATGCGATCTGGTTCAACCGAAAGATGAAGCCCGAGCGCTTCAGCCTGCAGGAATTCGGCACCGCCTGCCGGCGCGGCATCTGGGCGGCCATGATGCCGGTGATTCTGCTGGGGGGTATCTACAGCGGCTACTTCACGGCCACCGAAGCAGCGGCCGTGGCCCTGGTGTATTCCATGCTGGTTGAGATCTTCATTCACAAGGAACTCAAGCTGCGCGATTTTTACGAGGTGGTGCTTGATGCCTCCAAACTCGGGGGCTCGCTCTTTCCGGTGCTGGCGGTGGCGCTCAGCCTGAACATCGTGCTCACCGAACATCGTGTGCCTGCCAGCATGGTGCAGTTCATCCAGGGCTATATCGACAGTCCGCTGATGTTCATGCTGATGGTCAATGCACTGCTGCTGATCGTGGGCTGCCTCATGACCACCGGCGAAGCGATTCTGGTGCTCGCGCCCCTGCTTGCGCCGGTGGCTGAAGCCTATGGCTTCAACAAGGTGGTCTTCGGCATCATCATGATCCTGAACCTGGAGATCGGTTATCTCACCCCGCCGGTCGGGCTGAACCTGCTCGTGGCCATGAGTGCCTTCAAGCAATCCTTCGGCACGCTGGTCAAGGCGGCCATTCCCTTCATCATCCTGATGCTGGTCTGCCTGGC
>JBKCEY010000478.1:0-1341 GCA_046304115.1 Burkholderiales bacterium | reverse complement strand
GTCGAGGTGTCCGCAGCGCTTGGGAAAGACCTGGTCTTCGATATGAATCGCCGCCACGCCCGCCCGCTCGAATTCCTGCACCGTGCGATACACATTGAGCTCGTTGCCATAGCCAGTGTCGGCATCGCTGATCAGAGGCAGGCTCATGGCGTTGGTGATGCGGGTCGCATTGGCGACCATTTCGGTCATGGTGAGCAAACCATAGTCGGGGTAGCCCAGGGTGGCCGAAGTGCCTGCACCGGTCATGTAGGCCGCAGCAAATCCCGCCCGCTCAACCGCCTTGGCTGTGATGCCGTCGATCACGCCGGGCGCCACGATCAGCTTGTTCTGGGAGAGCAGGGTGCGAAGACGAAAGGCTCGGGTCATGGCAGGTCTCGAAGTGGCAGGGTCGATGGGAGGGTTGGCCAGGTCACTGGATCACTGGATCGGATAGCGACGCACCAGATCGGCGAGCCGGCGGGTTTCTTCCTCAAGCATGCGGGCAAACTGCTCAGGGGTGTTGCCGATGGGTGTTGCGCCCAGTGTCGCGATCGATCGACGAAAACCCTCGTCGCGCGTGGCCGACTGCACGGCCGTTGCGATCGCCTGAATTGCCGGGGCAGGGGTTCCGGGCGGGGCAAACAGGGCGTACCAGGTCTCCGAGGTCATGTTCGGAAATCCCGATTCGATTGATGCGGCCACATCAGGGATGACTGGCGAGCGTTCCTTGCCGACCGTCATGATGAGCTTGAGGGAGCCACTCTTCATGTGGGGGATGACTGCGGTGTAACCCATCAGGGCCACATCCAGGTTGCGGCTGACCAGATCGGTGATCAGCTGCCCGCCGCCCTTGTAATTCACGATCACCATCGAGGGCACGTCTTCGGCCAGCATTCGGGCTCTCATGCGTGCGGTGTTTTCAGTGGTGCCAAAGGAGCAGGGCTTTGCAGCGGTCTTGCAGTAGTTCATCAGTTCGCCCATGGTGTTGGCCGGAATCCCGACATGGGCCACCACGACGCCCGAGAGCACCGCGAAAGCTGACACCGGAAGCACCTGGGTGGCGGGGTCGGCGCCCTTGAAACCAGGCGCATGCCGGTTGAGCAACAGGGAGGGCAACTGCACCAGCAGTGTGTGGCCGTCGGGTTTGGCCTCGATGGCGCGGCGCGATCCGATCAGTCCGTCGGCTCCCGGATGATTCTCGACATTCACGGCGACATCCCAGGTGCGGGACAGCTCACGGGCCAGAAATCGCGCCAGCGCGTCGGTTCCGCCGCCGGCGCTGTACGGCACGATCAGGGTGACTGGGCGCTGCGGCTTCCAGTCGGCAGCCTGCGCAAGCGCCGTCGTGGCAATGCTCAACAG
>JBKCEY010000477.1:0-1033 GCA_046304115.1 Burkholderiales bacterium | reverse complement strand
GCCGTTCAGCACATAGTCGGACTTGGCCGTGCGGCGCATGTGAGACAGCGGCGTCTGCCAGCGACTGATCTCGGACACGGCATTGGTGATCAGCGCCGGATTGGCCTTGAGCTTTTCAAACTCCGCGGGGTTCTCGAGCATCGCGAGCAGACCACCGCTCATGGAGTTGCGCGTGGTGTCGTTGCCACCCACGATCAGCAGGATCAGGTTGCCCAGGAAGGTCTTGGCATCCATGTCGCGTGTGGCTGGAGCATGGACCAGCATCGAGATCAGGTCGGTGCGCGGCGGCTGGGCGATGCGCTCTTCCCAGAGCCTGCGAAAGTAGACCAGGCAATTGCCCAGCTCGGCCATCCGCTTTTCATCGCTATCGATGGGGCCACCCGAGGTGATGTCGGTGGTGGCCACATCCGACCAGTAGGTCAGCAAATGGCGGTCTTCAAACGGAAAATCGAAGATCGTGGCCAGCATGCGGGTGGTGAGCTCGATGCTCACCTGATCCACCCAATTGAAGGTCTCGCCCACCGGAAGGCTGTCCAGCACGCTTTGCGTACGCTCGCGAATGGTAGCCTCCATTTCGGCCAGATTGGCCGGGGCCACGATGGGGCTCACCGCCTTGCGCTGCTCATCATGCTCAGGCGGATCCATGGAGATGAAGTTGGGCCGCCGGTGCTCCATATCAATGTCGCGGATCGTGATGCCGCCCAGCCAGACATCCGACGAGAACACATCGTGGTTGACTTCGACCTCCATGATGTCCTTGAAGCGAGTCACCGACCAGTAAGCGCCGCGCATCGGGCCGCCATCGGCGCACCAGTGAACGGGGTCTTCATGCCGCAGTCGGTCAAAGACTGCGCCGATGGTGTCGCTCTTGAATCGCTTTGGGTCGCCCACGTCGAGTGTGGCGAGATCGATTGCGCGGGCAGCATGCACCGCATCGGCCATGGTGTTCACGATAGGTCTCCTGGAGGTGTCCTTGCAGACCCGTGAAGAATACTCCGGTCAGCCCTCACGAGGTAGGCGGCAACTTCAGAAA
>JBKCEY010000476.1:0-11800 GCA_046304115.1 Burkholderiales bacterium | reverse complement strand
GCGTGGGGCACTCCCCCAACTATGACCATCCCCAGGCCACCGTGGCGCTGATCCGCCAGTTTGTCGAGGGCACCCCCGCACCAGGCTGACGGGATTGCGCCGGCGGTACTGTGGGGCCGGCCCTTTCGCCGGCCCTTTCGCCGGCCCATTCGCCGACACCTCGCCGGTGAATGGGCTCCCGAGTCCGACCGAGTCTGCGGTGCTACGTCGCAGTACACTTTCATCCCTGTGCGTTTGAATGCGTCCGGATGAATCCGGAGGAGACCGATATGACCGAGGTGATTGCACCTGAGCGTACCCCTGCAGCGGCCCGTGAGGCCGAAGCGGGCCTTGAAACCTTTGACGTTCTGATCGTCGGCGCCGGCATTTCGGGCGTGGGTGGCGCCTATCATCTGCTCACCCAGCGGCCCGGAACGCGGTTTCTGGTGCTCGAAACCCAGGGCGATTTTGGTGGCACCTGGCGCACCCATCGCTATCCGGGCATTCGCTCCGACAGCGACCTCTACACCTTTGGCTATCGGTTCAAGCCCTGGACTGGTGCCCCGATTGCCACGGCCGAAAAGATCCTGCAGTACATGCAGGAAGTGATCGACGAAAACCGCATCGATCGGCATATCCGCTATCACCACACCGTCAAGACCGCCCGCTGGAGCACCCAAACCCGGTTGTGGACCCTCGATGTCGAGCGCACCGATACCGGGCAAACCCTTCAGGTGGCCACGCGGTTTCTGTGGATGTGCCAGGGCTACTACCGCCATCAGAAGGGCTACATGCCCCAGTGGCCGGGCATGTCCGACTTTGCCGGCCAGATCGTGCATCCGCAGGAATGGCCCCAGGATCTCGACCTCACCGGCAAGCGCGTGGTGGTGATCGGCTCAGGCGCCACTGCGGCCACGGTGGTGCCGGCTGTGGCGGATCAGGTGGCGCATGTGACCATGCTGCAGCGCTCGCCGACCTACTTCATCACGGGGCGCAATGCCAATCAGTTGGCTGACACCCTGCGTGAACTCGACATCAAGGAAGAATGGATCCACGAGATCGTGCGTCGCAAGATCCTGCATGACGGCGCGGTCTTTCATCGGCGCTGCGCCACCGAGCCCGAAGTGGTGCGCAAGGAGCTGCTCGGCGGCGTGCGTCATTTTCTGGGCCAGGACTTCGATGTCGAGAAGCACTTCTCGCCGCGCTATGCGCCCTGGAAGCAGCGCATTGCCTTCATCCCTGATGGCGATCTGTTTCAGGCGGTCAAGAAGGGCAAGGCCTCGGTGGTGACCGACGAAATCGAGACCTTCACCCGCGACGGGTTGCTGCTCAAGTCGGGCGAAACCCTGGCCGCCGATGTCATCGTGGCCGCCACCGGATTCAATCTGAATGTGCTGGGCGATGTTGATTTCCGGGTGGATGACCAGCCGCTGGACTTTGCAAGCACCGTGACCTGGAACGGCACCATGTTTACTGGGGTGCCCAACATGGTCTGGGTCTTCGGATACTTCCGGGCGAGCTGGACGCTGCGTGCCGATCTGATCGGCGATTTTGTCTGCCGTCTGCTGGGGCATATGCAGGACAAGGGCGCCAGTCTGGTGGTGCCGCAGTTGCGCGAGCAGGACATGGACATGCAGTTCAAGCCCTGGGTCGATCCCGAGAACTTCAATCCGGGCTACATCATGCGAGGCCTGCATCTGCTGCCGCGCCAGGGCAACCGCGATCCATGGCGCCACGGCCAGGACTATCCCACCGAGAAAGAGACCATGCCGCGGGTTGATCTCGATGATGGCAGCCTGATCTATCGATAGACCCAGGGGGCAGAGCGATCGATACGCCCAAGGGGTTCGGAGCCCCGGTCGAGCACCGCTCGACGAGACCTAGAACACACGAGGAGATGACGATGACTGTGGATGCCAGCCAGGTGACGATTGCGCGCATGCCGCGCAAGGAGCCCGCCGAGACCGATACGCGCTTTGATCTGGTGATCGTGGGTGCCGGGTTCGCAGGGATGTACATGCTGCACACCGCCCGCCGTCTGGGATTCACCGCCCGCGTGTTCGAGGCGGGTGACGGCGTGGGGGGGACCTGGTACTGGAACCGCTATCCGGGCGCGCGCTGCGACGTCGAGAGCATGGAGTATTCCTACCAGTTTGACGACACGCTGCAGCAGCAATGGCGCTGGAGTGAGCGGTTTGCACCTCAGCCCGAAATCCTGGCCTATGCCAACCATGTGGCGGATCGCTATGGCTTGCGGGCCGACATGCGCTTTCAGACCCGCGTGAACGAGGCGGTCTTCGATGAGAGCCGCAATGAATGGGCGGTGCGCACCGATCGGGGCGATTCGGTGCGCGGTCGTTTTCTGGTGATGGCCACGGGCTGCCTGTCATCGACCAACCTGCCGCAGTTCGAAGGTCGCGATACCTTCAAGGGGCGCAGCTTTCATACCGGCCAGTGGCCGCATGAGCCGGTGGACTTCACCGGGCGGCGTGTGGCCGTCATCGGCACGGGATCGTCGGCCATCCAGAGCATTCCCATCATCGCCAGGCAGGCCGCCTCGCTGACGGTCTTTCAGCGCACGGCCAACTATTCGGTGCCGGCGCGCAACACGCCGCTTGATCCCGACTATGAGGCGCGCATCAAGCAGGACTACGCCGCCTTTCGCGAGCGCAACAGCCGCATGCCCGGCGCCTTTGGGTCGGCCCTGCCTCGCAATGACCAATCGGTGTTCTCGGTGTCCGAGGACGAACGCCAGGCTGAGTTCGAGCGGCGCTGGAAGACCGGAGGGCTGGTCTTCACCGGCGCCTATGGCGATCTGCTGCTCGATGCCAAGGCCAACGAGGTGGGTGCCGAGTACCTGCGGGCGCGTATTCGCGAGACGGTCAAGGATCCGAAGGTCGCCGACTTGCTGAGTCCGACCCAGGTGATGGGTTGCAAGCGCATGTGCGTGGATACCGATTACTTCCAGACCTACAACCTGCCGCATGTGAAGCTGGTGGATATCCGGGGCACGGGCATCGAGGCGATCACCCCCACGGGTGTGCGGGCGGCGGGCCAGCATGTCGAGGTCGATGACATCGTCTATGCCACGGGTTTCGATGCCATGACCGGATCCATCCTCAAGGTGGATATCCGTGGCCGCCAGGGCCTGAGCCTGCGCGAGGCCTGGAGCGCCGGGCCGCGCACCTACCTGGGTCTGAATGTGCACGGATTTCCCAATCTCTTCACCATCTCGGGCCCGGGCAGTCCGTCAGTGCTGACCAACATGATCGTCTCGATCGAGCAGCATGTGAACTGGATCGGACAATGCATCGACTGGATGCGCACCACGGGTCGCAGGACCATCGAAGCAACCGAGCAGGCGCAGGCCGCCTGGGTCGAGCATGTGAACAAGGTGGCAGGCGGTACCCTGTATCCGCAGTGCAACTCCTGGTACCTGGGTGCCAATGTGCCCGGCAAGAGCCGGGTGTTCATGCCGCTGCTCGGCTTTCCGCCGTATGTCGAGAAGTGCAACCAGGTGGTGGCCAACGGCTACGAGGGATTTGCCACGACCGAGGCGGCCTGAGCATGAGCGCCACCCTGCCACCGCCCGCGATGGCGGGCCTGATGATGGACCAGCCGCTGCTGCTGTCGCACTTCATCGAGCATGCGGCGCTCAATCATGGCGATGTCGAGGTGGTTGCCCGGGAAATCGAGGGCGACCTGCATCGCTATACCTATCGCGACGCCGAGAGGCGCATGAAGCGGCTGGCCCGCGCGCTGCTTGCGCGCGGTATCGCGCCCGGCACCCCGCTGGGGTCGCTGGCCTGGAATACCCATCGCCACTTCGAGCTCTTCTATGGCATTCCGGGCATGCAGGCGGTGTTGCACACCATCAATCCGCGCCTGTTTGCCGAGCAGCTCGTCTACATCATCAACCATGCGCAAGACCGCATGCTGTTTGTCGATGCCCTGACCCTGCCCATTGTCGAGTCGATCGCCGACCGGATTCCGACCGTGCAGGAGATCGTGGTGCTGGCCGCACCTGAACGCATGCCGGCCACGCGGCTGCACAATGTTCTCTGCTACGAAACGCTGCTGCAGGAGCAGGCCCAGAGCGAGCCGGATGAAGCGGCCTGGGAATGGCCGGTCTTCGATGAGCGTAGCGCTTCGACCATCTGCTTCACCTCGGGCACCACAGGCAACCCCAAGGGGGTGGTGTACTCGCATCGGGCGGCCTATCTGCAGACCCTGCTCGCGGCGTCTTTCGAGTTCTTTCCGGGCCATGCGGCAGGCCAGCTCGAGGTCATGATGCCCATGGCCCCCCTGTTTCATGGCAATGCCTGGAACATGCCCTTTGCCGCGCCCTACACCGGCAGCAAGCTGGTGCTGCCCGGGCGCAACTACGAACCCGATCAGCTCTATCAGCTCTTCGACGAAGAAAAAGTCACCATCACCGCGGGCGTGCCGAGTTTCTGGCTGATCCTGATGGACTGGATGCAACGCAACGGCAAGGCCCTGCCGCATCTGCGCCAGACGCTGTCGAGTGGTACCGCACCGCCGCGCAGCATGATCGAAACCCTCGGGCGCGACTATGGCGTGGATTACACCCAGGCCTGGGGCATGACCGAAGCGCTCATGGGCAGCAGTGCGGCCCAGCAGCCGGGCACCGATCACCTGTCCTTCGAGGATCGGGTCACGCGCCGGATGGTCTCGGGCCGTGCGGTGGTGGGCGTGAAAATGAAGGTCGTCGACGATGAGGGCCGCACCCTGCCTCGGGATGGCGAGAGCGTGGGCCACCTGAGGGTCAAAGGCCCCTGGATCGCATCGGAGTACCTCAAGCTCGGGCCCGGCAGCGCGACCGATGATGAGGGCTGGCTGATCACCGGGGACATGGCGGTCATTGATCCCCATGGGCATCTGACACTCACCGACCGCTCCAAGGACGTGCTCACGTCGGGCGGCGAGTGGATCAGTTCGGTGCAGCTCGAGAACACCGCCCAGGGCCATCCGGCCGTGCTGCAGGCTGCCGTGGTGGCCATCGCACATCCCAAGTGGCAGGAGCGCCCGCTGATGCTGATCGTGCGCAAGCAGGGCGCTGAGCTCACGGCGCAGGAGATGCTCGACTATCTGTCCGACAAGGTGGCGAAGTGGTGGCTGCCCGATGCGGTGGAGTTTGTCGATAGCCTGCCCATGACCGCCACCGGCAAGGTGCACAAGCTCACCTTGCGCGAGCGTTACAAGGCCTACATACCCCTCGCCTGAAGCGATGTCGCGATCGCCTTGAGGCTGCACCGGACCACTGGAGGCACAGTCTTTCGGTAACCATCTTTCGGTAACCTTCAGGTCGTTGACGCAGTGTGCTTTTCTGCAGGTACACTGCAGTCAGAAACACAAGACAGGCGCCCGAAGGGTGCCGCCCAGGAGACTGATCCCATGAAGACATTCGCCCAGCGAATCGTGACAGCCTGCGCGCTCGCGCTTGTCCTGTCGGCTCCGGCTACGGCTCAGCAAAGTTGGAAACTGGCCTCGGCGGCGCAGCCCGGCTCGGTTCTGATCGGTTATGTCGATGAGGTTGCGTCCAAGATCAATACTGGCGCAGCCGGGCAGATCAAGGTCGAGCGCCTGTTTGTCGGCAGCGAGCAGGAGATCATCCAGCAACTCTCTCGCGGCCGTCTCGAGATGGGTAGCGTCTCGTACACCGGGGCTTCTGTGCTGGTGCCTGAGGCCGCGCTTCTCAACATGCCCTACCTGTGGCGCAGCAACGCCGAACGCGACTATGTGACCGATCAGCATGCGCTGCCGGTGCTGAAGAAAATTTACGAGTCCAAGGGGCTGGTGATTATCGGTCTGGGCGAGGTGGGCTGGAACGATGTGGTCTGCAAGAAGGCCTGTCTGACCCCCGCCAGCGTCAAGGGCACCAAGGTGCGTGTCTCGCCCGCGCCTTCGTCCAAGATGTTCTGGTCATCGCTCGGGGTCAATGGTGTGCAACTGCCCCTGTCAGAGCTCTTTCCGGCCCTGCAAAGTGGTCTGGTCGAGGGTGCGGATCTACCGTTTCTGTATTACATCACCACGCCAGCCGCACAGAGCGCGCCGCATTACGTCATGACGCGACATCTGCATCACGGCTCAACGCTGATGGTCAACAAGCGGCTCTGGGATGGCCTGACCGCCGACCAGAAGAAGCTGGTTGAAGCGTCTGCGGTGCCTGCTGCACGCCAGCGCACCGAGGTGGCCAACGACGAAAAGCCCAAGATGGCCGAGTTCATCAAGAAGGGTGGCTTCGTGCACGAACTCACCGCCGAGCAAAGGGCCGAGTGGGCCAAGCTGGTCGAGCCGAACCAGGAGGGCATGGTCAAGGAGATCGGCGGCATGGCCAATGAACTCTGGGCTGCCATCAAGAAGGGCAAACAGGAATTCGCCGCCAAGGGTGGCAAGTAAAGCACTGACAACAAAGGCAGGAGACGGACGATGAATGCAACGAGAGGACTGTTGAAGGTCCTGCTCTGGATCGAGATCGCGGTCTGCGTACTCACCCTGTTTCTGGGGTCGGGGGCGCTGGTTGCCGATGTGATCGCGCGGGAATTCTTTGGCAACGGCATTTTCGGGGCTCAGCGTTTTGCGGTCTGGGCCACGGCGATTGCGGGTCTGGTGGGATTCGCACTGGTAACCGCCGAGCGCGGGCACCTGCGTCCGCAGTTCACCGACAAATGGTTGCCTGCAGCCTGGGATCCGCACATGGAGCGGATCTCCGATGTGGTCTCGGCGGCGATCTGCATCGCGCTGGGCTGGTATGCCATTGAATTCGTCAAGAGTTCCCATGCCCTGGGCGAGCGCGGCATGGCCATTCCGATCAAGCTCTGGCCGATTCAGCTCATCCTGCCCTGGATGTTCTTCTCATCGGCGATTCGTCATCTGGTGTTCGCAGCCTTGCCTGTGCTGCGTCCGGAACCCAAAGGGGAGATGCACTGATGGAATGGCTCATTCTGCTCGGACTCATCGTCCTGCTGTTGTTGCTTCGCCAGAGCCTTGTGCTGTTGCTGGCGGTGGCCACCGCCTACATCCATGTTTTCATCGCCAAGAGCAAGATCGATTACCTGATCCAGGACTTCTGGTTCACGGTCGATCGTGAGGTGCTGCTCTCGATTCCGCTCTTCATGCTCGCGGGCAACATCATGTCCAAGGGCTCGATCGCCAAGCGCCTGATCGGCATCATGGCCACCCTCACCAGCCCCATTCCCGGGGGCTTGGGCATTGCCTGCGTGCTGTCGTGTGCAGCCTTTGCCGCCATCAATGGCTCGTCCATCGTCACCATGCTGGCCATCGGCAGCATCATGTATCCGGCGCTGGTGGCCAAGGGCTACAAGAAGGACTTCGCACTCGGCGCAGTGGCTTCGGCGGGCACGCTGGGCATCATCATCCCGCCCTCGATTCCGCTGATCCTGTACGGCATCATGACCGAGCGCAACATCGCGCATCTGTTTGTTGCAGGCATCGGCCCGGGGCTGCTGCTCACGCTGCTGTTCTCGGCCTATGCGCTCTACATGAACCGCCACATGCCGCGCGAGCAACTCACCCTCAAGGCGGCACTTGAGTCCTTCTTTGGGGGCATCTTTGCGCTGCTGCTGCCCTTCATCCTGATCGGAGGCATCTACTTCGGCTGGTTCAGCCCGACCGAAGCCGGAGCCATGGGTCTGGCCTATGCGTTGCTGATCGAGTTTCTGGTCCATGAAAAGGACGGTGCGGCGCCCGCACCCGCCGGGGCCAGCGGCCTGCAGAGAGTCAGGCACTACTTCGCCACCCGCGAGATGAACTTCAAGGAGTTCTATGAGGTGCTGCTCGAGACGGTCAAGCTGCTGGCCACGCTGTTGCCGCTGCTGTGTATCGCGGGAAGCCTGAACACCATCCTGGATCACTCCGGTGCACCCAAGCACATGGTGCAGGCACTGGTCGGCACCATAGAAGACCGCTGGATGCTGATGTTCCTGATCAACGTCCTGCTGATCATCGTGGGCTGCCTGATGGACGTGGGTTCGGCCATCCTGATCCTCGCGCCGCTGCTCGAGCCGCTGGCCGTGGCCAAGGGCTTCGATCCCATCCACTTCGGCATCATCATGATTGCCAACCTGGAGATCGGCTACCTCACGCCGCCGGTGGGACTGAACCTGATCGTGGCCATGGCGGCCTTCAAGGAATCGTTCGTGAGGATCACCAAGGCCTGCATTCCCTTCGTGATCATCATGCTGTTCTGGTTGCTGATCGTGGTGACCGTGCCAGCGTTGTCGCTCTATCTCGTGGGCAAGTGACAATGATGCAAGGGCCCTGGAGTGCGTGCGGTGAGCACCCCCGGGGTCTTTCGTTCAGTTGCGTGAGCCCGCAGGGTTGCGCGAGCCAGCAGGCTGGTGCCTGACAAGGAGCACAGATGGATGATTCAAGAGAGGCATCAGCGGTCAACCGCCGCCGGATTCTGGCTGCGGCCGGTCTGGGCGGGCTGAGCACGATCGCGGCGTTGCCCGCAGCCCGCGCGCAGTCGCAATCCTGGCCCAACAAGCCCATCCGGTTGATCACCGGCTTTCCGGCCGGCAGCGCCACCGACGGTATCTCGCGCGCACTGGCCGAGCATCTGCGCACGGTACTGGGCCAGCCCGTCACTGTTGAAAATCGCGCCGGCGCCAATGGCTCGCTCGGCGCAGCCGAGGTGGCTCGCGCGGCATCGGATGGCTACACCCTGCTGGTGACCAACTCCAGCAGCATCACGGTCAATCCGCAGATCTATCGCAAGTTGCCCTATGTGCCCGAGCGCGACTTTGTGCCGCTGTCCAGGGCGGTGTCGGCGCCCTTCATTCTGGTGGTCAATCCAGCGGGCGATCGCACCTCTGGGGTCAATTCGCTCAATGACCTGCTGGCGCTCGCGCGCAGCAAGCCAGGTGCGCTGACCTATGGCTCGGGCGGGCCGGGCAATCTGGCTCATCTCGGCTTTGAGATGATGAACAACAAGGCAGGTATTCAGACCCGTCATGTGCCTTACAAGAGCGGCGTCAATGCCCAGCTTGGTCTGCTGGGCAAGGAGATCGACGTGCTGCTCGACACGCCGGTCACGGTGCCCAACATCAAGGCCGGCAAGCTCAAGGCGCTGGCGGTGACGGGCCCCACGCGCTGGCGCGATCTGCCCGAGGTGCCCACGCTGGCCGAGGCGGGCCTGCCCGGCGTCGAGATTACCTTCTGGCTCGGGCTCTTCGCACCGATGGGCACACCGCGTGCGGTGCTCGACATCCTGCACAACGCGATTGCCTCGGCGCGCAATGATGCCACCGCGATGCAGGGCCTGCTGCGGCAGGGTACGGTCGAGCTCACCGCGCCAGCGCAGTTTGCAGCCCGGATCAAGGCCGAGACCGCCAGCTGGGGTGAGGTCATCCGGCGCGAGAACATCACGCTCGATTGAACAGCCCCCTCGTGGCCTGCGGTCATGAGGGAAGGGCGGTGAGGATGGGAGACAATCCGGAGGTTTTCTCCCGGATGAACTGTCTTGACCCTCGAAACCCGCCCGGCTCGGCCACCGTCAGAAGCCCGGACGATGCCCACAGCCCGGCCCATCACCTCCTGGCGGCCCTATTGGGCCCGCCGCTTTGGGCCCGCGCCTTTCTTGCCCATGTCGCGCGCCGAGATGGACGCGCTTGGCTGGGACAGTTGCGACATCATCCTGGTGACGGGCGATGCCTATGTCGACCATCCGAGCTTCGGCATGGCGATCGTGGGCCGCACACTCGAGGCTCAGGGCTTTAGGGTCGGCATCATCGCCCAGCCCGACTGGCAGAGTGCCGAGCCCTTCAAGGCGCTGGGTCAGCCGAATCTGTTCTTTGGCGTGACCGCCGGGAACATGGATTCCATGATCAACCGGTATACCGCCGATCGCAAGATTCGCCGGGATGATGCCTACACGCCGGGCGGGGTCGCGGGCCGCAGGCCGGATCGGGCGGCCGTGGTGTATTCGCAGCGCTGCCGCGAGGCCTACAAGGGGGTGCCCATCATCCTGGGTGGCATTGAGGGGTCTTTGCGGCGCATCGCCCACTATGACTACTGGCAGGACAAGGTCCGCCGCTCGGTGGTGCTCGATTCGCGCTGCGATCTGCTGCTCTATGGCAATGCCGAGCGGGCCGTCATCGAGATCGCCCACCGCCTGGCCGCCGGCGAGCCGGTCGAGCGCATCACCGATGTGCGGGGTACGGCCTTCCTGCGCCGCACGGACGATCCCGATGCAGCGCAGTGGATGCAGATCGATTCAACCGAAGTCGATCGACCGGGCCCGGTGGAGGCCCACATCAACCCGTATCTGGGCATGGAAGAGCAGGCCCAGGCTCAGGGTGAAACCTGTGCGCCGTCAGCCGGGCCAGACGCATCAACGATGCCCCTGGTCTTCATGCCCTCGCTGACCGCTGCGGGCAAGAAGCGCCCGCCCCCGCGCGAACGCACGGTCATCCGACTGCCCAGTTACGAGCAGGTGAAGTCCGACCCCGTGCTCTATGCGCATGCGAGCCGGGTGCTGCATCTGGAGACCAACCCCGGCAACGCCCGTGCGCTTGTGCAGGCCCATGGCGATCGCGATGTCTGGATCAACCCGCCGCCCATTCCGCTCATCACGGCCGAGATGGATGCGGTGTTCGATCTGCCCTATGCGCGCAGCCCGCATCCTGCCTATGCCGACGAGCAGGGCCGCCACGACGGACCGACCAAGATCCCGGCCTGGGAGATGATCCGCTTCAGCGTGAACATCATGCGAGGCTGCTTTGGCGGGTGCAGCTTCTGCTCGATCACCGAGCATGAGGGCCGCATCATCTCGAGCCGCAGCGAGGACTCCATCCTGCGCGAGATCGAGGACATGCGTGACAAGGTTCAGGGCTTCACCGGTGTGGTGTCCGACCTGGGCGGGCCCACCGCCAACATGTATCGGCTGGGCTGCAAATCACCCGAGATCGAAGCGGCCTGTCGCAAGCCGAGCTGCGTGTATCCAGGCATCTGCTCCAACCTCAAGACCGATCATGGTCCGCTGATCGAGCTGTATCGCAAGGCGCGTCGCATCCGGGGGGTCAAGAAGATCCTGATCGGATCCGGCGTGCGCTACGACCTGGCGGTCGAGTCGCCCGAGTATGTGCGTGAGCTCGTCACGCATCATGTGGGGGGCTATCTCAAGATCGCGCCCGAACATACCGAGTCGGGTCCGCTGTCCAAGATGATGAAGCCAGGCATCGGCAGTTATGACCGATTCAAGGAGTTGTTTGAGCGCTTCTCGGCCGAGGCGGGCAAGAAGCAGTACCTCATTCCCTACTTCATCGCGGCCCATCCGGGCACCAGCGACGAAGACATGATGAATCTCGCTCTCTGGCTCAAGCGCAATGGCTTCAGGGCTGATCAGGTGCAGACCTTCTACCCCAGCCCCATGGCCTATGCCACAGCCATGTATCACAGTGGCCTGAACCCGCTCAAGGGCATCAGCCGGGATGAGCGCAAGGCTGAAAAGGTCGATATCGTGCGCGGCGAGCGTCGCCGCCGTCTACACAAGGCCTTTTTGCGTTATCACGATGCCGATAACTGGCCCCTGCTGCGTGAAGCCCTCAAGGCGATGGGCCGGGCCGACCTGATCGGCAACGGCAAGCAGCACCTCGTGCCGCGCTATCAGCCCGGCAAGGGCATGGGTGATCCGTTTTCAGGGCCGCGCCGTGCGGTGCACGATCCGCGCGATCCGCCGCTGAGCCCAACGCCCGCTCGCTCATCGGCCCGCTCACCGGCAGGCGCTGGCTCTGCACGCAAGCCGCTCGGCGCTGCAACGGCCCGCACCCCACTCGGC
>JBKCEY010000475.1:0-9523 GCA_046304115.1 Burkholderiales bacterium | reverse complement strand
CGAACACGGTTTCTGGTGGAGGATTACCAGCATCTGTGCAGGCCCGACAGCCCACTCGTTTCGCAACTGCAGCGTCTGGTTCCGTTGCACGGCCACGAGCGCGTAGCCGCCTGGACCGCGCAAGCCGAGGCGGGTCAGTGGGAGACTCTGGTCGAAAGCCTGCTCGTGGCCCACTACGACCCGGCCTATGACCGCTCCATCCAGCGCAATTTCCGGCATCTGGAGCAGGCGCAGCGCCTGACCCTGAGAACGATCGACACTCTCAGTCTCGATCAGGCGGCCCGAGTGATCCTGGGCCTGCCTGATTCCGACGCAGCCTGAGCGATACCGGATCTGCCTGATTCCGATGCAGCCTGAGCGAAACAGGATCTGCCTGAATCCGACGCAGCCCCAGAGAGACCCGTGCGGAACTGAATCCGACTACTGAGACGAATCCGACTACTGAGACGCCGCGGCTTTTGGTGCAAGGCGCTCAGGATAGCGTTTGACCTCCAGCCTCGCCTTCACCGACTCGATCGCCGAAAGCGCATCCTGCTGGGCGGTCACGCGGGCGGCTTGGGCCGACAGTCCTGGGATGGCCTTGTCCACATCGGCCGCAGCAGCCGGCATCACCCGGATCAGTTCAATCAACACATAGCCCTCAGGCCCTGCCTCTGCACCGCTGTAGGACGGCAAGGCATCCGCAGGCATGCGGTAAGCCGCCTGCAGCACCTCGACGGACAAGCCCGCGGGGTTGTTGCGCTGCAGGGTCAGACGCGGACCAAAACCATCGGCAGCTTTTGTAGCCTGAGCCCCTGCCCCTTTGAGAGCCGCCAGACCCGCCTGCCCGGCTTCACGCGCCAGACGCAATGATTCCGAGGCCAGTACCTGAGACCTCACCTGTGCTGACACGACATCAAGCGGTTTGCGTTGAGCCGCCTGGTGAGACGTCAATCGGGCCGAAACCAGCACGCCAGGCGCAATCTCGATGGCCTCGATGTTGCGCTTTTCTCGAACACTGTCGGGCGCAAACAATGCTGCCAGCACGCGTGGGTTGGCCATGGGAGAGGCGCGATCCCGGCTCGACTCCGGCGTTCGCGTCACGTCACGCGCAGTTTCGATCTTGACCCCGTAGCGCTCCACCACCGGCTTGAAGGTATCGGACTGCTCGTAAACCAGGTTGGTGAAACTCTCGGCCGCCTCAGCAAACTGCTTGCCCGCCTGCTGCTGCCTGGCGTCCTTTTCAATTTGTGCACGCACTGCCTCGAAGGGCTTGACGTTGGCCGGTTTGAGACCCGTCAGGCGAATGATGTGAAAACCGAACTCGGTCTCGACCGGACCACGAATCTCATCTGCAGCCATGCTGAAGACAGCATCCGAAAAAGGCTTGACCATCATGCCGGCGCCGAAGAATCCCAGG
Organism: Burkholderiales bacterium; assembly: GCA_046304115.1. Lineage (GTDB taxonomy): Bacteria > Pseudomonadota > Gammaproteobacteria > Burkholderiales > Burkholderiaceae_E > UBA4615. Next base: position 8,124 of record JBKCEY010000475.1, on the reverse strand, counting down.
TCGCCCTGTTGGGCGGCTGAGCCGGGATCATCCGAAGAGGCCTTGGCGATCGCACCAAACCGAGCCGGGTCGGCTTTCACGTCGGCCAGCAGCTTCTCGGCTTTTTCTCGCGCCCCTGGGCCCGCCTTCACCAGAATGTGACTGGCGCGACGCTCCTCGGGTGAACCAAAGCGCGCCTTATTCTGCTCGTAGTAAGTCAGCAGCTCGGCTTCAGGCACGTTCACCCGGGACGCAAGCGCCTCACGCGAGAGCACGACATACTCCACATCGGCACGCTCGGGAGTCTCGAATGCCTTCGGGTTGTTGTCGTACCAGGCCTTGATCATGGCCTCGTCGATCTTGACCTGCGCCACATAGTCGGCCGGCTTGAAGGAGCGCACCCGAACCTCGCGCGACTCCGCCTGCAGGGCGGCCAACCGCTGGGCCAATGCGCGCGGTACAAACGCAGAGGCCTGAACAGCATCCGGCAGCACCTGCAAGGCCAGGTCGCTGCGAAGGCGGGACTCAAAGCCTGCGGGCGTCAGGTTTTGTGCCGAGAGAATGGCCTTGTAGCGCGCATCATCGAAGCTGCCATCCGGCCGAGCAAGACCAGGAATCTCAAGGATGGCGCGTCGCACCTGTTCATCGGTCACGGTCACACGAGCCTTGGCTGCCTGAACGGCGATGGCCCGCTGCGAGATCAGATTCTCCAGGATCTCGGCTCGTGCCTCGGGCGTGTCGAGCACCTTGGTATCGAAATCGGCTCCCAGCATCTGGCGCAGCTGCTGGAGTTGCTCACGCTGCGCGTTGTCGAATTCCTGGCGACTGATGTCCTGATCGCCCACGCGGGCCACACCCGGTTCTCGCGAAAGCATGCCGTCGTAGCCTGAAATGCCAAAAAACACAAAGGCCGGCAGGATGAGCAGGAGCAACACGAACTGCAGGATGCGCTGATGCTTGCGAATGGCTTCAAACATGGTGCGGACTCGGGTGAAAACAAAAAGGGGCGAACTCACGTTCGCCCCTGCTTGCACTGCGGTGTCGGTGGCGGAGTGGACGGGACTCGAACCCGCGACCCCCGGCGTGACAGGCCGGTATTCTAACCGACTGAACTACCACTCCTGATGCTGCGTAATGCCGTTGCTGCTTGATGCTGATGCTGCCTGATACTGAAACTTGCTGAAACCCTGACACTGACCAAGCCTGCTGGTTTTGGTGGGTGCTGAGAGGCTCGAACTCCCGACCTACGCCTTGTAAGGGCGCCGCTCTACCAACTGAGCTAAGCACCCCGGCAAACCGTGACCGTAACGCGCTTGGCGAAGACCAAGACTATACATCAAACGCCTGGCTTTGATCAAGTTGGGAAAGGCGCTCCGTGCTTGATCACACACCGTTGAGAAAGGCGCTCAGTGCTTGATCACACCCCCTCTGCCTGCCTTGGGCTCTGGTGTGGCTGCCGGGGTCGCTTCTGCAGCCACTGCAGGAGCCGTCTCTTCTTCGGGCAACGGCACGGGCGCTCGTTCAAGCGCGACCTCGAGCACTCGGTCGATCCACTTGACCGGGATGATTTCGAGTCGGTTCTTGACGTTGTCGGGGATATCAGGAAGGTCCTTGACATTTTCTTCAGGGATCAGGACCGTCTTGATGCCTCCACGATGTGCGGCCAGCAATTTTTCCTTGAGGCCGCCAATCGCCAGCACCTCGCCTCGCAGCGTGATCTCGCCGGTCATTGCAACGTCCGCACGCACGGGAATGCCGGTGAGGACCGAGACCAGCGCCGTGGTCATGGCAATACCCGCAGACGGACCGTCCTTGGGTGTTGCGCCTTCGGGTACGTGAATGTGAATGTCCTGCTTTTCGTGAAAGCCCGCCACAATCCCCAGGCGTTGCTGGCGCCGCCGAACCACGGTCATGGCAGCCTTGATGGACTCCTGCATCACATCGCCCAGCTTGCCTGTGAAGGTGGTGGCGCCCTTGCCAGGAACCGCAACAGCCTCGATGGTCAGCAGCTCGCCGCCAACCTCGGTCCAGGCCAGGCCCGTGACCTGACCCACCTGGTTGTCCTTTTCGGCAATCCCGAAGCTGAAGCGCCGCACGCCCAGGAATTTATCGAGATTTCGAGGCGAGACCGCAACCTTCTTTTCGTCCTTCTTGAGCAGCAGCGTCTTGACGACCTTGCGGCAGATCTTGGAGAGCTCGCGCTCGAGCGAGCGCACACCCGCTTCACGGGTGTAGTAGCGCACGATGTCGCGAATGGCCGCCTCAGACACCGCAAGCTCGCCGATCTTCAGTCCGTTGTTCTTTTGCTGCTTGGGCAGCAGATAGCGCTGCGCGATGCTGACCTTCTCGTCCTCGGTGTAACCCGAAAGGCGGATCACCTCCATCCGGTCGAGCAGCGCGGGCGGGATGTTCAGTGAGTTGGCAGTCGCAACAAACATGACGTCGGACAGGTCGTAGTCGACCTCGACATAATGATCGACGAAGGTGTGATTCTGTTCGGGGTCGAGCACCTCGAGCAGGGCCGAGGACGGATCGCCCCGGAAGTCCATGCCGAGCTTGTCGACCTCATCGAGCAGAAAGAGCGGATTACGCACGCCCACCTTGCTCAGATTCTGCAGGATCTTGCCCGGCATGGAACCGATGTAGGTGCGGCGATGCCCGCGGATCTCGGCCTCATCGCGCACGCCCCCGAGCGCCATGCGCACGAACTTGCGGTTGGTGGCTTTTGCGATCGACTGTCCGAGGGAGGTCTTGCCCACACCGGGAGGACCCACGAGGCACAGGATCGGCGACTTGACCTTTTCGACGCGTTGCTGCACGGCAAGATATTCGAGGATGCGTTCCTTGACCTTGTCCAGACCATAGTGGTCCTGGTCGAGCACCTCCTGCGCATGGGTCAGGTCGTTGTTGACCTTGCTCTTTTTCTTCCAGGGAAGCCCGGTCAGCACATCAATGTAGTTGCGCACCACCGTGGCTTCGGCCGACATCGGCGACATCAGCTTGAGCTTCTTGAATTCGGCCTCGGCTTTCTTTCGGGCCTCTGCCGGCATGCGGGCGGACTTGATCTTCTTTTCGATCTCCTCCATGTCGGCGCCGTCTTCGCCTTCGCCGAGCTCCTTCTGGATGGCCTTGACCTGCTCGTTGAGGTAGTACTCGCGCTGGCTTTTTTCCATCTGGCGCTTGACGCGCCCACGGATGCGTTTTTCGACCTGCAGGATGTCGAGTTCGGTTTCGATCTGGGCCAGCAGCTTTTCCAGACGCTCACGCACGGGCAGCGTCTCAAGGATGTCCTGCTTTTGCTCGATACGAATGGGCAGATGTGCGGCGATGGTATCGGCGAGCCGGCCTGCATCATCGATGCCATTGAGCGATGCAAGAATCTCGGGCGGAATCTTCTTGTTGAGCTTTACATACTGATCGAACTGGCTGAGGATCGCGCGACGCAAGGCCTCGGTTTCGGAGCCTGGCTCACCGCCCTCCTCGATCGGCTCCAGACCACACGAAAAGTGCGTTTCAGCGTCTTCAATGGACGTGATCCGGGCACGGCGCACGCCTTCGATCAGGACCTTGACCGTGCCATCGGGCAGCTTGAGCATCTGCAAAATGTTGGAGACACACCCGATCGGGTAGATGTCCTCAGCGGCAGGCTCATCCTTGGACGCGTTTTTCTGGGCCACCAGCATGATGCTCTTGCCCATTTCCATCGCGGCCTCAAGCGCCTTGATCGACTTGGGACGCCCCACAAACAGAGGGATCACCATGTGTGGAAAGACCACCACGTCGCGAAGGGGCAACAGCGGCAGCAAGGATGCAATGACAGCAGGAGAAGACATCCGGAGCGTTCCTTGGATAGGGTCAGGTCTGGACATGAGGGCGCCTGCCTGACGTTTCAAGCATACGCGCAATCAATGAGTGAAACCGGCAAGCCATGCCGCGAAAAGGGGGGAGAAAACCCGGGGTCGACCCAAGGGGTCGGATCGGCGCTCGAACCGGGTACTCGAGGTTCAGTTTGAACCCGACACCTTGGGCGTTTCGGCGTAGATGATGAGGGGCTTACCCTCGGCTTCGACCGAGTTTTCGTCGAGCACGACCTTTTGCACATTCTGCAGCCCCGGCAGTTCGTACATGATGTCGAGCAACAGGTGCTCAAGAATCGAGCGCAGACCCCGCGCCCCGGTCTTGCGCTTGAGCGCCTTGCGGGCGATGGCCCTCAGCGCTTCGGGACGGATCTCGAGCTCGGCGCCTTCCATGGCAAAGAGCTTTTGGTATTGCTTGACGAGCGCATTCTTGGGTTCGATCAGAATCTGCACGAGCGCGTCTTCGTTGAGCTCATCCAGTGTGGCCACCACCGGGAGTCGGCCCACGAGCTCCGGGATCAGGCCGAACTTGATCAGATCCTCGGGCTCGGCATCTCTGAAGAGCGCACTGCTGCTGCGATCAGAAGGGCTGCGCACCTCGGCACCAAAGCCGATTCCGCTACGCTCGGACCGATCGCGAATCACCTTTTCGAGACCATCGAACGCACCACCGCAGATAAACAGGATGTTGGTGGTGTCAATCTGCACGAAGTCCTGATTGGGATGCTTACGGCCTCCCTGCGGAGGCACCGAAGCGACCGTACCCTCAATGAGCTTCAGGAGCGCCTGCTGAACCCCTTCGCCGGAGACATCGCGGGTAATGCTGGGGTTGTCGGACTTGCGCGAAATCTTGTCGATCTCGTCGATGTAGACAATGCCGCTCTGGGCTTTCTCGACTTCGTAATTGCAGTTCTGAAGCAGCTTCTGGATGATGTTCTCGACATCTTCACCCACATAACCGGCTTCGGTCAGCGTGGTGGCATCGGCAATCACGAAGGGCACATTGAGCATGCGCGCCAGCGTCTGGGCCAGCAGCGTCTTGCCGCTGCCGGTGGGCCCCACCAGCAGGATGTTGCTCTTGGCCAGTTCGACTTCGTCCTTCTGACCCTTGTGACGAAGACGCTTGTAATGGTTGTACACCGCCACAGCGAGAATCCGCTTGGCCACAGCCTGACCGATGACGTATTGATCCAGGCTGTCCGCGATTTCATGGGGCGTGGGCAAACCGGACTTGAGCGCCGCCTGCGACTCGCCCTGCGACTCATCACGAATGATGTCGTTGCACAGCTCGATGCACTCATCGCAGATGAATACCGAAGGACCCGCGATCAGCTTGCGTACTTCGTGCTGGCTCTTGCCGCAAAACGAGCAATACAGCAGCTTTTCGCCTGAACCTTTTTTTTCGGTCATTGTCTAGGAGCCCCAGGGCTGCGACGTGCTCAGGCCTGGGCGGGCTCGATGCGACGGCTCAGCGTTCGGTCGATGAGTCCGTAGCTTACTGCATCCTCGGCGGACATGAAGTTGTCCCGATCGGTATCCCGGGCGATGCGCTCGACCGGCTGGCCGGTGGCCTCAGACAGCAGCGCATTCAGGCGTTCGCGCAGATACAGGATCTCTCGCGCCTGGATCTCGATATCGGCGGCCTGACCCTGAGCGCCCCCCGAAGGCTGGTGAATCATGATGCGCGCGTTGGGCAGTGCGTAGCGCTTGCCCTTGGCGCCTGCCGCCAGCAAAAAGGCGCCCATGCTGGCCGCAATGCCCATGCACAGCGTGGAGACATCGGGCTTGATGAAGCGCATGGTGTCGAACATGGCCAGACCCGCCGACACGGAGCCGCCCGGCGAGTTGATGTACAGGCTGATGTCCTTGTCGGGATTTTCCGACTCCAGAAAGAGCATCTGAGCCACGACCAGATTGGCCATCTGATCCATCACCGGGCCGACCAGAAAGATCACCCGCTCGCGCAGCAGTCGTGAGTAGATGTCATAGGCCCGTTCACCCCGCCCGCTGGTTTCGATGACGATGGGAACCATGCCCAGGCCGCGGGTTTCCTGGGCCAAGTGAGCATTGACGAGATCTTCGACCAGACTATTGAAGGTCATGAACAGGTCCTTTGAATGTAGGGCAGGCGAGTCAGGACTGAGCGGCCATCAGATCATCGAAGGCCAGGGCCTTGTCGGTCACCTTGGCTTTTTCGAGTACCCAGTCGACCACGTTTTGCTCGACGACCAGCGCTTCAACCTCGGCGAGTCGCTCGCGGTCGCTGAAATACCAGCGGATCACTTCAGCCGGATTTTCGTACGACTGGGCGAATTCCTCGATGCGCTTGCGCAACTGATCCGGCTTGGCCTGAAGCCCATGGGTCTTGACGATCTCGCCCACGATCAGGCCGAGCCGCACGCGCTTGGTGGCAGGCTCGGTGAAGGCATCGGCCGGAATCGGCATGTCCTTGACGTCCATGCCGCGCTGCCGGAAGTCCTCGCGGGCGAGCTCGGCCAGCGATTGCGACTCGGACTCGATGAGCGCCTTGGGCAACTCCAGATCCGCGATTGCGGGCAGGGCATCCATGATCGCCGCCTTGTTGCGATTACGAATCCGCTGCGCCACCTCACGTTCGAGGTTGCCACGCACGTCGGCACGCAATTTGTCGATGCTGCCATCGGCAACTCCGAGCTGACGCGCCAGTTCCTCGTTGAGTTCAGGCAGGCGAGGCGCTTCGACCTTCTTGATCGTGACCTCGAAATCCGCGGTCTTGCCCGCGAGTTCCTGCGAGCCGTAGTCAGCCGGAAAGGCAACCGGGAAGGTCCGGGTTTCGCCCTGCGCAGCACCGCGCACACCGGTTTCGAAGTCGGGCAGCATGCGCCCCTCGCCGAGCACGAACGGGAAGTCACTCGCCGTGCCACCCTGGAAAGCCACACCCTCGAGCTTGCCTGCAAAGTCGATGGTCACACGGTCACCGTCGGTGGCCGCGCGCTCGGCAGAATCCCACTGGGTGCGCTGCTTGCGCAGAATCTCGAGGGTCTTGTCGACTTCGGCTTCGCCCACTTCACAGGCCGCCCGCTCAACTTCGAGGGTCTCGGGCCCGCGCAGGCTGATTTCGGGATAAACCTCGAACTCGGCCGTGAATGCGGCCATGCCTTCCTCGGCTGCGCCCTCACGCGGCTCGATTTTCGGCTGACCTGCGATGCGCAGTTGATGCTCATTGACGGCATCGGAGAACGCCTTGGACACTGCATCGGAGAGCACCTCGCCCTGGATCTGCATGCCGTAGGAACGCTCGATCATCTTCATGGGCACCTTGCCCGGGCGGAAACCCGGCATGCGAACGGTGCGGGCCATTTCACGCAGGCGGCGCTCGACCTGCTGGGCGACCTCGGCAACAGACACCGAAAGGCTAAGGCGTCGCTCAAGGGTGCTCAGGGTTTCGAGGGTGGTAGCCATCTTGAAAATCTCGTGGAGAAGAGTTGAAAACTGAAAGGACAGGCAAACGGGATGGACTGACACTGGTGCGGCCGAAAGGACTCGAACCTTCACGCCTTGCGGCGCCAGGACCTAAACCTGGTGCGTCTACCGATTCCGCCACGGCCGCAGCGAGGCCCGCCGGCCCAAACGCGCAAGTGTAGCCGATGCGACCGGCCGGCCGCGCCAATGCCCGTCGGTGCCGCCCACCCTGCCCCTACAATGCGGGGGCCAACCTGTCGCCCATGCCCTCAGTCCATCACTCGGTCGAGCATTACGAGAATTTTCCGGTCGCCTCCTGGCTGATGCCTGCGAGACTGCGCCCGGCTGTGGTCGCGATCTATCGGTTTGCGCGCCATGCCGACGATCTGGCCGATGAAGGCGAACTGTCTGAGCAGACGCGTCTGTTCGGCTTGAAGAGCCTGCAAGACCAGATCAAGAGCGCCCGTTCGGGAGGCCCTGTCAGTGACCCTTTCGTTGCCGATCTGGTTCCTCATGTCCAGCAGCACGAATTGCCGTGGTCCTGCTTCGAGGACCTGCTCAGCGCATTCGCTCAGGATGTTCGCGTTCACCGCTATGACTCAGAGGCACAGGTCATGGACTACTGTGCCCGCTCGGCCAACCCGGTCGGTCGACTGATGCTGGCCCTCACCGCGACCCATGACCCGAGGGCCCGGATGGAATCCGACGCGATCTGCTCGGCGCTTCAGCGCATCAATTTTCTGCAGGACCTCGCCATCGATTGGCCCCGGGGCCGGCTATACCTGAATCGCGAAGCACTGACCCGGCACGTCCTGAAAGAGCAGGACATTCAGGAGGCCTGCCAGGG
>JBKCEY010000474.1:0-36838 GCA_046304115.1 Burkholderiales bacterium | reverse complement strand
TCTTCAAGAAACCGCGAACGCAGGTTGTAGCGTGTCTGGCCGTGCAGCATGCGGGTTTGCGACAGCGACAGATACAGGCGCTTGCGGGCCCGCGTGATCGCCACATACATGAGCCGACGCTCCTCCTCCAGACCGTCCTGTTCCTGGATGGAGTTTTCGTGCGGAAAGAGACCCTCTTCAAGGCCGGTGATGAACACCCCATCGAACTCGAGCCCTTTGGCCGAATGCACGGTCATGAGCTGCAGGGCATCCGTCCCCTCCAGCGCCTGGTTGTCGCCGGCCTCGAGCGAGGCATGCGAGAGAAAGGCCGCCAGCGGCGTCATGGTGATCACATCGTCAGCCAGACCCGCATTGGCTGGCATCTGAGTGTCCACGCCCTGCTCGGCCAGAAAGGCTGCCGCCGCATTGACCAGTTCGCGCAGGTTTTCGATGCGCTCCTGGCCTTCACGCTCGGACTGGTAATGCACGATGAGGCCGCTGCGCTCGACCACATGCTCCACCACCTCCGGCAGGGGCAAAAGCGCAGTCTCCTGACGCAGTCTCGCGATCAGCTGGGCAAAGGCCTGCAGCTTGGTGCCTGCCGCGCCGCTCAGGGTGGCGGTGGCATCAAAGAGTGAGCTGCCCGCCATGCGCGCGGCATCCTGCAACTGCTCGATGGAACGCGCACCGATTCCGCGAGCCGGGAAGTTCACGACCCGCAGGAAAGAGGTGTCGTCTGCGGCGTTTTCCATGAGCCTGAGATAGGCCAGCGCGTGCTTGACCTCGGCGCGCTCGAAAAACCGCAGACCCCCGTACACCCGATAAGGGATGCCGGCCGAAAAAAGCGCATGCTCGAGCACACGTGACTGGGCATTTGAACGATAGAGCAGCGCGATGTCACTGCGAGCCCAACCCTCGTTGATCAGACCGCGCACCTCCTCAAGCAACCACTGCGCCTCGAGGGTGTCGGACAGCGCTTCATGGATGCGCACCGGCTCACCCTCACCGGCCTCGGTCCAGAGCTCCTTGCCCAGGCGGGTGGTGTTGTTGCGGATCAGGGTGTTGGCGCAATCAAGAATATGGCCATGCGAGCGATAGTTCTGCTCAAGCTTGACCAGGTTCTTCACGCCGAACTCGCGCTCAAAAGCAGCCATGTTGCCGATGTTGGCGCCCCGGAAACGGTAGATCGACTGATCGTCATCGCCCACAGCAAATACTGCACTGCGCGGGCCGGCCAATAGCTTGAGCCACTTGTACTGAAGGGTGTTGGTGTCCTGAAACTCGTCGATCAGGATGTGCGAAAACCGCGCCTGATAGTGCTGGCGCAAGGGCAGATTGCGTTCGAGCAGTTCGTGCGAACGCAGCAGAAGTTCAGCAAAATCAACCACGCCCTCGCGCTGACACTGATCATCGTAGGCGGCATAGAGCTCGACATGCCGACGATTGAAGTCATCGACGATCTCGATGTCTTTTGCACGCAGCCCCTCTTCCTTGGCGCCGTTGATGAACTGCTGAACCTGTCGGGGCGGATGGCGCTGGTCATCGATGTTGAGCGACTTCATGAGTCGCTTGATCGCGGCGAGCTGGTCCGCAGAGTCGAGAATCTGAAAGGTCTGCGGCAGAGCCGCATCGCGGTGATGAGCACGCAGCAGGCGGTTGCACAGGCCATGGAAAGTGCCGATCCACATGCCCCGCGGATTGAGCGGCATCATGGCTGACAGACGCGCGAGCATCTCGCGGGCGGCCTTGTTGGTGAACGTCACGGCCAGCACACCCGCGGGCGAGACCAGGCCGTTCTGGATCAGCCAGGCGATCCGGGTGGTCAGTACCCGCGTCTTGCCACTGCCCGCGCCAGCCAGAATCAGCGCATGTTCGTGCGGCAAGGTGACTGCCGCGAGCTGTTCGGGATTGAGATGCGCAGTAAGTCGGTCCATCCCGAATTCTACGATGCGCCGACTTCAAGACCCTTGATGCTCAGGGCCCTTGGCGTTCCAGGCGCCGCGTGATCCAGGCACTGAGCAGCCCGATCAGAATGGCCCACTCGAGCGACAGCGTGAGGGTCGCAATAAAGGTCGCCACCAGCGGAATGCGCTCGGCAGGCTCCTGCTGCCAGAGACGGGCAATTTCGGGGCGATCGATCAGGCCCCAGGCCACCATGAACAGCAGACCCGCCACCACGCAATAGGGCAGCAGGGTGGCAAGAGGCCCCACAATCAGCAGCAGCGCCACCAGAAAGAGCGCCGCACTGGCTGCAGCCAGGGGGGTTCGAGCACCACTGACCAGGTTGACCCCGGAGCGGTTGAAGGACCCGCTGGTGGGAAATGCCGAAAAGAAGCTGCCCGTGATGTTGGCCAGGCCCTGAGCCCTGAATTCCTGGCTGTCATCAAAGACATCGTGTGACTTGAGGGCCACGGCTCGCGCGATGGCCAACGCTTCGGTCAGGGCCAGAAGGGTCATGACCGCCACCGGCCCTGGCAGCAGGGCCAGGGTGCCCCAGGACAGATCGGGCCAGGACAGCGGGGGTACGACGGCGGGCAGCGGTGGCACCACCCTGAGCGGCGCGGCCTGCGGCCACAGATGCTGCAGCAGGGCAGCAGCTGCGCTGCCCACGATCACGCCCATCAGCACCGCCGGCAGTCTGCGGTTCCAGGGCTTCCAGACGATGATGGTCAGCACCGTGATCAACCCGCTGACCAGTGCCAGAGGCTGCAGATCGGCAAGACGCTGGAGCAATCCCTGAAAGGTGGCCACCACGGAGAGTCCACGCGGCAACTCGATCCCCAGAAAAGGCCCCAGCTGCGCGACCGCGATCAGCACGGCCGCACCCGCCGTGAACCCGACGATCACCGAATGCGGCACGATATCCACGAAACGCCCCGCCCGGGCGAGCCCGAGCGCGAGCTGCACGATGCCCACCAGGAAAGCCAGCGTGATCGCAAGCTCGACATATCGCGCGCTGCCGGGTTCAGCCAGCGGCGCGAGCAAGGCCAGCGTGGTGAGGGAAATGGCATTGGCGGGCCCGGTGACCATCAGGCGACTGGAACCAAACAAGGCCGCCACCAGGCAAGGGACCATGGCCGCGTACAGACCATACTGCACGGGCATGCCGGCGATGGTCGCAAAGGCAAACCCCTGCGGCAGCACGACGATCGCGTTGGTCAGACCCGCCAGCAGGTCGGCACGGACTGTGCCAGGCTCACGCCATTGCGGCGCCCAGCGCAGGATCGGCAATGCTGGAAGGCTCACACCCGGGATTGACCGTGATACAGGCGCACCACGTGCTCAGCCTGCGCAAAGAACAGCCAGCGCTGCACCAAGGCACCCGCCAGAAACACCAGCGACGCTACGGCAAGAACGGGCGCAATCGGTGGGGCCAACAGCAACAGCACAATCGGGAGGATGGTGGTCAACAGGACCATGACGCTGCGCAGTCGTCGAGCGTGATCACGCGCCAGCACGAACCCGAACTCCTGTGTGAGAAAGGTGCGATGTGCATGGCCGGTGTCAAGCAGGCGTACGCGTCCCTGGACATGGCCGGCAGGCGCCTGCATGGGCACACCCAGCGCCTCGTTCAGCGTGGCGGCCACGCGATGTGAAAACTTGGCCTCGTACAGCAGCGTGACCGTCAGCGTGAGCGCCAGCAGGCTGAGCAGCATTCCGCCGTTGGAGAGCCCCCCGGCAGCGCCCGTCGCGGCTCGCAACAGGGCCCAAAGCAGCCCACCCGCGAGCAGCGCGTGCAGCAGATAGATGACTGGCGTGTGCCAGGTTCGCCAGCGCGGCACGGTGCGCAAGCAGGCATAGATCATGGCTGTGCAGACCACGGTCGCAACCGAGACGACCAACAGGAGCGCCCCGGACCAGACTGCGAACGCCGAACCCCGTTGGCTGAACACCCCGTGCAACAGGGCCAGCGCCAGCCAGAGCAGGGCACACAGCGCCTCGCGCGAGAGCCAGGAGGTACGCACTCGAGCCAGCGATCGCCAAGCATTGCGCGGATTGGCCAGGTGCTGCGTGGAAGACATCAAGCCGGCGATGACCAGAACCATCGAGGCCACGCCTGCCGCACGAAGCAGCGACTGGTCAGCCGCGGGGGCTCCGCCAGCCGCCGCCCAGCCCCATTGGGCCAGCACCAGCCAGATGGCCAGCCCCAGCCCGGCACCTGAACTCACCGTGAAGAAAATGACCGAGAGGGCGGGTTTCATGCGAGCGGCCTCTCAAAGCCGGATCAAGGTGTTGACCATCGATGCCAGGCGCTTTTTGAGCGTATCGGGCGCAGCCATCGTCTGGGGCTGAGGCACCTGAGCCTGAGGGCGCGGGGGCAGATACTGATTGACCGGCTTGTAGCCCAGCGATTCAAGCAGAGACTGCCCCTGACGCTCCCGGGCCAGCACCGACACATTCGATGCCGGATTGTCGTAATCACCAAAGTGACGGGCATGCGAGGGGCAGGCCAGCACACAGGCGGGCTGGCGCTCTGCTTCGGGCAGTGCGGTGTCGTAAATGCGGTCCACGCACAGCGTGCACTTGCGCATCACACCCTGTTGCTCGTCGAGCTCGCGCGCACCATAGGGGCAGGCCCAAGCGCAGTAGTTACAGCCCATGCACTTCTCGGGATCGATCAGCACGATGCCGTCTTCGGCTCGCTTGTACGAAGCCCCCGTCGGACAGACCGTGACGCATTCGGCCTGCTCGCAATGCATGCACGACATCGGAACATTGAGCGTGCGGTTGTCGGGATAGTCGCCCGCCTCGAAGTGCCGGACCCGATTGAACCAGACACCCGCTGGCACGGGTCCTTGCGGATCGTAGTCGGGCGCCCCTCCTGCCATCAGACTCTCGCCATTCCATTCCTTGCAGGCCGTGGCACAGGCATGACAGCCCACACAGGCATCAATGTCGATCGCCAGACCGAGCTTCATGCTGCGTCTCCTTCAATTGACGCCAGTGTGCCGCTGGCCGCTGCGCCGGGCGGTGGCGTCTGGTCGGGGTCTTTGCGCACACGCACCTTGAGGTCGTACCAGGCGGCCTGCCCGGTGATGGGATCGCTGTTGGTGAGGCTGGCCTCACCCGGGCGTGCGGGCAGGGTTTCGCTGATGAGGTGATTGAGCAGAAAACCGGCATTGGCCTCGGCGGAAGCTTTGGACAGGCCCCAGGTCCCAGCCATCTTGCCGATCGCGTTCCAGGTCCAGACCGTATTGCGCTCGCAGCCCTGCATGGTGCGCAACTGACAGCGAATGCGTCGGTGCGCATCGGTGGTCTTCATGCGGGCATGGTCGGGCGTGCCAGGCTGAGGCCCGACCGGAGCATGCATGGATTCAACCAGCACCCAGTCGCCATCGGCCAGGTTCAGATCTGCTGCAGTCTGCGCATTCATGTAGAGCGCGTTTTGCGCCACGATCTGGCGCAGCCAGGCATTCTGGCTGTCCCAGGAGTGGTACATCACCATGGGTCGCTGCGTGATGGCATGAAATGGGAAGGCGTCGGCGCCCATCTGCTCGTCGGTGCGCTCCATCTCGATCGGTGCGTACCACATCGGCAGTGGATCGAAGTAGCGCACCAGACGCTCACGGTCTTCGGCGCGCTCCGGGCACGGGCCGTCGTACAGGCCCTGGCCAGCAAGACGGAACTTCTGCAGCGGCTCACTGTAGATCTGCATGATGATGGGCTCGGCCTTGCCGATGAAGCCCGCACGCGCAGCCACCTCGAGATAGTCCCGGTTGGCAAAGCGCATGTACTTCTGCGAGTCGGGCCAGTGATGGGCATGAAAGGCCTTGCCGCGAATGTAGGCCTGCCACTGATCCGGATTGGGCTCACCCACCAGCGACTGATCGCCGTTCTTGCCGCGCCATCCCGTCAGAAAACCGATTCCGGGTGCACGCTCATAGCGCAGGATGAAATCCTCGTAGCCGGAAAAGCGCGGCTCGCCCTGTTCATCAACGAAGGCTGGAAATTTGAGGCGGCCGGCGAGGTCGATGAGGACATCCTGCCAGGGCCGCACGTCGCGGTCGGGCTTGAGCAGCGGATGCCGGATGGCATCGGCTGCAGCATCCGGCTCCGAGATTGGGCGATCCAGCATGGAGATCGCATCGAAACGCTCGAAGTAGGTGGTGTCGGGCAACACCAGATCGGCATAGCGCACGGTCTCGGAGTCAAAGGCATCGCAGACCACAATGAACGGGATGCGGTACTGGCCCTCGTCGTTTCGGGCGACCAGCATCTGCTGGGTACCGGTGGTGTTCATGGATGAGTTCCAGGCCATGTTGGCCATGAACAGCATCAGGGTGTCGATGGGATAGGGATCGGCCTCGACCGCATTGCGGATCACCATGTGCATCAGGCCGTGTGCCGCGATCGGACTCTCCCAGGAATAGGCCTTATCGATGCGAAGCGGTCTGCCGCGCAGGTCGATGGCAAGATCTTCGGGTCGGGTCGGAAAGCCCAGCAGCGGACGCGCGCAGGCCGTATCGGGGGCATCGATGCGGGCCGCATCGTTCTCGGGCAGTTGCACCGGTGGCACGGGCTTCGGGAACGGCGCGCGAGCCCTGAAGTTGCCGGGGCCATCGAGCGCGCCCAGCAGCATCTGGATCAGGTGCAGGGCCCGACAGGTCTGAAAGCCGTTGCTGTGGGCCGACACGCCTCGCATGGCATACATCGCGACCGGACGTCCGATCACCTGGTCGTGCTCCACGCCCCAGGCATCGGTCCAGCGGATCGGCAGCGTGATGGTCTGCTCAAAGGCCACCTGAGCCATCTCAAGCGCCAGCCGCTCGATCTGCTCGGCGGGTACGCCGCATTGCGAGGCCACTGTGGCGGGCGCGTATTCGTCGGCCAGCGCGCGCTCGGCCATCAGGGTCATGGATGTCACCACCGCGGTGCCGTCAGGCGCCTTGAAGCGGCCAAACATAGCGGGCGTGCAGCCGGGTGCCTGAATGGCGGGCGCCTGGGTCTGCTGATCCCAGAGCAGGGGATGACCCTGCTCATTGCGCAGGAACAGACCATCGCGTGATGTGCCTGGCGCCTCGATGACCAACCAGGGCGCATTGGTGTAGCGAAGCAGAAATTCAGCGTCAAAGAGTTCGCGCGACAGCAGCACATGCGCGATCGCCATGGCGAGCAGGCCATCCGTGCCGGGGCGGATTGGCACCCATTCATCGGCGAGCGAGGAGTAACCCGTGCGCACAGGATTCACCGAGACGAACTTGGCGCCACGGCGCTTGAGCTTTTCCAGGCCGATCTTGATGGGATTGCTGGCATGGTCTTCGGCCACACCCCACATCATGAAATAGCGGGCATGGTCCCAGTCGGGCGCACCGAACTCCCAGAAGGAGTAGCCGATGGAATAGAGTCCGGCCGCCGCCATATTGACCGAGCAAAAGCCGCCATGTGCGGCCCAGTTGGGGGTGCCAAACTGCTGGGCCCACAGGCCTGTGAGGGCCTGCATCTGATCCCGCCCGGTGAAGAAGGCGAGCTGTCGGGGCTGGCTGCTGCGCAGGCGGGCCAGTCGACCTGTCAGGAGTTCGAGCGCCTCATCCCAGGAAATCGGATCAAAGATGCCCTCCCCGCGCTCGGTTCCGGGCCGGCGAATGAGCGGGTGACTCAGTTTGGCGGGTGAGAGCTGCTTCTGAATGCCCGCACTGCCCTTGGCGCACAGCACGCCATCGTTGACCGGATGACCCGCGGTACCCTGCAGGAATCTGAGCCGCGTCTTGACGCTGCCGTCGGGCTGCTCATCGTCCTGCAGCGTGACCTGCAGACCGCATCGACAGGCGCACATGTAGCAGGTGGTGTGCTCCACGCGCTGCCGGGAACGGTCTTCGAATCGCACCGGATGTTCGGCAGCGTCTGTCAGGGGCGGATTCAAGGGCGGGTCATCCTCGTCGGGGCGGCGGTCACGCAGTGGCGTGCCCCGTCTGTCTGGGCGACCGAACCCCGCGAGCGGGACCAGTCGAGTTGACTAAATTCTACGCGCCGCCCCTGCGGCTCGGGTCTGTTCCCCCGGAAGGTGAGCGTGCGGCGTTCCGTTTCAGGGGGATCCGGGAGGATCCTGTGGACACAGGAGCCTGCTGACCGTGAGGGCAGGACCCGCGCGCCACCAATGTCAGGACGCAGTCACGAGCTCTGCGAATCGGGGCAGATCAACATTGCCGCCACTCAGAATCACGCCCACACGCTGGCCCGCCAGTGGCAGGATGCGTTGCAGGGCAGCGGCGGCGGCCAGGGCTCCCGTGGGTTCGACCACCAGCTTCATGCGCGCGGCCAGAAAGCGCATCGCATCGCGCAACTGATCGTCGGTGACGGTCACGATGCCGGCAGCCCGATCCCGCAGAATGCCGAAAGTGAGCTCGCCGAGATGCTGGGTCTGGGCGCCATCGGCAATCGTGCGGGGCACCTCGATATGCACGATCCGGCCTTCGGCCAGCGATCGCTGGCCGTCATTGCCCGCCTCGGGCTCCACCCCCCAGACCTGGCAGGCCGGCGACTTGAGCGCCGCGGCCAGCGCACAGCCCGAGGTCAGTCCCCCGCCCCCCAGGCAGACCAGCAAGGCATCGAGCGGCCCCACTTCCTCAAAGAGCTCGAGTGCCGCGGTGCCCTGGCCGGCAATCACATCGGCATGGTCGTAGGGCGGAATCAGCGTCAGTCCCCGTTGCCGGGCCAGCTCGCGGGCCAGCACTTCCCGATCCTGGGTATAGCGGTCAAAGAGCACCACCTCGGCACCATAACCCTGGGTTGCCTCGATCTTCATGCGAGGGGCGTCCTGGGGCATCAGGATGGTTGCCTTCACGTTCATCAGCGATGAAGCGTAGGCCATCGCCTGGGCATGATTGCCCGACGAAAAGGCCAGCACCCCTGCGGCCTTCTGGTTCGAGGTGAGCGCGGCAATCGCATTGGCGGCGCCCCGAAACTTGAAGGCGCCGGCCCTTTGCAGGTTTTCGCACTTGAAGAACAGCTGCGCTCCGGTGATCGCATCGGCGGTGCGCGAGGTCATGACGGGCGTGCGATGAGCAAGACCCTGCAGACGTTGGGCGGCCTCAAGAACCGATTCGGGAAGGGGCAGATTCATGCGAATGGACCTGGAGAGTCAACGGGACGCCCTGATGCTACCTCGACACCCTGTTCCCGGATCGGCGGATACCGACTGAACACAGCCCAGCCTCTGCCGGTCTTTCATGCGTTACCCTTCGCGGCAGTACAGGACGGAAATCGTCCTGACCGGACAGGAAACCTTCTGGACGCAAAACAGCACAGGGAGACAGACCATGACCGATTCACTTCGTCGACACCTTCTGCAGTCCGCAGCCGTGCTGGGCGGTTCAGGACTGATGGGCATTCCGATGGCGGCCCTGGCGCAAGCCTCGCGCGGTGGCGTGGTGGTGGTGGGCACCACCCAGCGCCCGCGTCACCTCAACCCGGGCGTGCAGTCGGGCATCGCCACGATGATGCCGGGCGCACAGCTCTTTGCCACGCCCCTGCGGATCGACGATCAATGGAAGCCCGTGCCGTACCTGGCCGAACGCTGGACGGTCTCGGACGACGCCCGAAGCATCACCCTGCATCTGCGCAAGGATGCAGTCTTTCATGATGGCAAGCCGGTCACCTCCGAGGACGTTCAGTTCTCGATCGAGGCCGTGCGTGACAACCATCCCTTCAAGACCATGTTCGGTCCGGTCAATGGCGTGTCCCTGCCCGACCGGCATACCGCCGTGGTGCGACTGTCCGAGCCCCATCCGGCACTCGCCCTGGCCATGACCACGGTCTTTCTGCCGATCATGCCCAAGCACATCTATGGCGATGGTCAGCCGCTGGCCACCCATCCGCGCAACTCAACCAATCCGGTGGGCTCGGGCGCCTTCCGGCTGGTGGAGTTCAAGCCGGGCGAGCACATCATCCTGCAGCGCTTCGAGAACTTTTTCGAAAAAGACAAACCTCGACTCGACCGCATCATCATCCGGGAGTTCAAGGACGCTTCGAGCATGCTGCTCGCCTTTGAAAAGGGCGAGATCGACGTGCACACCACCCTCACCGATCCGCGTGATGTGGAGCGCGCCCGCAAGATCCCGGGTGCAACCGTGATCCCCAACATGGCGGGCGGTGTTGGCGCCTTGATCTGGCTCGCGTTCAATACCCGCCATGCCCAGTTGAAAGACAAGCGGGTACGCCAGGCGATCAGCTTTGCGATCGATCGCGACTTCATCGTCAAGACCCTGCATGCGGGTCTTCACAAGCGCGCCACCGGCCCCATCGGGTCGGCCAGCCCCTTCTACAGCACCGACGTCGAGCGCTACGACCACAATCCCCAAAAAGCCCTGCAGCTGCTCGATGCGGCAGGGCTCAAGCCGGGTGCCAATGGCACGCGCCTGACCCTCAGCCTGGATCTGGTGCCCGGTGTGGCAGACATGCGAGCCACCGCCGAATACATCAAGCCCACCCTGGCCAAGGTTGGTATCGATGTTCAACTTCGCAATTCGCCCGACTTTCCGGCCTGGGCCCGGCGTGTCTCGAGCCATCAGTTCGACATGACCATGGATTCGGTCTGGAACTGGGGCGATCCGGTGATCGGCGTACACCGCACTTACCTCTCGAGCAATATCCGGGAGGGCGTGATCTGGTCGAATACCCAGTCGTACAGCAACCCGAAGGTGGATGAGCTACTGGCCGCTGCGGGCAAGGAAATGAATCTGGCCAAACGCAAGGCGCTCTATCGGGAATTCCAGAAGATCGTGGTCGATGAGGCGCCGATCGCATTCCTGTACGAACCCAATTTCTCGGTCGGCTTCAAGCGCATCGCCGACCCCCGGGCCAGCGTCTGGGGGCTGATGTCCCCGATGCAGGACTGGGCGTTGGGCAAGGGCTGAGCCCGCGCGCAGCAACAGCCCGATGAAACATGCAGCACTCGCCCGATGAACCCGACGTGAACGACGCACGCTCATCGCGAGATGGTCTGGACGTTGTGGTCATCGGCGGCTACCTGGGCGCCGGCAAGACGACGCTGATCAACCATCTGCTGCGCGAGGCGTCGGGCCAGCGCATCGCAGTGATGGTCAATGACTTTGGCGAGATCGGCATCGATGCCGATCTGATCCTGGGCCAGGACGGTGACGTTCTGCAACTGGCGGGCGGTTGCATCTGCTGCAGTGTGGGCAGTGATCTGGTCGAGTCCCTCATGGCATTGGCCACGCGCAACCCGCGGCCCGACCGGGTGCTGATCGAGACCAGTGGGGTGGCCCTGCCTGGACAGGTTGCTCGCGGCGCAGCCCTCGCACCGGGCCTGGTCATTGACGGCGTGGTGGTCATGGCCGATGCCCAGGCGATTCGCACTCAAAGTGCCGACCGGCATGTGGGCGATACCGTGCGGGCCCAGCTGGGCCAGGCGGATCTGCTGATCCTGAACAAGACCGAGCATGAGACGCCAGAGGCCCTCGAGGCACTGCAAACCTGGCTGGTGAACCTGGCGCCGCGAGCCCGGATCATCCCCTGCAGCGAAGCTCAGGTGCCTGCCGAGCTGGTGCTCGGTCTGCGTCCGAATGCCCCGAATGCCTCCAGGACCTCGAATTTCTCAAACACTTCTGTCAGCTCCTCGGCCGACCGACCGGCACCGCTGGCACGCCGCGCAGCTCTGGCGCGCGCCAGTCGCGGGCAGCGCCCGGCCGCATCGATTTTTGACTCCCTCAGCCTTGAACTGCCCGATCCCTGTGATGTCAATCAGCTGGCCATCCTGCTCGCCGACCCGGCGCTGGGGCTGGTACGGGTCAAGGGCTGGGTGCCCGACCGGCAAGGCAGGTGGCATCTGCTGCAAATGGTCGGTGAGCGCTGGCGGTGCACCCCTGCGTCAGTCGACCCAAGCGCTCCGGGCGCGGGCCGACTGATGCTGATCGGCCTGCGTGACAGGCTGGACCCGCTGCGAATTGAGGCCATCCTGAAACGCTGCGTTTCGTGAAAATGGAAAGAGGGCAATTTCAAGTCAGCCCGCTTGCGCCGAACTGAGCCCTACACTGCCAACACCATGTCGATGATCAAACTGCTCGCCAAACGCCTGGCCTATGCGCTGGGGTTGATTCTGGCCGTGCTGACGATCAACTTTGGCCTGATCCATGCGGCGCCGGGCGACCCGGCCATGGTCATCGCAGGCGAAATGGGCGGCGCTGATCAGTCCACTCTTGCGCAGATCCGCAAGACCTATGGGCTCGACCGCCCCCTGAGCGAGCAGTACTTCACCTACATCACTCGGGCCGCCCAGGGTGATCTGGGTCAGTCCTACCTCTACAACCAGCCGGTCACTGATCTCATCCTGCAGCGGCTGCCCGCCACGGTGCTGCTGGTCCTGAGCGCGCTGCTTACCGCCATTGCGGTGGGTACCCTCGTGGGTGTGTGGGCCTCACGCAAGCCCCACAGTGTGGGCAGTGGAGCCGTCACCGTGCTTTCGCTGGTGGGCTATTCCATGCCCACCTTCTGGACCGGCATTCTGCTGGTCATCCTGTTTGGCAAGATCATTCCCATCATGCCGATCGCCGGCATGCGTGATGTGCGCATCTACGGGGGCTGGTGGGTCACCAGCCTCGATGTACTGCACCATCTGATCTTGCCGGCCTTCACCCTGGCCATCGTGTACATGGCCCAGTACAGCAGGCTCTCCAGAGCCAGCATGCTGGAGGTGCTCAGTTCAGACTACATTCGCACCGCGCGCGCCAAAGGCCTGGCCGAGCGACTGGTGATCTGGAAGCACGCCCTGCGCAATGCCCTGATGCCAGTGGTCACCATCGCCGGTCTGCAGTTTGGCAATCTGGTCTCGGGTGCGGTGCTGGTCGAGACGGTCTTTTCATGGCCAGGGCTGGGAACACTGGCCTTTGATTCCATCCTGGGTCGCGACTATCCCACCCTGCTGGGGGTGCTCTTCTTTTCCTCGGTGCTGGTGATAGCGGCCAATCAACTCACTGATCTCACCTACCGCTGGATCGATCCGCGACTGCGCAGCCGATGAGCCCTTCTCCAGTCACGTCCAACACGGCCGCCAGTCCAGCAGCACCCGCGGAATCATCGCCGGGTCAGACCCCGGCTGATGCCGGCACTAAGGCTCCGCTGGTCATCGAGGTGCTGTCGCCCTCGCGCGAGGCCTGGAGCGTGTTTCGCAAGAACAAAGCCGCCATGCTCGGGCTCATCATGCTGAGCTGCGTGATTCTGGTCATGCTGCTGGGCCCGAGTATCTATCCGGTGGCGCCCTTCGATATTTCAGGAGCGCCCTTTACCGAGCCTTTCGTGAACCCGGCGCTGCCGCTGGGGTCGGATTATCTGGGTCGCGACATCCTCGCCGGCATGGCGGTTGGAGGCCGCGCCACGCTGCTGGTCGGCCTTACCGCAGCGGCGATCACGGTATCGATCGGCCTCACCGTGGGTGCGCTGGCGGGCTTTTTCGGCGGATGGGTCGATGAGGCGCTTTCTCGACTGACTGAAGTCTTTCAGGTGATGCCCTCATTGCTGTTTGCAATGGTGCTGATGACGCTCTTCGACCCCTCGCTCACGACCGCGATCATCGCCATTGGCATGGTCACCTGGACGGGCACCGCACGACTTGCACGCGCTGAATTCATGCGGCTTCGCAAGCTGGAATATGTCAATGCCGCGCGCGCACTGGGTGCGGGCCCCATACGACTCATGCTGCGCGAGATCCTCCCCAATGCCGCCCCGCCCCTGATCGTGTCGGCCACGCTCATCATTGGCGTGGCCATCCTGTTCGAGGCCGGCCTGAGCTTTCTCGGGCTGTCCGATCCCAACGTGATGAGCTGGGGTCTCATGATCGGCGCCAATCGCAAGTACGTGCTCGATGCCTGGTGGGCCGTGACCTTTCCGGGCCTTGCCATCTTCGCCACCGTGCTGGCCGTGAGTCTGGTGGGTGACGGGCTGAACGACGCGCTCAACCCCAAGATGCATCAGCGATGAACGCGTCCACCTCTTCCCTACGCCCTGGCCAGGCAGGCGACTCCTCAGCGCGCCAGCCAGCGGATGATGCAGGGCCGCTGCTCGAGGTCGAGAACCTGTCGGTCGAGTTCGATACGCGCAAGGGCGTGGCCCGCGTGCTTGAATCCGTCTCCTTTGCACTGCATCGCGGTCAGACCCTGGGGCTGGTGGGCGAGTCGGGCTGCGGCAAGAGCATGACCGCCCTGGCCATCATGCGGCTGATCCCGAATCCACCCGGGCGCATTACGGCCGGCCAGGTGCGATTCAATGGAACCGACCTGCTCGGGCTGTCCGATCCGGCCATGCGCGAGATTCGGGGCAATCGGGTCTCGATGATCTTCCAGGAGCCCATGACCTCGCTCAATCCGGTGTACACCGTGGGCGAGCAGATCGCCGAAGCTGTGCGTCTGCATCAGCGCCTCGATCGACGTGCAGCCCATGCCCGGGCCATCGAAATGCTCGAGCAGGTGGGCATTCCGGCCGCACGCACGCGGGTTGACGAGTATCCGCACCAGTTCTCGGGCGGCATGCGCCAGCGGGTGATGATTGCCATGGCGGTGGCCTGCAATCCCGGTGTGCTGATTGCCGACGAACCCACCACCGCGCTGGATGTGACGGTGCAAGCCCAGATCTTCGACCTGATCTCCGATCTGCGCAGTCGCACCGGCACCGCGGTGGTGCTGATCACCCATGACATGGGCGCAATCGCCGAGATGACCGACCGCGTGGCGGTCATGTACGCAGGTCGCATCGTCGAAGAGGGGACGGTGGCCGAGGTGCTCGAGCATCCCCTGCATCCCTACACCCAGGGCCTGATTGCCTGTGCGCCGGGGCGTCGCACGGCGGCGCATGGCGAGCCCCTCGAAGAGATTCCGGGCACCGTACCCTCACTGCTCGAGCGGCGCGGTGGATGCGCGTTTGCAGATCGCTGCAGCCATGTCATGCCGCGCTGCCGGATTGAGTTGCCCGCCGAAACCCGGCTCGATGGCGGCCAGCGACGGGTGCTGTGCTGGCTGCATGCGGAGCACCGGCCATGAGCGCCCTCTCGCGCACGACGACTGATGAACCCTTGGGCGCCCCACAAAGGCCTTCCGCAGCCACTGCCCTCGCAGCCAGCCCACTGCTCGAGGTGCGTGACCTGAAAGTGCACTTTCCGATCGGTGCAGGCCTGATCGGAAAGCCCAAGGCCTGGGTCAAGGCTGTGGATGGGGTGAGCTTTTCGATTGCCCGGGGCCGCACCTTCGGCATCGTGGGCGAAAGCGGCTCGGGCAAGAGCACCACGGCGCTCGCCGTGATGCGGCTGGTCAGGCACACCGCAGGGCAGATCCTGCTCGGCGACCAGGACATCGGTAACGCCCAAGGCGAAGCGCTGAGACAGGCTCGTCGGCAGTTTCAGATGGTCTTTCAGGACCCGTATGCATCGCTCAATCCGCGCAAGCGCGCGGGCGATGCGGTGCGTGAAGCCCTGATGCTGATGAAGGCAGGCGATCCTGCCGGATTCGACGCCCGAGTGGCCGAGCTCTTTGCCCAGACCGGACTGCGCCCCGAGCAGCAGATGCTGTTTCCGCATCAATTCTCGGGAGGCCAGCGCCAGCGCATCGTGTTGGCGCGTGCCCTGGCGGCCAACCCGGATCTTGTGGTGTGTGACGAGCCGGTCTCGGCGCTGGATGTGGCCATCCAGGCCCAGATCCTGAACCTGATGCAGCGGCTGCAAAAGGACCTGGGCCTCACCTACCTCTTCATCTCCCATGATCTCGGCGTCATCCAGCACATGTGTGATGACGTGGCGGTCATGTACCTGGGCCTGATCGTTGAGCAGGCGCCGCGTGAAGCCCTCTTTGCGCGCCCCCTGCATCCGTACACGCTGGCCCTGTGGTCAGCTGCTCCATCGTTTGACCCCAAGGCACGCGCCCGCGGCCAGCGCATTCGCCTGCAGGGCGATCCGCCCAGCCCGATCAATGTGCCCCAGGGATGCAGGTTTGCCGGGCGTTGTCCTTTTGCGGAACCGCGCTGCCACGCCGAGGCACCCCCGCTGCGCGAAGTACGCACGGGGCATCAGATTGCCTGCCACCGGGTTTCCGATTCGGGAGAACCGCTGTATCCGGCGCCTTCGCTCTAGGCCGCCTGCCCCGCTGCTGCCCCTGATCGTCTGACTGCCTTCAAATCAACATCCTGCGGGCGACGGCTCCATCGGCTTCAGAACGATCAGGACTTGATGCGCTCATTGCGTGGGTCGTACCAGGCCTCAAGCTGTACAAGGGCTGGGATGCGCTCACTGGCCACCTCCACTTCGAACCCCCCCTGGGCCAGCCACTCCCGGCTCACGCCCTGCTGGCAACTCACCCAACCCATGCCGAGCGAGGCATTGAGCCGGTGGCCGAACATGCCGCTGCTCACCAGACCGACAGGCTCACCATTGAGCAGGATGGGTTCGTCATGAATCAGCAGCGCTGAGGGATCCTGCAGCTGGATCTGCACCAGTCGGCGCTCGGGCAGCCCACGCTCACGCGCCCTGAGGAGCGCCTCTCGGCCCCGAAAGCCACCGGGCTTGTCCCAGGCACAGGTAAAGGCCAGGCCTGCCTGAAGAGGGTTGTCTTCGACGCCAATGTCATGACCCCAGTGGCGGTAGCCTTTCTCGGTACGACAGGCATTCATGGCACGCAGACCCGCATGGGCCAATCCAAAATCCAAACCGGTCTGCAAAACACGCTCGTGCACATGCAAAGCAGATTCGGCCGGGATGTAAAGCTCCCATCCGAGCTCACCCACATAGGTGATCCGGCTGGCTCGCACAATCGCGTAGCCAATCTCGATCTCACGCGAGGTGCCGAACGGAAAGGCGGCGTTCGAAAAATCCTCGCCGCTCAGACGGGTGAGCAGTGCCCTCGAGGCCGGCCCCATCAGCCCGAGCATGGGCAGGCCTGATGTGACATCGATCACCGAGCAATGCTCTTGCGGCAAGATCGATTCCTGCAGCCAGGCCTTGTCGCGCACCTGTGAACCCGCCGAGGTGACCACCAGAAAATCATCCTCGGCCAGTCGAGTGATGGTGAGATCGGCTTCGATTCCGCCCCGCGGGTTCAACCACTGGGTGTAGATCACGCTGCCAGACGGTCGATCGATCCGCGCGGTGCTGAGTCGCTCCAGCACCGCGCAAGCATCTCGCCCGAGCACCCGCAACTTCGCCATTGAGGATTGATCAAATAGGGCCACACGTTCCCTCACCGCGTCGCACTCCCGTGCGGTGTGGACGAACCAATGCGGGTTACGGTAGGTGTGAGTCTCAACCGGCGAGGGGCTTCCAAACCAGCTCGGGCGCTCCCATCCAGCCAGCTCACCCATGCAGGCCCCTGCAGCCAGCAATCGGTCATGAAAGGGCGAGCGCCGTGCACCACGCGCCGTACGGGGTTGGCGAAACGGCCAGTGCAGCGCATAGAGCAAGCCCAGGCTCTCGGTGGTGCGGTCGCTCAGATACGCACGTGTGCCCTGCACCGGATGCATGCGGCGCACCTCGATGCCCGGCATATCGGCCGGCACCTGACGGTCGCGGATCCACTGGGCCAGCAGTCGCCCTGCACCGCCCGAAGACTGGATGCCGATGGAGTTGAACCCACACGCCACAAACAGATCACGCACCTCAGCCGTCTCGCCCAGCAGGTAACGATCGTCGGGCGTAAAGCTCTCCGGTCCGTTAAACCAGGTGGCAATCCCTGTGGTCTGCAACGCCGGAACCCGAGCCATTGCCTTTTCAAGGACTGGCTCAAAATGCTCCAGATCATCGGGCAGGGCATCAAAGCAGAAATCCTTCGGGATGCCCTTCAGGGCCCAGGGCTTGGCCACTGGCTCGAAGGCGCCCAGCAGCAGCTTGCCTGCGTCTTCCTTGTAGTAGGCCCATTCATCGGGCACCCGCAGCACCGGCAGATTGCGCGGCACGCCGGACATCACTTCGGTGACCACATAGAAATGCTCGGCGGCCTGCAAAGGCAATCGCACCCCGAGGGGTCGGGCCAACTCAGCTGACCACATGCCTCCGGCCAGCACCACTGTATCCGCCTGCAGCTCACCCTCGCGGCCGTCGTGAATCCAGCGAACCCCGGTCGCACGCCCGTTGTGCTGCAGAATGCGCAGCACCTCAAAACCTTCCAGAATGCTCGCACCACCCGCCCGTGCCCCTTTGGCCAGGGCCATGGTGGTGTCGACCGGATTGGTCTGGCCATCGTGGGGTGTCCAGAGCCCTCCTTGCACGGAATTGAGGTCAACCAGCGGATAGCGCTCGTACACCTCGGATGGCGACAGCAGATGGGCCTCGATGCCGAATGAACGCGCCACGGATGCACTGCGGCGCAACTCCTCCCATCGCTCACCGTTCAGGGCCAGAGCCACCGAGCCATTGCGACGAAACCCCGTGGCCTGCCCGGTGCGCTGCTCGAGCGATTCGAACAGACCCGAGGTGTAGACCGCCAACTCGGTGAGCGTGCGCGTGGCCCGCAACTGTGGCACCAGACCCGCGGCATGCCAGGTAGTGCCGCAGGTGAGCTGGCGCCGCTCGAGCAGCACGACATCACGGATGCCCAGTTCGGTCAGATGAAAGGCAATCGAGCAGCCCACGATTCCGCCACCGATGATGACCACCTGCGCCCGTGCAGGGGGTTCAGTGAGGGCGAGGGGCTTGGGGTCCATCAGTGGCAACAAGGCAGTGGGTTGAGGGCATGAAGGGGTGTTGATGCCGCGGGAGCGCGGCGGCGCGGTAGGGTCGAGGGCTTGGGGGGTTGCACGATCAGCGGGAAGATTAATGGCCGATTGTGCTTCAGCCCAGTGTGCGCTCCTATCTGTTTCAGGCCGCTCGTTTGACAGAAAGCGCCATCGTGCCATGCTGGAGTCATGGCCACCTTGCTGCGCAATCCGATTGGCTTTCTGCTGCTGCCGCAGTTTGCAGTCATTGGCCTGGCCTCGGCTATTGAGCCCTTGCGCATCGCCAACCGATACCTCAAGCAGCCTTACCAGTGGCAGTTGCTGTCGCTGAGCGACGGGGCCGTCATCGATGACAATGGCATTCCGATCGCCGTGCACAACACGCTGGCCCGCGCGGGTGATCTGGGCACTCTCATCGTCTGCGCGGATGTCCGGCCCGAACGGTTCTACTCGCGCGAGTTGCGCCACCGCCTGCATAGCCTCAATCGAGCGGGGGCCACGCTCGGCGCACTGGATACCGGAGCCTTTTTACTCGCCCGGGCCGGTCTGCTCGATGGTTGTCGGGTCACGGCGCACTGGGAAGTGATCGAAGCCTTTCGGGAGCGGTTTCCGCGCATCGCGGTGGCCCAGACGCTCTTCGAATTCGGACCCGCCCGCATGACCTGCGCGGGCGGCACGGCCGCGCTCGACATGATGTTGAGCGCGATCGCCGATGACCACGGCATCACACTGGCCCAGCGCGTGGCTGAACACTGCCTGCATGAGCGCATCCGCAGTGGCGACGCCGATCAGCGCATGGCGCTGCCAATCCGGGTGCGCATTCATCATCCGCGCCTGGCGCAGGCAGTACGACACCTGGAGTCCATCCACGACCGGCTGGTGCCCAATGAGGAGTTGGCCACCATGGCGGGGCTGTCGGTGCGTCAGTTGCTGCGTCTTTTCAGCCAGCATCTGGGCGAAGGTCCCGCCCAGTTTCATCGCCGACAGCGACTCGACCATGCCCGCAACCTGTTGCGCCACGCGCCCCTGTCGGTCACGGAAGTGGCAATCGCCAGTGGCTTTGAATCGGTGGCGCACTTCTGCCGGGCATTCAGACAGGCCTTTGGTCGCAGCCCGGGAGATGACCGGCGCGGCGAAGGGCCGGCTCGACCCGCACTGTCACTTTTGGACAATCAGCAGTCCTGATCGATCAATTGATCACAGCGCTCAGACTGCACAGTGCGCAGATCGCCCAGACTGCACAGTGAGTGAGTGAATCCGTCGCGAGATCGCAGCTTCGTGACTCAGGAATCCATCCGCGTGATGCAGACCACAGGCCCGTGATGCGAAACAGCATCCGCGAGATGGAAAAAACATGCGCATGACGCAGGAGACCTCGGTATGACGCAGGCCCGACATTCCCCCGACAGCGGACCGGATAGTCATGCAGGCTCGCTACAAGCCCCGGCAGCGAGTCCTCCCCTGACGCTTTATGTGGCGCGACGCATCATCACCATGGACGACTCGCTGCCCGAAGCCACCGTGGTGGGCGTCATCGAGGGTCGCATTGTTGCCGTGGGCGACATGTCGAGCATGCAGCCCTGGCGCGAGGGGCGAGAGGTCCGTGTCGATGAGCAGTTCCAGAACAAGGTCCTGATGCCGGGCCTGATCGACAACCACATCCATCCGTTTCTGGGCGCCATCCTGATGCCGATGGAGATCATCGCACCCGAGGCCTGGCGACAGCCCGATGGCAGCATCCTGCCGGGGGCGACCACTCCCACCGAATACCGTTCATTGCTCGAGACACGGCTCGCCGCCCGGCCCGATACAGAGGATCTGTTCATCAGCTTTGGTTATCAGCCCGCGCTCCATGGCCGATGGTTCCGCGAAGAGCTCGATACCCTTTGCCCCGATCGTCCGGTGATTCTCTGGCAGCGATCCTTTCATGAGACCTATCTCAACAGCTGCGCCATCGAGCGGCTAGGCCTCGATCGCGAAGAGGTTCGCAACCATCCGCAGGTTCGGCTCAACGAGGGTCATTTCTTTGAGACCGGCAACAAGCTGGTGATGGCCTCGGTTCGCAAGACGCTGATGGCGCCGCAGTGGTATCGCAAGGGTCTGGCCATGACTGCCGACCTCATGCATCAGGGCGGTATCACCACGGCCGGTGACATGTTGTTCGGCTCACTCGGCAGCGACTTCGAACGCGCCTCGCTGCAGGCCGTGATCGAGGAGCCGGCTCGCCCGATCCGGATTGTGAATGTCTTTGACATCCGGGGCTTTTCGAATCGGGCAAGTGGCCGGCCCATGGGTCCGCCCGATGCAGCGATCGACTTTGCCGCCGGGTTGCAGGACATCGAGGCTCAGTTGCCGCTCACGAATCCGCATGTGATGAACAGCCGTGCCGTGAAGCTCTTTGCCGATGGCGCGATGTTCTCGCAACTGATGCAGATGCGGCCCCCGGGCTATATCGATGGTCACCATGGCGAATGGCTGATGAGCCCCGAGGTGCTTGACGCTGGCATCCAGACAGCCTGGGATGCCGGCTGGCAGATTCATGTGCACGTGAATGGCGATGCCGGCATGGACTCGGTGATCAATGCGCTCAGCCGGGCTCAGACACGCAGACCGCGCTTTGACCATCGCTTTCATGTGCACCATGTGGGCTACTGCTCGGCCGCACAGATCGATCGACTGGCAGCCCTGGGTGCGCATGCCAGCGTCAACCCGTACTACATTCATGCCCTTGCCGATGATTACTCGGTACTCGGGCTCGGCCCTGAGCGCGCCTCGCAGATCACCCGCTGCGGCTCGATGGTGCGCGCCGGCATGCGAGTGTCGTTTCACTCGGACTTCATGATGGCGCCGCCAGAGCCGCTGCTGCTGGCCTGGTGTGCGGCCAACCGGTTCACACGCTCGGGTGCAGTGGCGTCGCCCACGGAGCGCCTGAGCCTTGAGCAAGCCCTGCGAGGCATCACGATCGACGCAGCCTGGGCTCTGGGCCTGGAAGCCGAAATCGGATCCATTGCCTGCGGCAAGCGCGCTGACTTTGCCGTGCTCGAGGACGATCCTTTCGAGCTCGGTGTGGAGCGGCTCAAGGATGTGCGAGTGGCCGGAACCGTGTTTGAAGGTACCCCTTACATGCTCGCCCGCCCTGTAGCGAGCCTGCATGCCTCACATCCAGCGGCTGACCCTGTGCAATGGGCTGCTCGCTCGCCCAGGTCATCTTTGGGCAAAGCCGACCGGGCAAAAGACCCGCACGGGGTCTATCGACGCCTGCGCGCGCCCAACATCGCATGCTGCGGCCCAGGCATCGATCGGTGCGACTTGATTCATCAGTGGCCACAGTGGCTCTCGCCCGGCGAGCATGCAGTGCAACCCTCAACAATGGCGTAAGACGTCTTTTTTCGGAGCTTTCTCATGAAACCCGTCTCAAACAGTGCCCTGATCGATCCGTCACGCCGGGATGCAGCCTCCCAATTGGCTGCCCTCACCCTGGGCCTGGGCACGGCAGGCCTGCTCGCTGACGACGCCAAGGCACAGACAGGCAACACGCTGGTGGTAGGCATGGCCAGCCACCCACCTCACCTGAACTCCGCCATCTCATCGGGAGTCGCCACGGGCATCCCCGGTGCCCAGCTCTTTGCCAGTCCACTGCGCTTTGACAATGACTGGACGCCTCAGCCTTATCTCGCACGCAGCTGGAGCTTTCAGGATGACGGGCAGTCCATCCTGCTGCGCCTGGTGGAGAACGCAACCTTCCATGACGGCCGGCCGATCACGTCAGAGGATGTGGCCTTCTCGATCATGACGATCAAGGCCAACCATCCGTTTCAATCGATGTTCGCACCGGTTGAGCGGGTCGATACACCCTCTCCCTACATTGCAGTGGTGAGGCTGAGCACACCCCATCCGGCCATCCTGCTGGCGCTCTCGCAACCCTTTTGTCCAATCATTCCCAAACACATCTTTGGCGATGGGCAAGCCCTGCGCACGCACCCGCGCAATGCCAGTCCGGTGGGTTCGGGTCCCTACAAGCTGGTGAGCTTCAAACCAAGGGAAGCCATCGTTCTGGAGCGCCACCCCGGCTTCTTCATTCCGGGCAGGCCCAAGTTCGACCGGGTCGTGCTGCGCATGATCGCCGATCCCTCGGCGATGTCACTGGCGCTGGAGCGCGGCGAAATCGACCTGATTCCAGGCGCGCCGACCCTTGCGCAGTTCAATCAACTGTCGAAGGCGAAGGATGTCGTGGTCTCGAGCAAGGGTGGCGAGGCGATCGGCCCTATCGGCTGGCTGGCCTTCAACCTCAAGCGCAAACCGTTTGATGATGTACGTGTGCGCCAGGCGATTGCGTATGCCATCGACAAGGACTTCATCAATAGAGAGTTGCACAAGGGGATCACCCGGCGGGCCACCGGGCCGATTGCGCCAAGCTCACCCTTTTACAGCGACAAGGTTGAGCCCTATCGCCTGAACCTGGAGAAGGCCAATCAGTTGCTCGACGCGGCCGGGCTCAAGCGAGGTGCGGGCGGCACCCGGTTTGCAATGGCCATCGATTACCTGCCCGGTACGCCCGACAACAGCCAGACACTGGCTGAATATCTGCGGCCGCAGCTACGCAAGGTGGGTATCGATGCGAGTGTGCGCGCTTCACCAGACTTTCCAACCTGGGCACGACGCGTCTCGAATCATGATTTTGATGCAACGATGGACGCCTCCTTCAACTACGGAGATCCGGTCATCGGCGTGCATCGAACCTGGCTCTCGAGCAACATCAAGACCGGGGTGATCTGGTCCAACACCCAGAGCTATGTCAACCCGCGAGTAGACGCACTCCTCGCCCAGGCGACCGTCGAGCGCAACCCCGAGAAGCGCAAACAGCTTTACGCTGAATTCCAGCGCATTGTGGTTGACGAGGTACCGGTAGCCTTCACCCATGTCTGGGCTCAGGGCTATGTCGCCCGCAAGGATCTGGTGGATGTGCCCACCTCGATCTGGGCACCGATTACCCCCTACGATACGATCTCGCGACAACGCTGATCAAAAACCATCGGAGGGGACATGAACCGGGTCGACAACAAGATTGCATTGGTCACAGGAGCTGCAGGTGGCATCGGATCGGCCACCTGCCGGCAGCTGGCGCGCTCGGGCGCCACCGTCGTGGCCACGGATCGGCGCGAGGATCTCGGGCGCCAGCTCGTGGCCACCATCGAAGCCGAGGGCGGCAAGGCCTGCTTCATGGCCCACGACGTGACCGATGACGCCCAATGGGCCCGGGTCATGGCTGACATCGTGACGCGCTACGGCAGGCTCGACATCCTGGTCAACAATGCCGGCATCTTTAGGCATGGACGCACCGAAGAGGCGAGCCTCACCGATATTCAGGAAATGTTCGATGTGAATCTGAAGAGCGTGGTGCTCGGCACCCAGCATGCCTTTCGGGTCATGAAGCAGCGTCCGGCGGGCGCCCCTGCAGCTGCGATCGTGAACCTGTCCTCCGTGGCCGGCCTCAATGGCTCACCCAATGCCACGCTCTATTGCCTGAGCAAGGGGGGCGTACGGCTCTTTACCAAGGCCACCGCCCTTGAGGCTGCCGCGCTGGGCTACAACATCCGGGTCAATTCCATTCATCCCGGCATCATCGATACCGACATGGCGCAAGGGGTGGCCAATGCCATGCGCGGACGCGGTGTACCCGAGGCGGGCATCAACCAGGCCCTGGCTGCAGCCCATCCCCTGGGTCGCATGGGTCAGGCAGAAGAGATTGCGCGCGGCATCGTCTATCTCGCATCCGACGACGCATCGTTCATGACCGGGTCGGAGCTGGTGGTCGATGGCGGCCTGACCGCGCGCTGAGATCGTTCAGTCGCAGGGCACCCGATCAAAGGGCGCGCCTGCCCCGGGACGCGGCACCGACTGGCGTCGGTGCCTCATTTCAGATCGGGGATTGCGGCCAGCGCATGGCTGCGCTGCTGTCCTTGGCGCCCTCTCCGCGTGCGATGGCCGCATCGAAGAGTGCAATCACGGCGGGCATCACGGCCAGGTCCACCCCATGACGCGCAGCCTCCTCCACCATGAGAGTGGCGTCCTTGCGGGCCATGACCACCTCAAACGAGGGCTGGTCGTAACGGCCGTTGACCAGACGGGCTGCCCGCATGGGCAGCATCGCGCCCGGGTTGAAGTGCTCAAACAGGGTCATCGCCTGGGCCGGCTCAATGCCCACCGAGTGCGCCAGCCGAGCGACATCACCGAGCACGCCGCCCATGCCGATCAGCACCAGATTGCCAAAAAGCTTGAACGAGGCGGCACGCTCGGGCGCTTCGCCCAGCCAGACCACCTTGCTGGTCATCTCCTGCATCCAGGGCAGGACGGCATCGCAACGACTCTTGTCTCCGGACAGCAGCATCAGACCGGTGCCCTCCGCTGCATTTGACGGCCCCATGAAGACCGGCGCATGGATGAATTTCACGCCACGGGCTGCCCACCGCACAGCTCGCTCTGCCGTGGGCGTGGTGGCCGTGGTGGTGTGATCGAGGATCCAGGCTGAGGCATTGATCACGCCGACCAGAGGCTCGAGTACGGCATCCACCGAGGCATCGTCAGCCAGCGACAACTGCACGCGTTCGGCGCCCTGCACGGCTTCGGCGGCCGTGGCGCACACACGGGCACCCCAGGCGGCCATGGGTGAAGTGCGGGCTGGATTGCGACTCCAGACCCTCACCTCGTGCCCCTTGTCGAGCAAGCGCCGCACGAACCCCGCGCCCATCAGGCCGGCACCCAGAAATGCAATCTTCATTTCAGAACCTCGAGAGCACCTTGCGTACCGTATCGGTGATGCGATCGATATGGGCCTTCTCGGCGATGAAGGGCGGCGCGAGGATGAGCGAATCGCCCGTGGACTTGAGGTTGAGGTTGGCGTCGTAGAGCGCCTTCTGAACCTCATGACCACGCACGCCGGGGTTCTGGCCCGCAGGCGAGATCTCGATGGCGGCCATCATGCCGATATTGCGGATGTCGACCACGCAGGGCAGATCGCGAAGCGCATGCACCGCCTGCTCAAAGTAAGGCGCCATGGCCGCCGAACGGCCGATCAGGTCTTCCTTCTCGAACAAATCCATCATGGCCAGGCCGGCCGCGCAGGAGGCCGGGTGTGCCGAGTAGGTGTAGCCATGGAAGAACTCGATCCCCTTGGCCGGGCCTGCATCCGTGATGGTGTCGTAGATCTCCTGGCGCGCGACCACGGCACCGAGCGGCTGAGCGCCGTTGGTAATGGCCTTGGCCATGGTCATGATGTCGGGCGTGACGCCAAATTTCTGAGCACCAAAGGGCGCTCCCATGCGACCCCAGCCGGTGATGACCTCATCGAACACCAGCAGGATGCCGTGGGCATCGCAAATCTCGCGGATGCGGTTCAGATAGCCCTGGGGCGGGGGCAGGCAACCAAAGCTGCCGGCGGCGGGCTCAACGAACACTGCCGCGATGTTGTCGCCACCCACCATGGCGCAGATGCGGGCAAGGTCTTCAGCCAGATCGGCGCCGTGTTCGGGCTGGCCTTTGGAAAATTTGTTCTCGGCAACAGCAGTGTGGCGCATGAAATGCACGCCTGGCAGACCCACGCCAAAGGTGCGACGGTTGTTGACCATGCCGGAGAGCGCAACGCCGCCCAGATTCACACCGTGATAGGCCCGCTCGCGTGATACGAAAAGCTGCCGGTGGCCCTGACCGCGGATGCGGTGATAGGCCATGGCCATCTTCATGGCGGTGTCAACCGATTCGGATCCCGAACAGGTAAAGAAGACCCGGTTCAATCCCTCGGGCGTGAAAGTCGCCACGCGCTGCGCGAGCTCGAAGGCCTTGGAATGGGCCCGCGTGAACGGCATGGTGTAGTCGAGCGTGGAGAGCTGGTCATAGACCGCTCGTGCAATCTCGGGGCGGCAATGGCCCGCCGCCACGCAGAACAGGCCCGACGAGGCATCAATGACCTCGGTGCCATCGGGCTTGTAAAGGAACATGCCCTCAGCGCGGGAAAACATCCGCGGCTCCTGCTTGAACTCCTTGTTGGGCGAAAACGGCATCCAGAAGTTCTGGCGTGCGGACTGTTCGATGAGCGGATCAGCGTGTCCCATGGAGACTCCAGACAGAGGGGAGAAGGGTCAGACGAAAATGAGCACTGTGCAGGGGCATGCTACGCGCAAAGCCGCCGGAAATGACAGGAAAAGTTCCGAATCGCATCAAAAACGATTCAGATCCGGGCGCGTCATGACTGGGACCCGCCGCGTGGGAGTACCAGTCGATGGTGGCGGCCAGCGCGTCTGCAGCGGCTCTCAGCTGCGGCAGAAAGTCCAGCCCCTGCTCGGGTTTCATGCGGGCGGCTGGCGCATGGACGGCCACACCCGCAACCACCTTGCCCTCGGTATTTCGAACGGGCACGGCCACGCAACAGATGCCGGGCAGATACTCCTCGTTATCGATGGAGTAGCCCCGCTCGCGGATCGCATTGAATTCGTTGTTCAGGCGCTTGGGGTCGGTCAGCGTTTGCGGCGTGTGGCGGATGAGAGGCGTTTGTGCAATGAACCGATCGCGGCTGCGCTTGGGCATGGCCGACAAAAACAGCTTGCCGCTCGCTGAGGCATAGAGCGGCACGCGCGACCCCGGGCCCAGATGAACCCTCAGGGGCCAGGCTGTCTCGACGCGATCCAGGTAGAGCACGGCGCTGCCATTGGGGATGGTGAGATTGCAGGTCTCACCGATCTGCTCGACCAGCTCTTCGAGAATGGCATGACGGGTGGCTCGATGGGGCGAAGAGAGGAGCACCTGGCCCGCAAAGCGGTTAAGGCGCTCGGCGAATCCATAGCGCTTGGTGTCGGGCTCTCGCACCACGATGCCCGCATGCTCCAGCGTGCCCAGGATGCGCAGCACGGTGGGCTTGGGCAAGGCCACCGCCTGGGAGATCTCCGCCAATTGAGGCGGACGCTCGTGCTCGGACAGTGCCTCGAGGATGCGGATGGCCCTCAGGATGGCCGAACCCGCCGGAATCTGGGCGGCGTCTTCGCGCTGAAAAGAATCATCCCGTGCGTTCATCGCAGTCTCCTCTCTTCTCGTTGATGAGGGCTTGTGGCCCGCTGATCTTTTAATTTTTTCTCATCATAGCAAACCTGTCATGACAGGTTGAAAATGAAACGATGGACCGTCAGAAACGAAACGGTCTTCATCGGCGCAGTGCAAGGTAGCAACGGCGAACCTCCATCATGGCGACGCCAGACGGACGCCACAGGCGCTTGTCGAGGCGGTGTTCGCAGGCGCTCGTCACGGCGGTTTCCTCAGGGCCCGCCACGGCGCGTCGCGGCGCATCTCTTTTACCCCCCTTCGCCCACCTCATCCCCAGAGGCTTTCAATGAACTCCCCGATTCCCGCCAACCGCACGGTCGTCCAGGGTCGTCACACCATGACCCCCTCCGAAGCCTTCGTTGAAACCCTCGTTGCGCAGGGCGTGACCGATGTCTTTGGCATCGTGGGCTCGGCCTACATGGATGCACTCGATCTCTTCCCGGCCGCGGGCATTCGATTCGTGATGGTGGCGCATGAGCAGGGCGCGGCCCATATGGCCGACGGCTACGCCAGAGTCTCGGGCAAACACGGCGTGTGTATTGCCCAGAACGGCCCCGGCATCACCAACTTTGTGACGGCCGTGGCTGCGGCTTACTGGGCGCATTCACCGGTGGTGGTGGTCACCCCCGAGACCGGGAGCATGACGCTCGGCCTGGGCGGTTTTCAGGAGACCGAGCAGCTGCCGATCTTCTCCAAGATCACCAAATACCAGGCCCATGTGAACAACAAGGCCCGCATGGCGGAACTCACTGGGCGGGCCTTCGACCGTGCGCTGCTCGAGCTTGGCCCCACGCAGCTCAACATCCCGCGCGATTACTTCTACGGCGACATCGAGTGCGAGATCCCCACACCGATCCGCATCGAGCGGGGCACAGGTGGCGAGGCCGCGCTGGCTGAGGCCGCCGAGCTGCTGGCCCAGGCGAAGTTCCCGGTGATTCTCTCTGGCGGTGGCGTGATCAATTCCGACGCCTGGCCCGAGGCGATCGCCCTGGCCGAGTTGCTCCAGGCCCCCGTGGCCAGCAGCTACCTGCACAATGACTCCTTCCCGGCCAGCCATCCGCTCGCCGTGGGCCCGCTGGGCTATCAGGGCAGCAAGGCCGCGATGAAGCTCATCGCGCAGGCCGACGTGGTGCTGGCTCTGGGCACGCGGCTCGGGCCCTTTGGCACGCTGCCCCAGCACGGCATGGACTACTGGCCCAAGGGCGCCAAGATCATTCAGGTCGATGCCGATCCCAAGATGCTGGGCCTGGTCAAGCCGATCTCGGTCGGACTGTGCGGCGATGCCCGATCGGTGGCCGCAGCCCTCACCTCGCGCCTGAAGGGCCGCGCGCTGGCCTGCCAGGCCAATCAGGGTGAGCGACTGGCCCGGGTACACGCCGAAAAAGCCACCTGGGCCAAGGAGCTCGAGGACTG
Source organism: Burkholderiales bacterium (assembly GCA_046304115.1). GTDB lineage: Bacteria > Pseudomonadota > Gammaproteobacteria > Burkholderiales > Burkholderiaceae_E > UBA4615. Next base: position 7,714 of record JBKCEY010000474.1, on the reverse strand, counting down.
GACCCACGAAAAGGACGCCTGGTCGATCGAGATCGCGAGCAGCTCTTCGCACATGCATCCGCGCCAGATGCTGCGCGAACTCGAACGTGCCATGCCGGCGCGTGCCATGGTGTCGACCGATATCGGCAACATCTGCTCGGTCTCGAACAGCTACCTGCGCTTTGATGCGCCGCGCTCGATGTTTGCGGCCATGAGTTTTGGCAACTGCGGCTATGCCTTCCCGACCATCATCGGCGCCAAGCTCGCTGCGCCCGACCGTCCTGCAATCGCCTATGTGGGCGATGGTGCCTGGGGCATGAGCTTTGGTGAACTGCAGACCTGCGTGCGCGAGAACATTCCGGTCACCGCCGTGGTGTTCAACAACGGTCAGTGGGGCGCAGAAAAGAAGAACCATGTCGACTTCTACAACAACCGCTTCCTGGGCGTAAACCTGGATCGTCAGCCGAGCTGGGCCGCGGTGGCCCGCTCCATGGGCGCCGAAGGCATCGTGGTCGACAAGGTCTCGGATGTGGGTGCTGCGCTGCGCGAAGCGGCCCGGGCCCAGGAACAGGGCAAGACCACGGTGCTCGAGATGATGGTCACGCCGGAGCTGGGCGATCCGTTCCGCCGGGATGCCCTGTCCAAGCCGGTGCGGCATCTGGACAAGTACAAGGCCTTCGTCTGAGCGAATCAGCTACCCCGAACCACCCGAACCGATGCCCTGTCAGGGCATCGGGTTTCCGGCGATAATCGGGGGCTATGCAAGAACGCTACCTCCCCGCCGAGGTCGAGGCTGCCGCCCAGAGTCACTGGCAGGCCATCGACGCCTACCGTGCCATCGAGCACGACCCGCGCTTTCCCAAGGGCAAGTACTACGCCTGCTCGATGCTGCCCTACCCTTCGGGCAAGCTGCACATGGGTCATGTGCGCAACTACACCATCAACGATGTGCAGTACCGGCATCTGCGCATGAGCGGCTACAACGTGCTCATGCCCATGGGCTGGGACGCCTTCGGCCTGCCGGCCGAAAACGCCGCCATCAAGAACAAGGTCGCGCCCGCGGCCTGGACCTACGACAACATCGCCACCATGAAGCGGCAGATGCAGTCGATGGGCCTGGCCATCGACTGGTCGCGCGAGATCGCAGCCTGCGATCCCAAGTACTACAAGTGGAATCAGTGGCTGTTCCTTCGCATGCTTGAGCGCGGCATCGCCTATCGCAAAACCCAGACCGTCAATTGGGATCCGGTCGACCAGACCGTGCTGGCCAATGAGCAGGTGATCGACGGCAAGGGCTGGCGCACCGGCGCAGTGGTTGAAAAACGCGAGATCCCTGGCTATTACCTGCGCATCACCGACTATGCAGGCGAGTTGCTTGATCAGGTGGAGCATCACCTCGAGGGCTGGCCCGAGCGGGTTCGAACCATGCAGGCCAACTGGATTGGCCGCTCGATCGGGGTGCGCTTTGCATTCCGGCACACCATCATCGGCGACGATGGGCAGCCCCTCAATGAGGGCCGGCTGTATGTCTTCACGACCCGCGCCGACACCATCATGGGGGTGACCTTCGTCGCGGTGGCTGCAGAGCATCCGCTCGCCACGCTCGCGGCTCGAACCGACCCGAAGATAGCGGCCTTTGTTGAAGAAGCCCGCCGCGGTTCGGTCATGGAAGCCGACATGGCCACCATGGAAAAACTCGGCGTGCCCACCGGATTGACGGTCGAGCATCCTCTCACCGGACAGCCCGTGCCGGTGTGGGTGGGCAATTACGTGCTGATGAGCTACGGCGACGGCGCCGTGATGGGCGTGCCCGGCCACGACGAGCGTGACCTCGCCTTTGCCAACAAGTACGGCATCGAGGTGCTGCAGGTCATCGGTCGCACGGGTGGATTGCGTGCAGGAGAGTCGGCCTTCGATGCCACCCGCTGGCAGGACTGGTATGCCGACAAGCACGGCACGGCCTGCGTGAACTCCGGGCGCTATGACGGGCTCGCCTACACCGATGCGGTGGATGCCGTCGCGGCCGACCTCGCCGCGCTTGGCCTGGGCGAAAAACGCACCCAGTACCGTCTGCGCGACTGGGGCATCTCACGCCAGCGTTACTGGGGCACGCCAATTCCGATCATCCATTGCGACGACTGCGGTCCTGTCGCCGTGCCTGATGACCAGTTGCCGGTGGTGCTGCCCGAAGACCTGTTGCCCGATGGCAGCGGCAATCCGCTCACCAAGGACGAACGCTTCCTGCGCTGCACCTGCCCTTCCTGCGGCAAACCGGCCCAGCGCGAGACCGACACCATGGACACCTTCGTGGATTCGTCCTGGTACTACATGCGTTATTGCTCGCCCGACAGCAACAACGCCATGGTCGATGCCCGCAACGACTACTGGATGCCGATGGACCAGTACATCGGCGGCATCGAGCATGCCGTGCTGCATCTGCTCTACGCGCGCTTCTGGACCCGCGTGATGCGGGATGTCACGGGGTCCTTCCCGGGCACCGACTCAGCCCGTGGTCTGGTGAAGTTCGATGAACCCTTCACCCGTCTGCTGTGTCAGGGCATGGTGCTCAATCACATCTACTCGCGCCGCACGGCCAAGGGTGGCATTGAATACTTCTGGCCGGATGAGGTTGAGGATCAGCATGGGCCCGATGGGCGAGTCACGCATGCCCTGCTCAAGGCCGATGGGTCCCGCGTCGAGTATGAGGGCGTGGGCACCATGTCCAAGTCCAAGAACAACGGGGTCGACCCACAGGCTCTGATCGACCGCTATGGCGCTGATACCGCGCGCCTGTTCGTGATGTTCGCCAGCCCGCCCGAGCAGACCCTGGAGTGGTCGGACAGCGGGGTAGAAGGTGCAAGCCGCTTTTTGCGCCGCATCTGGGCCTTCGGTCATGCCTCACAGGATGCGATTGCGCGGGCCGGCGCGACTGGACCGGCGACTGCCCTGTCTGCGAATGCGACCTCTGCGGCTGACCCGCACGCTGCCGATCGCTCGGAGGCTGCGCGCACCCTGCGTCGAGAGATTCATACCGTGCTGCGACAGGCCAGCTACGACTACGAACGCAAGCAATACAACACCGTGGTCTCGGCCTGCATGAAGATGCTCAACGCGCTGGAGTCAGCCCGTCTGACCCGCACGCCTGCCGATGACGCCACCCTGCGCGAATGTGTGTCGATCGCGATCCGGGTGCTCTACCCGGTGGTGCCTCACATCACGCACGGCCTCTGGACCTCTCTGGGCTATGTCGAGACCGAGGGCGATCTGCTCAATGCACCCTGGCCGATGGTGGACGAAGCAGCACTGGTGCTGCAGGAGCTCGACCTGGTGCTGCAGATCAACGGCAAGACGCGGGGTACGCTCAAGGTACCGGCCAGTGCCGATCGGGCGGCCATCGAGGCTGCTGCTGTAGCCAGCGAGGCCTATGCTCGCCATGCCGAGGGACGTTCGCCGCGCAAGGTGATCGTCGTGCCCGGCAAGCTCGTGAATGTGGTGGTCTGAGCCTGTGGGGATCTGAGCCGGTGGATGGCAACCTGCGCCCAGTCGGCATGGCCCCTGAGGCGTCAAAGGCCCCTCAATTACCCGAGGCCGGCCGATCACCCAAGGCTCGCCGAACGCCCGAGGCCCGCCGAACGGCGCTGCGGCGCCTCGCCTTTACAGCGGGGCTGATGCCGCTGTCGATTGCGGCCGGCCTGCTCAATGGCTGTGGGTTCAAGCCTCGTGGGGCCGCCGAGTTGCCGTTCAATCTGGTTTACATCCAGGCGCCATCGGCCTCAGCGTTTGCCTCCGAGCTCAGGCGCAATCTGCGCGCCAATCGCATCGACATCACGGCGCGACGCGAGGAGGCTCAGGCCCGCTTCGATCTGCTGGCAGAAACCCAGGAACGCGAGATCACCGCGCTGTCCACAGCCGGTCGACCGCGGGAATATCAGATCCGCCTTCGACTGCGCTGGCAGCTGCGCGATGCATCCGATCGGATGCTGCTGCCCCCCACTGAAATGGTCCTGCGCCGGACCATCACCGTGCTTGACGCGCAGGGACAGCTCAATCCTGAAGAAGAAGCCCTGATGCTGAAGGACATGCGCGCCGATGGTGCGCGCCAGGTCGTCCGCCGCATGGCCGCCGTAAAGCCACCCCCTGCGCGCCAGCCATGATCCGCCTCGATGCCTTGCAGAGCCTGCTGGGCCGGGCGTCAGCCCAGGGGCTGCCTGCGGTCATCTGGCTGGCGGGTGATGAAACCCTGCTGGCGCTGGAGGCGGCCGACGCCGTGCGACGCACGGCGCGCGCGCTTGATTACACCGAGCGGGAAGTGCTCACCGTCGAGCGCGGGTTTCGGATCGAGTCCCTGCTCGAGCACAGTCAGGCCTTGTCGCTCTTTGCAACTCGCAAACTGATCGAGCTTCGATTCAGCGGAAAGCCCGGCAAGGAGATCGCCGAATCCCTGGCTCAGGCGCTGGTTGATTGGCCCGAGGATGTCCGCTTGCTGGTCACAAGTCCGCGTCTGGATCGCGCCGCCCAGGCCAGTGCCTGGTTCGGGCGGATCGAGGCGTGCGGCATCGTGGTTGGCATTGACGAGGTCAGCCGGAGCCGGTTGCCTGAGTGGCTCAGCCAGCGGCTGGCCCGTCAGGGCCAGAAGGCCGATGCCGAAACCCTGCGTCTGATTGCCGAGCGCGTCGAGGGCAACCTGCTGGCGGCCGACCAGGAAGTACGCAAGCTCGGGCTGCTCATGCCTCAGGGCTCGCTGGATGCGCGCCAGGTCCGAGAGGCCGTGATGGACGTTGCGCGCTGGGATGCCTTCGATCTGGTCGATGCCGCGCTGGCGGGTGACGCCGCGCGCAGCCTGCGCTGTCTGCAAGGTCTGCGCAGCGAGGGCACTGCGGTGCCGGTTGTGCTCTGGGCCCTGGCGGATGCCGTACGCAGTCTGGATCGCGTTCAGCAGGCGATGGCCAGCGGTCAATCCATGGCCACGGCGATGCGTGCTGCCCGTATCTGGGGTGAGCGCGAGCGGCTGGTACCCAACGCGCTCAGGCGCCTGACCAGCGCACGCCTGGCGCGAATGCTGCGCGAGTGCGCGCGCGCCGATAGAATGACCAAGGGCCTTGAAGATGGTGATGACTGGCAGGCCCTCGAATCCGTTGCGCTCGCACTGGCGGGAGCCCCTGTTCTGGACCTTCCATGAATCCCACCGATCTTGCTGCTGTCATCGCCGACCTGGGTCAGCGGGCCCGCACCGCGGCTCGCCAGATGGCCAGTGCGCCCACCGCTCCCAAGGACCGCGCGCTGCGGGCCGCCGCAGCGGCCATCCGTCGCGAAGCCGCTGCACTCAAGGCAGCCAATGCGCTTGACCTGCAGGCCGCGCGGGATTCGGGCCACGATGCAGCCTTTGTCGACCGGCTGGCGCTCACCGATGCGGTGATCGCAGGCATGGCCGAAGGCCTGGAGCAGATTGCCGCACTCGCCGACCCCGTGGGCGAAATCTCCGAGGTCAAGGCGCGTCCGAGCGGCATTCAGGTCGGGCGCATGCGCGTGCCTCTTGGCGTGATCGGCATCATCTATGAGTCTCGCCCCAACGTCACGATCGATGCCGCGGGCCTGTGCATCAAATCGGGCAATGCCACCGTGCTGCGAGGCGGCTCTGAGGCCATTCACAGCAATCGCGCCCTGGCTGCACTGATCCGTGAAGGGCTGCGCGAGGCCGGGTTGCCTGAAGACGCTGTGCAACTGATCGGTACGACCGACCGGGCCGCAGTCGGACTGCTGATCGCAAGCCCGCAATGGATCGACGTGATCGTGCCGCGTGGGGGCAAGTCGCTCATCGAACGCATCTCGGCTGATGCGCGAGTGCCGGTGATCAAGCACCTCGATGGCATCTGCCATGTCTACATCGACGATCAAGCCGATCTTGATCAGGCCGTCCGGATTGCCGACAACGCCAAGACCCAGCGTTACTCACCCTGCAACACCATGGAGACCCTGCTGGTCCATGAGGGCGTGGCCGCCCAGGTGCTGCCCAGGCTGGGGCGCATCTACGCGGACAAGGGGGTCGAGATGCGCGGCGATACCCAGACCCAGGCCCTCCTGCAGCAAGCTGGCCTGCCGGTGGTGGCTGCAACGGAAGCCGACTGGTCGACCGAATACCTCGCGCCCATCCTGTCGATCCGGGTGGTCGACGGACTCGATCAGGCCATCGACCACATCACCCGCTACGGCTCGCAGCACACCGATGCGATCGTGACCCAGAACCACCCCAGAGCCATGCGCTTCATTCGCGAGGTCGATTCCTCGAGCGTGATGATCAATGCCTCCACGCGCTTTGCCGATGGCTTTGAGTATGGGCTGGGTGCCGAGATCGGCATCTCGACTGACAAACTGCATGCGCGCGGTCCGGTCGGGCTCGAAGGGCTGACCTCGCTGAAGTGGGTCGTCTTTGGCAGCGGTCAGGTGCGGAGCTGAGCCCATGCTCTGGATCAAGACCTTTCACATCGTGTTCGTGACCAGCTGGTTTGCGGGCCTGTTCTATCTGCCCCGCATCCTGGTCAACCTGGCCATGGTGCCCGCCGACTCCATCGCCGAGCGCGATCGGCTGCTGCTGATGGCCCGCAAGCTGTACCGCTTCATGGGCCCGCTCATGATCCTCGCTCTGGGCCTCGGACTTTGGCTCTGGCTGGGGTACGGCATTGGCGGGGGCTGGATGCATGCCAAGCTCGCCCTGGTGGTGCTGTTGCTCGGCTATCACCATGTCTGTGGCGCCCTGATCAAGCGCTTTGCACGCGGCGAGAATGCACACTCGCATGTCTGGTATCGCTGGTTCAATGAGGCTCCCGTGCTGCTGCTGGTTGCCGTGGTGATCCTCGTGGTTCTCAAACCGTTCTGACCGATTGACCGACGTCCGATCGATCAGGACCTTCCAGCCCTTCTGATCAATTCCTTCAAAGCCGCCCATGAAAAGCGTTCACTACTTCTTTACGCCGGTCTCGCCCTGGACCTACATGGGCCATGCCCGTTTCGTGCAGATGGCCGAGCAACATGGCGCCCGCATCCTGCTTCGACCAGTCGATCTCGGACGGGTCTTTCCGGTATCGGGCGGTCTGCCTCTGGCCAAGCGCGCTGCGCAGCGCCAGACCTATCGGCTCAAGGAACTGGCCCGCGGGCGGGAGTTTCGCGGCGTGCCGCTCAACATCCATCCGAAATTCTTTCCGGCACCCGCCGATGATGCAGCCCGCCTGATCATCGCAGCCGACCTGGCCCTGGGCACTGCGGCCGGACTGAAGCTCGCCGAGGCCATCATGCGTGCTGTATGGGCCGAAGAGCGCGACATCGGTGATGCACAAACGCGGGCGGCCATCGTTGCCGAGCAGGGGCTCGACGCAGCCGCGCTGGCTGCGGTCGCAGACCAGGCGGCCACCGCATTTGACGCCTACACCGAGGAAGCGATTGCGGCCCAGGTTTTCGGTGCGCCCTGGTATCTGGTTGAAGGTGAGCCGTTCTGGGGACAGGACAGGCTGGAATTCGTCGAGCGGGCCCTGGCGGCCTGATGACCCTCGCTCGCAGACAGCCGCTGGCGGCAGACGCCCTGCTCCAGTTCTTTGCGCCCTGCCCTCGAGGGCTCGAAGAAACCCTGGTACGAGAACTCCAGAGTCTGGGCGCCGGCAACCTGCGCAACGTGCCAGGAGGCGTGCATTTCGAGGGCGATGCGTTGCTTGGCATGAGGGCCAACCTGGAGTCAAGACTGGCC
>JBKCEY010000473.1:0-17387 GCA_046304115.1 Burkholderiales bacterium | reverse complement strand
GCGCTGAATGGCAGGGCCGCCCTCTGGCCAGCCCCGGGCAGCGGCCTGATGCACAGCAACGACAACGCTTTCATTGAGGCTGATTCCATGACTCGCCATTCCCGAAGCTCTGATGTGATGACCGACATCCCGCGTCGCACGGCGCTGACCACCCTGGCACGCACGGCGCTCGCCGCTGCGGGCACACCCGTGGCTGCATCCCTGGGTGTCGCACTGGCTGGCGGCAGTCGCATGGCTCATGCCCAGGCTGTCGATGGCCAGGAGTTTCGCAGCGTCGCGCCGGCTGCCCCCACCGATGCACCGGCTGGGCGGATCGAGGTGGTCGAGTTTTTCTGGTATGGCTGCCCGCACTGCCATTCGCTGGAGCCGGCGCTCAAGGAGTGGGCGCGTCGACTGCCTGCCGATGTGGTCTTTCGCAAGGCCCATGTGCCCTGGCAGGTGCAGGCGCATCAGCAGCTGTTCTTCACGCTCGAGAGCCTCAATCTGGCCGACGCCCACAACGACAAGGTCTTTGCAGCGATTCATAACGATCGCAACAAACTCGATAAACCCGAAGCCATGGCGGACCTGCTCGCGCGTCATGGCGTCGATCGCAAGCAGTTTCTCGATGCCTACGCCTCGTTTGGCGTGCGCACCCGCGCCCAGCGCGCCACGCAGCTGGCAGCGGCCTACAAGATCGACGGCGTACCGACGTTCGGGGTGGCTGGTCGCTTCGTGACCTCGCCCTCCATGACCGGCTCCAATGGCGCGGCTCTTCAGATGGTTGATGCACTGGTTGCGCGCGTGCGCAAGGGCGGCTGAGGCCAGCCTTGCACGAGGGTCGCCAGGATCGGTGCTGAGGGCGGGTATTGATGCGGATAGTCAGTCTCGTACCCAGCCTCACCGAGCTGCTCTTCGCGCTCGGCCGGGGCTCCAGCATGGTCGGGCGAACCGGCTTTTGCATTCATCCCGCGCCTGCGGTGCGGGCCGTGCCCAAGATGGGTGGCACCAAGACGGTGGATGAGGCTGCAGTCATTGCGGCCGCGCCCACCCATCTGGTGGTCAATGTCGACGAAAACGAAAAGCCGACCATCGATCGGCTGATGCAGGCCCTGCCCGGGACCGAGCTGGTCGTGACCCATCCGTGCACCCTGCGCGACAACCGTGCGCTCTATGCGCAATTCGGTGAGGTCTTTGATTGCAAGGCGCAGGCCGATGCCCTGATCGGTGCCCTCGATCAGACCCTCGAGCCCATCGAGGCACAGCAGCATGAGCCGCTCCCGGTGATCTACCTCATCTGGAAGGATCCCTGGATGACGGTATCGCGCGACACCTACATCGCCGATACGCTCGCCTGCGTGGGGCTGCAGGTCAGAGCGCCTCAGTCTGATCGTCGCTATCCCGAGATCCAGTGGGATCGGTTCGTCCCCCGCACCGAAGACCGTGTCCTGTTCTCGAGCGAGCCCTACCGCTTTGGTCCGTCTCATGCCACGGCCTTTGCCAAGGCTCACGGACTGCCTCCCGAGCACTGCCTGCTGGTCGATGGCGAGATGACGTCCTGGTATGGGCCCCGCGCGATCGCGGGTCTGCGTTATCTGGCTGAATTGCGAAGCCGCATCGACCGCTCGTAAAGGTCGTTGGCGCGAAGCCCGGTGGCCTGCGCGGCCACCTTGGCGGCCTGGCGCGGTGGCATGACCTCGCACAGCGCGCGCAGCCAGTCATCCAGGCCCGCGGCCTGTGCGGCCGCATCGGCAGCGGCATCCCCATCGACCTCGGCGGCCGGGCGAGGCGTTGCCATGGCAAAGGCCAGTACGAACTCGCCTCGCAGCCGGTTGGGATCCTGCGCGAACCAGTCCTGCAGCGAACCGGCCGTGCATCGGTGGACCTGTTCGAAGCGCTTGGTGAGTTCACGGCCCACCACGACGATGCGATCGGCTTCAAGCAAGGCCGCAAGATCGGCCACTGTGGCTTCGATGCGATGCGGTGATTCGTAGAGCACCACCGAGGCCTGCAGCCGTGCCAGTTCACGCAGACGCTGCTCGCGGGCTGCAGGCCTGGCCGGCAGAAAGCCCTCGAAATGCACCGGCGCGTCGGGCAATCCGGCGACCGACACCAGGGCGGCCAGGGCACTCGCGCCTGGCACCGGAATCACCGGAAGACCGGCCTCATGCACCGCGGCCACCACGCGCGAACCCGGGTCGCTGATTCCGGGCGTGCCGGCGTCGCTGGTGAGGGCCACGGTTTCACCCGCCTGAATGCGCGCAACGATCTGCGGCGCCACGCGGGCCTCGTTGTGACCGTGGCTCGACATCAGCACGGCCGGGCGGGCACCCACATGGTCAAGCAGCACCCGTGCAACGCGAGTGTCTTCGGCCGCCACCACATCAACCTTTCGAAGTAGGTCGCACGCACGAGCACTCAGGTCCGATAGCCTGCCGATCGGTGTGGCCACCACATACAATCCGGGCTCGAGTCGGGAGTCTTCCATGGTCCGTGGATGGGGTGGGGTGCAGCGTCGTCGCCTGATCGGCGCCTTCAGCGTGGCATCGGGCGGGCTGCTGTGCAGCGCGCTCAGCCGGCCATTGTCCGCCCAGGGCGCTGCGCCCGCAACGTCGCCCCTCATTGCCCTGCTCTCGCCGCCGCGAGGGGGGCCCTTCGATCGGGCCGTCGATTGCGTGGCGGCAGGCGTGCAGGCGGCTCTCGCCGTTGATGGCCAGCCGGCAAGGCTCGCGCTCTACGAGGCGGGGGATTCGGCCGATGGTCTGGCCCGGGCCCTGGACGATCTGCGTGCACGACAGGCTGCACTGGTGCTGGGCCCACTGACCCGCGATGGGGTCAACGCCCTGGCCAGCCTGCAGACCATTCCGCTGCCCGTGCTCGCGCTCAATCACGCCGACTCCGATCCGCTTCCAGGCTCGGCAGTCTGGATGCTGAGTCTGGCGATCGAGGCCGAGTCGCGCCTGACCGCGCGTCAATCCTTTGCACTGGCCCGGGTTCGCCTGAAAGACCGGATGCCACGGGCCCTGGTGGTGGGCACCGACACCCGTGTCGCCGAACGCAGTGCGCAGGCTTTTGCCGAGGCCTGGGAGGCGCTGGGCGGGAGCCTGCTCGAGCCGATGGGCTTTGATACGCCGCGTCCGCCGGGCGATCTGGCTGGCCGTATCCAGCGCGCGCGTGCCGATGTGGTTTTTCTGGCCCTGCGAGCCGAACAGGCCCGCCTGCTGCGCCGCGAGGCCGGTCCGGCCTGGTGGGGTCATTCGCTGCTCGCGCTGACCCAGGCTCCTGAGCTCGATGGCCTGCGTCTGCTCGAGATGCCCTGGCTGGCCGAACCCCAGCACCCTGCCGTCATGGCCTATCCCCGCCCGCCCGCCGAGTACACCACCGACATGCAGCGTCTGTACGCACTGGGCATCGATGCCTGGCGTGTGGCGCGTCAGCGGCTCCAATCCAGCCGCGAGTTCGAACTCGACGGTGTCACGGGGCGGCTGCGGCTGAATGCAGCCATGGCAGGTCGGATCGAGCGGATGCCTCGGGCCGTGGAGTACCGCAACGGGGTGCCCATCGCGCTCGAACACCTCGAGACCACCCTCTGAGGCCATGCAGGCCCCTCGACAGAGGCAGGGCCTGGCCACCGAGGCCCGGGTGGAGCGATGGCTGGCTGCGCATGGGCTGATCCCCATCGACCGCAATGTCCGATGCCGGCTCGGTGAGATCGATCTCGTGATGCGCGATCACGAGCACTGGGTGTTTGTCGAGGTTCGTGAGCGCCGATCGGCACGATTCGGGGGCGCTGCGGCCAGCATCGACTGGCGCAAGCAGCAGCGCCTTGTGCGTACGGCGCAGGTCTATCTGCAGCGGCGCTTTGGGGCGCGTGCCTGGCCACCGTGCCGATTCGATGTGGTGGCTGTGGAAGAAGGCCGTCCGCGCTGGATTCGCGCGGCCTTCGATCTGTCCTGACAGCAGGGCCGCGCCACCCGGGGTTGACTGTCTATACTTGCGGCTGTCTATTGCTGCCTCGCCCCGGAGTCCTGATGAAGCCCCGTTTTCGCGTCCTTTGTGCTCTGACCCTGTTGTCCGTTTCGGTTGCGATCTCGGGCTGCGTCTCCCTGTCATCCGAGGGTGTGCAGTTCGAGCGCCGCACGCTGGGTGTGCAGACCGATGACACCCAGATCGAATGGCGGGTCAGCAACCGCATGCCTGATGCGATCCGCGGCTCGCGCGGCGTGTCGGTCACCAGCTACAACAAGCGGGTGCTCCTCACCGGACAGGTCCCGGATGCCCAGGCCAAGGCCGAGGCCGGTCGCCTGGCGCAGCAGGTGTTCGGTGTGGCCGAGGTCTACAACGAACTCGAGATCGGCCCTCGCCTGTCACTCACCGCCCAGGCCGCCGATTCCGCGCTGACGGCGCGCGTCAAGGCGGCGTTCGTCGAACAGCAGGCCCTCTCCCACAACACCGTGAAGGTGATCACTGAAAACAACGTGGTCTACCTCATGGGGCTGGTCACGCGGCGCGAAGCGCCGGCTTACTCCACGGTCGCGAGCCGGGTGGGCGGTGTGCGTCGCGTGGTCACCCTCTTCGAGTACATCACTGACGAAGAGCTGCAGCGCATTCGCGCGCGCTGAACCTACCCGGACGACCGTCAATCGGCGGGCCCTCGCGCGCGCCCCAGGGCCGCACTAGCCTCGAGGCATCTGTACTGATGCCTGAAAGAGGCTGTCATGCTGCTCGCCCTGGTTCTGATCCTCTGTGTTCTTGCTGCCGCTGTCGCTGGCTCGGGTTATTTTCGCGGCCGACTTGGGCGGCTGCGTGATGCATGCAGAGACGCTTTTGCTCGGCTCGATGAGCCGCTGAAAGCCCGTCAGGACCTGGTCCCCGAACTGATCGCGCACTGGGCGGCCCAGGGCCTGTTGCAACGACAGGTGCGCGAGGCGCTGCATGGCGCGCGTCAGGCCGCAGGCGCCGCTCGAGCCTGGGCAGCGACATGCCCCGATGATGTCCGTGCCTTGTCTCGTGTGAACGACAGCGAGGCCCAGCTCGCCCGTGCGATTCAGATGTCGCTGCAGTCCGTGAGTGCCGACAGGCTGGAATCTGCGGTCATGCGTGATCTGATCGACCGCCTCAATCAGGCCGATGCGCAGGTCAGGCAGCAGATGATCGAATTCAACCGTGCGGTCGATGCCTACAACCGGCATGTCCTGCGGACACCGATGGCGGTCCTTGCTCGGTTGCTGGGTTTCAGACCAAGCCTGCCTCTGGGCAAGGCGATGATGCCGTCTTCCCTGATGCAGGCCTCGCGGGTGCCAACCGCGCAGCAAGCCCCGGCCTGAATCCGTTCATCTCATCCATGACCTCATCCCTGGCCCAACGGGTGTCCCAGCGCTGGCCGCTGTTCAGCAAGGATCCTGAAGGCCTTGCCATCCGCCTCGGAGCGAGCGCACTGGACACCCTGGCCGATCCCTCGCATCGCAGGTTGCAGGGTCTGGTGGAGTCTCTTGCGCTGGCCGCGCAGATCCCGGTGCCCAAGGCCATGGTGATGGAGGACCATGCAGAGATCGAGGCCTTCGCGCTGGGCTGGGATCGTCAGCGCACGGTTCTGGCAGTCAGCCGAGGTGCCATCGACCGCATGAGCCGTCAGGAACTGCACGGGCTTCTGGCGATTGCCATTTCGCGCATCATGACGGGCGAAGTCAGACAGTCGACCCGCATGCGCGTGCGGACCCTGTCGCACTGGTCGTCCTGGTTGAACTGCCTGCGTCGATCGGCCCGCATCGGCCGCTCTGCTGCGGGCTCCGAGATCGTGGCGCATCTGGCCGACGAAGGTGCGCGGGTGCATCAGCATCTGCATGCGTCTCGCCCGGGTGATGATTCCACAGGGCGTTTGCTGCGGGTGGCGCAGGATACGGCGGGCGCGGGCGCGCTGCTGGTGGCGCTGCTGCAGGATGATGATTCCGGGCATCCGCCGCCCTGGGGCCTACATTGGCTGGTGGCCGGTCAGCACTACGGGCAGGTGCGAGAACTGCTGGCGGGCCTTGAGCCCGATACCCGTGCCGCATTGCGCTGGCCGCTGACCGAACTGGCCCTGGCCCGAATGAGCGATCTCGGACAGCAATCCCGGCTGGCCCTGCTCGTACTGCTGCGTGAAGTTCTCGCTCAGTCAGAGTCTTGTGCCCCCCGAGCCTGGCTGGATTTTGCGCTGATGACCCGAAGGCTTGCGCCCGAGGTCTCTCCATCCACGCTGCGGGCACCCGGCACGGAGCCTGTTGCCGCCCGCCATGTTCGCGTGTTGTGTGCCGTCTTTGCCTGCATGGCCGAGGTGCATGAGGTGCGAGCTGACCGCACAGCCAATGCCCTGATCCGCGTGCTGGGCCTGGACCCCGTGGGCGGTTCCGCCGGAACCCTGGCGGCACCTGCCTTTGGCCATGCCCTGGTGCAACTCGCGCGGCTGCCCGCCGATGACCGTGAACTGCTGGTTCAGGGTTTGCCGCAGATGCTGAACGGCGAGCCGGATGCCGAAGTACGGGAATGGCTGCGCCTGCTTCGTCTGGTGATCGATGCACCGACCGGGCGCCCTGCGCGGGTGCTGCTGCCCGAGTCGATCCAGAACGACTGACCTGGAAGGTGGGCGGTGCGAACCGCCCTGAGCCTGGCCCTTCGCTGCTGCCGCAAAAAGCGGGTCAGCTCACACCCGCGGCATGCGCCTGCTGGTCTGCGTGATAGGACGATCGCACCAGCGCACCGACGGCCGCGTGGCTGAAGCCCAGTTCCATGGCGTAGGCCTCGAATTGCCTGAACCGGTCGGGATGCACGTAACGCTGCACCGGCAGGTGATGCGATGAGGGCGCCAGATACTGACCGATGGTGATCATGTCGATGTCATGGGCACGCATGTCCCGCATCGTCTGTTCGATTTCTTCATCGGTCTCGCCCAGACCCACCATGATCCCGGACTTGGTCGGTACGCCAGGCACTTCGCGCTTGAATTCGGCCAGCAGCCTGAGCGAATGGGCGTAGTCCGAACCCGGGCGGGCCTGCGCATACAGGCGGGGCACGGTCTCGAGGTTGTGGTTCATGACATCGGGCGGGGCGGCCTTCAGGATGGCCAGCGCACGGTCGAGTCGGCCCCGAAAATCCGGCACCAGCACCTCGATGCGCGTGTCGGGCGACGCCTGCCGCACGGCGTCGATGCAGGCCACGAAATGGGCTGCGCCACCATCGCGCAGATCATCGCGATCGACGGAGGTGATCACGACATACGACAGATTCAGGGCTGCGATGGTGCGGGCGAGATTGGCAGGTTCCTCGGTATCCAGGGGATCCGGGCGGCCATGGCCGACATCGCAGAAGGGGCAGCGCCGCGTGCATTTGTCCCCCATGATCATGAACGTGGCTGTGCCCTTGCCAAAGCACTCGCCGATGTTCGGGCAGGAAGCCTCTTCGCAGACCGTGTGCAGCCGGTGTTCGCGCAGGATGCGCTTGATGTCATGGAACCGGCTCCCGGGCGCTGCCGCCTTGACCCGGATCCAATCGGGCTTGCGCAGGGCGGGCCCTTCATGCACCACCTTGATCGGGATGCGGGCGGTCTTGCCCGCGCCTTTTTGCTTGAGGGTCGGGTCGGCCTTCATGGCGGAGTCGGCCGTGGCGGTCGGATCGGATGGGGAGGTCGGGTGGGTCATGGAGATGCGTGCAGATGCCGCATGAGGGCGGCACCAAAAGCCGGCCCGACGTCCGCCAGGCGGGGTGTCGGTCGGGCGCCGGCCCGTCGAAGGTCGGTTACGGGCAGGCCAGCATACCCGCAGGGATTGATGTGGCCAAACGGACTCAGGTCCATGTCGACATTGAGTGCAATGCCGTGATAACTGCGTCCGCGACTGATCTTGAGTCCGAGTGAGGCGATCTTGGCACCGGGGCTGTCCGGTGCAGGGCTGTCATCCTCCATCGACCCTGCAGTGGCTGCCGGGAGCGGCTGACCTGCAACGGCGGCGGGTTCGCGCAGATACAGACCGGGCGCGCCCGGCTTGCGCATGACTGCAACCTGCCATTGGGCGCAGGTTTCGATGGCCGCAGCCTCGAGCCGGCAGACCATCTCTCGCACTCCCAGGCCGAGGCGGGCCAGATCGATGAGGGTGTAGGCCACAACCTGGCCCGGGCCATGATAGGTCACCTGACCGCCACGCTCGGTCTGAATGACAGGGATATCGCCAACAGTGAGCACATGCTCCGGTTTGCCGGCGAGGCCTTGCGTGAAGACCGCGTCATGCTCGAGCAGCCAGATCTCGTCGGGCTGCCCGGCGGTGCGCTGCGCGGTGAAGTCACGCATGGCCTGCAGAACCTGCATGTAGGGCACCCTGCCGAGCTCTCGCAGGATCATGCCGGCCCCCGACCTGGATGACAGGCTCGAGAGGCCGTTGCTCTCGGGGCGGGGCGATTCGGACAGGGAGCAGGCGTTCACACTGAGGGGGTGGGGTGCATGTGCAGCGCAGATGCTTCGGATCCTAACCGGCCGCCGTCCGGTTGCGTTCCATGACCCCTTGGCCTTCCCCTGGACCCTGATGCACCCACCCTGCCTTGAACTGATACCCGCCGTGATCGGCGCCGGCGCGGCCGACCCGGGCACCCGATCGGCCGCTGCCGCACTGCAGCGGCGCGGGCTGATCGCCAGTCTGGGCCCTCGGCTGCACTGGGGGCGTGCGGTGGTGGCACGCGGCAGGCTGACGGATGATCGTATTGCAGCGGCGGCGGCGCGTCTGGAGATTGTGCTGGAGTTTTCTTCCAGGCTTGCGAATCGCGTCAGCGAGTGCTTGCTCACATCACGCATGCCGCTGGTGATGGGTGGCGATCATTCCTGTGCAATCGGTACCTGGAGCGGTGTGGCCCGACACCTGGGGTGCCCCGGTCAACTGGGCCTGCTCTGGATTGATGCACACCTGGATGCGCATACACCGCGCAGCTCGGACTCCAAGATGCCGCATGGCATGCCGCTCGCCGCACTGCTCGGTGAGGGCTCACCCTCGATGACCCATCTGGCCTCCGCGGCGCCGGTGTTGCAGGCCTGTCGTGTGGTGGTGCTGGGGGCGCGCAGCTGGGAGCCGGCTGAGGCTCATCGGCTTGAGCGACTTGGAGTGAGGGTGATTTCAGCGGACGAGGTGCGCGAGCGGGGGCTTCGCGTCTGCATGGCCGAGGCGTTGCACCGGGTGCAGGGCGATGCCCAACCCTGGGGGCTGAGCCTGGATGTCGACGCGATTGACCCACTGCAGGCGCCCGCAACCGGAACGCCCGTGGCCGGGGGTCTGCAGGCAGACGACCTGGCCACCGCGCTCAGGGGACTGGCATGGGCTGAGGGCCTTCAGGCCATCGAACTCGCCGAGTACAACCCGCGGCTGGACCCCGACTGCCAGACAGCCCGCCAGGTGGTCGCCCTGATCGCAGCCCTGATGGCACCCCCTGATGGCACCCCCTGATGGCCCTCCTGATCGCCGTCCCTGATCGCCGCCCCTGATCGCCGTCCTTGATCGCACCCCGGGGCTGCGTGCATGAACCACGACCCGTCGGGGGTCAGAGCACGACCTTGACCCAGGGATGCGCGGTGAGCTCGCGATAGAGCGTGTCGAGCTGCTCGCGCGACGTGGCCCGGATGGTGGCGGTCAGGCCCAGGTAGGTGCCCTGCCGCGAGGGCCTCATCTCGAGGCTGGCTGCATCGAAGTCGGGTGCATGCCGGTGCACCACTGCAACGATGGCTTCGGCAAACCCATCCACCCTCAAGCCCATCACCTTCAGGGGAAAGTCCGTCGGAAACTGCAGCAGCTCGGTGCGAGAGGACTCTGTGGTCATGCGCGTGCCGCTGTAGTGCCCTGCGCGACGCTGGCGTGTTGTCCGCTGGCCTGCTTGGCCTGCTGATAGGCGGCATGCAGCGCCTTGAACACCGGGCCCGGCGCGCCCGAACCCACCGGCCGGCCGTCGAGCCGCGTGATGGGCAGCACTTCCTTGGTGGCCGACGACAGCATGAGCTCATCGGCCTGCTCGACTTCCAGGCGGTGCACCGGACGGGCCTCGAAGGCAATGCCGCAGGCCTCGCACAGCTCCTGCATCAGGCCATAGCGGATGCCCTCAAGAATGCGGCGATCCCTGGGTGCAGCCAGCACGCGTGCGCCACGCACCACCCAGATGTTGCTCGATGACCCTTCGGTGAGCAGCCCGTCGCGAAACATCACGCATTCGGTGGCACCCGCATCCACGGCCGCCTGACGGGCGAGCACATTGCCCAGCAGCGACGTGGACTTGATATCGCAATTGAGCCAGCGCTCATCGGGCAGCGTGACCGCGCTCACCCCATCACGAAGCTGTTCGGGTGCGATGGCAGGCAGCGGGCTGGTCATGCCGAAGACCGTGGGCGTGATGCCCTTGGGGAAGGCGTGATCGCGCCTGGCCACGCCGCGAGTGATCTGCAGATAGACGAACTGATCATCCCAGGGATGGCGATCGATCAGGGCCTGCACCAGATTGCGCCAGCCGGCAGCATCCATCGGGTTGTCGATACGCAGCTTGTTCAGGCTGCGCACGAGTCGGGCATGGTGCTCGTTCCAGCGAAACGGGCGTCGTCCATACACCGGCACGACCTCGTAAATGCCATCACCGAAGATGAAACCCCGATCGAGCACGGGGATGCGCGCCTGGTCGGCTGGGAGGAATTCGCCGTTGAGATAGACGATGGACGGATCCGACATGGCACTCACCCGATCACTTGAACCAGAGCCGGATCGTATCCCAGGCCCGACCGAGCAGGCCGGCCTGGGGTACAGCCTCGATGGCGACCAGGGGATGTTCGGCAATGACCCGGTCATCGACCTTGACCCGCAGGGTACCGATGCGCTGACCCTTCTCAAGGGGCGCCACCAGCGGCTCGATGCGCTCGATCTCTCCCTGCACACGCTGGGCCTGCCCGCGTGGCACCGTGGTGAGCACGGCCTGGGCAAAGCCCGCCTTGACTTCGGCGGCCGCACCCTTGAAGACCGCGTACTGGGCCACGGGCTGATCCTTGCCATAGAGGCGCACCAGATCGAATCCGCTGTAGCCGTAGTTGAGCAGCTTTTGCGATTCGATGGCCCGTGAGCTTTCGGTGGCAGCACCGAGCACCACCGAAAGCAGGCGCCGGGGCTGGTCGAGTCCGGGCTGCTCGCGTCGGCTGGTGGCCACGAGGCAATAGCCTGCAGCCTCCGTGTGGCCGGTTTTCATGCCATCGACGGAGGGATCGACGAACAGCAGCCGATTGCGATTGGGCTGGCGGATGTTGTTGTAGGTGTACTCGCGTTGCGCGTAGAGCTTGAAGTAGTCGGGATGGTCCTCGATCACGCGCATGGCCAGCGCAGCCAGGTCGCGTGCGGTGCTGTAGTGCTGAGCAGCCGGCAGGCCCGAGGCATTGGTGTAGGCCGTGTTGGTGAGGCCCAGTCGTTTGGCCTCACGGTTCATCTGCTCGGCAAACGCGGGCTCGCTGCCCGCAATGGCTTCGGCCAGGATGAGCGCGGCATCGTTGCCCGACTGGATGATCAGGCCATGCAGCAGCTGATCCACAGTGGCAGGGCTCGCCGGATCCACGAACATGCGCGAGCCCACGGCCTTGTAGGCCAGCATGGAGACCGGCGGGCGGGCATCGAGGGTGAGCTTTTTATCCTTGATCGCATTGAAGGCGAGGTAGGCGGTCATGAGCTTGGTGAGCGATGCGGGCTCGACCTTCATGTCGGGATCGCTTGCTGCAAGCAGCTGCCCGGTGGTCACATCCATGAGCAGCCAGGAGCGCGCGGCAATGGGCGGCGCATCGCGCGGGGCCAGCCCCTGGGTTGCGGCAACCGGCTCCACCACTGCAGCAGTGCGCCCGCCCTTGCCAGCACGGGCACCGTCTCGGGACTGGGCCCAACTGGTGGTCGGCTGCACGAGGCTGGCCGCGATGAGTGCAGCCAGCGCCAGCCCGAAGATCAGACCCAGCGTGGGCTGGAGCGCGCGCAGCAGCCAGTCCTTGATACCGGTGAGTTTCTGGTGAAAGAAATGATCGGCGCCCGGAATGACCACCACGGGCAGCCCCTGCGGGCGTGCCCAGTCGAGTACCGCTGACAGGGGTACGGTGTCGTCGAGTTCGCCATGAATCACGAGCGTATCGGCGGGTACATCGAGCATGCCCGGGCGGATCACGGCCGTACCGATGAAGATGAGCCGGCGCGCCGGTGTGCCGGCCTTCGCCAGGTGTTGGGCCACACGCGAGAGCACCAGCGTGCCAAACGAAAAACCGGCCAGTATCAGCGGCAGTGCCTGGCCCTGGGGCTCTGCCGCACGCGCTGCATCGATCACGGCAAGCAGGTCTTCGGTTTCGCCCCGGCCTTCATCGTGTGCGCCCTCGGAGTCGCCCACGCCCCGGAAGTTGGGGCGCCAGCAGACATAGCCCAGGGCGAGCAGCGTGCGGGCCAGGGTCTGTACGACCTTGTTGTCGCGCGTGCCGCCATAGAGGGGATGCGGATGCGCGATCAGCGCGATCCCGCGCACGGGCAGGTCACGCGGACGATCCAGGGCGATGTCGATATGACCCGCCGGGCCATTGAGGCCGATGATCTCGGTATGGGGGTTCATGCAGTCAGGGGTCAACCGTCGGTCAGGCAGGGATTCAGCCGCGAATCATCCGATGCATCAGCGTGTGCGTCAGCCGTCGATCATGAGGCGCGCCACGGGCTTGCCGTCGCGCAGATGGGATTCGACGATCTCGTCGATGTCGGAGGTATCCACAAAGGTGTACCAGATGGCCTCGGGATAGACCACAGCCACAGGACCATGCTCGCAGCGATCGAGGCAGCCGGCCTTGTTGACGCGAACCTGCCCGGGGCCCGACAGACCCAGCGCCTTGACGCGCTCCTTGCAGTGGGCCTGCAGCGCGGCGGCACCCTGATGAGCGCAGCATTCCCGGCCGTCGGTGCGCTCGTTGAGACAGAAGAAGATGTGCTTGGCGTAATGGCTCATGCGCAATTATAGGCGGCGTCGGAGCCAGACTACAGGCGCCTTCAGGGTGGAGTTACCGGCGGCGCCAGAACCAGGCGAGGGCAGCGAACGGCCACGCCACGGCGATCCAGCGCAGCAGTCCGTGCAGATTGACGAGTTGAGCGCCGCGCGCTGCCGACAGCGTGTCCTCGAAATACCGATCGACCGGCGCCAGGTTGGTCAGCACGATCATGGCTGCCGCACAGAACAGGCCCAGACGGGCGCGCGCACGGTGCGTGAGGGTGTCGATCAGATAGAGCAGCGCGCAGCCTGCGATCAGACCGCCCTGGGCGCCGGGCGTGAGCCAGGCGAAAGGCGCCTCGAGACCCCGCAGGCCCTGCGCCGCCAGGCTGTTCAGGCCCGCGGCCACCAGACCCAGGGTGACCAGCACCATGATGCGGCGGCGGGGCTGCTGAACCTGACCCAGTGCAAGCGAGCCGATTGCACCCATCGCACACAGCACCAGGGCCGCCTCGACCAGGACACTGCCGGCCGCCGGATTCGCGCCCGACCAGAGGCGGTCGAGCCACACCTCGACGCGCAGCGCTTGCGTATCGACCCGGCTGGATGCGCCATCCAGGGGCCAGGGCGAGGGCCCGAGGGCATCGAGCATGGCCTGCAGCGCGGTTCTCAGATCGCCCGCCGAGAACAGCATGGCCTGGGGCGCCGCTTGCACAGCGAGCCATGCCAGCAGCAGGAGCCATCCCGAGGGTGGGCCTTCGTCGTACCAGCGACGTGCCACGGGCAACCGCCGGCCACTGCTGCGGTTCAGACCTCGGTGCAGCAGAGCGCCCAGGCTCGCACCGAGCAGGCCACCAAGACTGTTGGCAAGCAGATCGAGCAGCGAGGGTACGCGCTGGGGCAGTCCGGTCTGTGCGGTTTCAAGGGCAAATGAGAGCAGCATGCAGGCGAGCGTGACCTGCACCAGACCTGCCAGGGGCGGGCGGTTGCGCATGAAAGCAACGCTCGCCAGGGCGCCCAGCAGCAGGTAGGCGACCACGTTGCTCGCCACATCGAAGCCCGTCCAGTAGCGAGGCAGCCCTCGGGCCAGATAGGCCAGCGTCGGTTCAGAGCGCGGACTCCAGGGACCGAAGGGATAGAGCGTGACCACCACCACCGCCAGCCCAAGGGCGAGCGCCAGCGCCCGAAGCAGCGGGCTTGGCGGGGTCGAGGTCAGAGCAGGGCGCCTTGTTACCATCGATCCATGAGACCGGTTGCACCCGATGGTTCGCTGCGCCTGGCCTGTGAGGCCAGCTGGAACGTCTTGCTGTGCGTAAAGACCCTGCCATGAGCGCAGGTCCTGTGCGACTTGAACAGGTGGAGAGCATCGATTCCACCAATGCTGAACTGATGCGCCGCGAGGTTCATGGATCAGACGATACCGTGTGCGCGCTCTGGGCGCAGCAGCAGACGGCAGGTCGCGGTCGTCAGGGCCGGATCTGGCACTCACAACCGCAGGATGCGATCACGCTGTCGGTGGCGCTGAATGTGAGCGCGCCGGTCAGCGCCCTGCTGGGCCTGCCTCTGGCGATCGGCGTCGCGCTGGCCGAGGTACTTCAACGCGAGGGCGCGGCGCTGTGGATCAAGTGGCCCAATGATCTTTACCGGATCGATCAGAACCGACCGGCCAAGGTGGGCGGCATCCTCACCGAGGTGAAGCCGCTCGGTGAGGGCCGCCACCGCGTGGTCAGCGGGTTCGGTCTCAATCTCTTTGCGCCACCCGAGGGTCTTCGGAATCCGCAGCCTGGCCCTCGAGGCGAGGCCACTGAATCGCAGTGGTCCCAATCGACGAGCTCTCCAGGGCCCAGCCCCGTGGCTGCCGGTGCGATTTTCGGGCCACAGGCGCGTGCCTGCATGGATCGGGCGGCCCTCGCGCAGGGCCTGGCCGATGCCGTGGCTGATGTGATGCGGCGCTATCCCGAAGCGGGCCTCGCACCCTGGCTCGACGGATGGCGTCGGCGTGATCTGCTCGCCGGGCGTGCCATCACCGTGCATCATCCCGACGGGCGCCGCGAGCCTGCCCAGGCGAAAGGCATCGATGCACAGGGCGCACTGCAGATCATTGACGCTCTGGGTGGCGCCCGCACACTCACCTCGGCCGAAGTCAGTGTGCGTCTGCAGGCTGGATCCGCAGGCATCATCTGACTCGGCAGCTTTCAGACGATCATCACCGGCAGCCCACAGACTCTCACCCTCATCCGCAGCTGTGCGGACATCAACACGGTCCCGCTCAACGGATCCACATCAAACTGTCGATATCAACAAACCCTACACACCTTTCCAGGAGACCCCCCATGAAAACACTTCGAGACCGCGTGGCGGTTGTCACCGGCGCAGCCAGCGGCATTGGCCTGGCCATGGCGCAGGCCTTTGCCGCCGAGGGCATGAAGCTCGTGCTGGCCGATATCGAGCAGGCGCGGCTCGATGCCGCACTGCAGGGCCTGCGCGCGCAGGGCGCCACGGCGATCGGCAGGCGTGTCGATGTGGCAATCGAAGCCGAGGTGCAGGCGCTGGCCGATGCCGCCTGGGCTGAATACGGCGCCGTGCATGTGGTGTGCAACAACGCGGGCGTGGCCGCGCCCTCGCTCATGACCAATGCCTGGCAGGCGCCGATTGCCGACTGGCAGTGGATTCTGAATGTGAACCTGATGGGCGTGCTCTATGGCGTGCGGGCCTTTGTGCCTCGCATGCTCGAGCAGGGCGAAGAAGGCCATATCGTCAACACCGCATCGGTCGCGGGCCTGCTCACCGGGGCCAATCCCTACCATGTGTCCAAGCAGAGCGTGACCTGCATCACCGAAGGCCTGTATCGCGATCTGCGCCGTGCGGGCGCCAAGGTCTCGGCCTCGGTGCTGTGCCCGGGTCTGATTCGCACCGACATCATGAAGGCCGAACGCAATCGGCCCGCTGAGTTTGGTGCTGCCACCGACCGGCAGCAGTTGCCGGGTGCGGTGCGCGCTGCGGTGGAATCCTTTGATGCAGCGCTCGAGGCGGGCTACCCGCCGGAGGTGGTGGCCGCCGACGTGGTCAAGGGCATCCAGGATGATCGCTTTTACATCGTGCCGGCACAGCCCTTCCTGCAGGATCTGGTCAACGTGCGCATGACCGATCTTCTTGAGCGGCGCAACCCCACGATCCCACCTGCCCGACCGTCGCTTGCAGCCCAGAACGATCCGACCTGATCAACCCGCCCCGAACTCGTATCCCTTGCCCGGCGCGGCTTCGAACAGCGCCCGGGTGTAGGCATGCGAGGGCGCGCCAAACACCTGGGCCGCGCTGCCGTATTCGACCACCTCACCCTTGGACATCACTGCGACCTGATCGCAGACCTTGGCGGCCACGCGCAGATCATGCGTGATGAAGAGCATGGCCAGATTGAGCCGGTCGCGGATGTCGGCCAGCAGCTTGAGCACCTGAGCCTGTACCGACACATCGAGCGCCGAGACGGCTTCATCGGCAATCAGCAGTTCAGGCTCCATGGCCAGTGCGCGAGCGATGCACAGACGCTGGCGCTGGCCACCCGAGAACTGATGCGGATAGCGATCGAGCGACGAGGCATCCATGCGCACGAACTCGAGCAGCTCGCGGGCCTTGCGCATCGCCGCATCGCGGGTGGCGCCGTAGTTCATGGGGCCCTCGATCATCGCCTCGGCAATGGTGCGCCGTGGATTGAGCGAGCGGTACGGATCCTGAAAGACGATCTGCACCCGCTTGCGCAAGGGGCGCAACTGGCCGGGCGGCATCATGGCAATGTCGTCACCCCCGAGCAGCACCTCGCCGCCGGTGGGGTCGATCAGTCGCACGATGCAGCGGGCCACGGTGGATTTGCCCGAGCCCGACTCGCCCACAATGCCCAGTGTGCGGCCCCGGCGAATATCGAAGTTCACCGCCTTGGCGGCATGCACCTCGCGGGCCGGACCGAACCAGCCCTTGTCGCGATAGGTCTTGGCCAGGTGCCGCACCTGCAGCACCACCGGCGCATCAGCCTGCAGGGGCCGCTCGGTCACCTCCATGCGCGGTACCGAACTCATCAGCATGCGGGTGTAGTCGTGTTGCGGCCGACGCAGCACATCATCCTTGGGCCCCAGCTCCACCAGATCGCCCAGGCGCAGCACGGCCACCCGGTGGGCCACCTCGGCCACCACACCAAAGTCGTGCGTGATGAAGAGCACGCCTGCACCATGGCGCTTTTGCAGCTCGAGCACCAGCTTGAGGATCTGCGCCTGCGTGGTCACATCGAGCGCCGTGGTGGGCTCATCGGCAATCAGCAGCACCGGATCGAGCACCAGCGCCATGGCGATCACGATGCGCTGACGCTGGCCGCCCGAGAGCTGATGCGGATAGCTCGCGATGATGCGTTCCGGGTCGGGCAGCAGCACTTCGCGAACGATCTC
>JBKCEY010000472.1:0-17678 GCA_046304115.1 Burkholderiales bacterium | reverse complement strand
GTGGGCGTCTGGCGTGATTACGCCAGACAACACGGCGCGCTGGCCATTGATGCCCACCGCTGGGTGGCGATCGGCGGCGATGACCGGATCACCGATCTTGCCGTCTGGCCTGCCGAGGGGCGAGCCCTGCGCGATCTGCCGCAGGCGCTTGAGTCGATCGACCCCCGGTTGAGCGCCGTGCAGTGGCGCAGTGCCGATGAGATCCGCGCACTCTCGATGCGCATCTTTGACCGCAGCTTTGCGGTCACCTACGCCCTGGAAGCCGTGGCCCTTCTGGTTGGCCTGTTCGGCGTGGCGGCGGCCTGCTCCTCGGATGCACTGTCGCGGATCCGCGAGTTCGGCATGCTGCGTCATGTGGGCCTGCCCGCCCGGGCGGCACGCACGCAGCTGATGATGGAGGCCGTGCTGGGCACAGCGGTTGCCCTGCTCTGGGGATCACTGCTCGGTGCGGCCATCGGCTGGGTTCTGATTGCCAGGGTCAACCCTCAGTCCTTTCACTGGACCATGCAGATGCACATTCCCTGGAGTCTGCTGCTCGGCGCCTCCGTGGTTCTCCTGGCCGGAGCGGCGCTGTCGGCGTATCTGGCCAGCCGCCCGGTGGTCGGCCGCCATCCGATTCATGCCATCAGGCAGGACACCTGATGAACCGGCGTCGCCTGCTGCTCATGTCCGCCCTGTCCTCGGCCGCGCCATCGGGGGTTCAGGCGGACGCCCCGGCGCGCCGGTTTGCACAGGTTGTGCCCCGAGCCTTGCGCTTTCCGCAGGATCATGGCGCGCATCCCGAGTACCGGACCGAATGGTGGTATGCCACCGGATGGCTCACACGCCCCGGGGGTCCCGACTTTGGTTTCCAGGTGACCTTCTTTCGGAGTGCCACCGGCTACCCCGCAGAGAATCCGAGCCGATTTGCGCCGCGCCAGCTGCTGCTCGCGCATGCAGCACTGGCCCTACCCGAACGCGGTCGTCTTCTGCATGCCGAACGCAGCGCGCGGGCCATGCCCCCGTTGGCCCGTTTTGCCGAGGAGGACACCGACATTCAGGTTGGAACCGGCACGCGCGGCTGGTCCTTGCGCAGAGATCCAGCCACCGATACCTATCATGCCCATATCGAGTCGGTTGATCTTGCACTCGAACTGTCCCTGAAGGCCCCGGACAGCCCCCTGCTGCAAGGCGAGGCCGGATTCTCCCGCAAGGGCCCGGAATCCCACCAGGCGAGCCATTACTACAGCCGGCCCCAGCTTCAGGTGAGCGGCCAGGTGCGCCTGCAGTCGAGCCAACGCATGGCCATGGCGGTGCGAGGCACGGCCTGGTTCGATCACGAGTGGTCCAGCGAAATTCTGGGTGAAAACGCCGTGGGCTGGGACTGGATTGGCATCAACCTCGACGATGGAGGCGCCCTCATGGCTTTTTGCATCCGCGACGCCCAAGGACGGCGCCTGTGGCACGAAGCCAGTCTGCGTGACGGCACCACGGGCCGTGTCCGGACCGGACTGCCGGTCACCTTTGAGCCGGTTCGGCACTGGCAATCGGTGCGCAGCGGCGCGCGCTGGCCGATTGCACAACGCCTCACCATCGATCAGCAAACCTATGAGATCGAACCCCTGCTGGAGGATCAGGAACTGGCGATGCGGGGCGTGACCTACTGGGAGGGAGCCGTGACCCTGAGCCGAGCCGGGCGGCGTATCGGCCGGGGCTACCTCGAGCTCACCGGTTATGCGGGCCGGGTGAGGCTCTGAGCCAGCGCGAGACCCGCTGCCCGGCGCGCTCTCTGACCGATACAGGCAAGCGAGATGCAAGCCACGGGATGCCCACCATGAGCAAGGCCAGATCATCGGCCCAACCCAGCAGCATCGCAAAATCGGGTAACAGGTCGATCGGGCTGAGCAGGTAGGCAAGCAGCACGAGGGTGCCCCACTTCACGGCCTTCGGGGTCTGAGGATCTCTCAAGGCCGCCAGCAGCATCAGGCCATCGCGGCCGGTCAGTCTGAGGAGCGTCAACCAGCGAGCCCATCGCATTCAAAAGCCCTCCGCAGGAAGATTCAGGTTTCGAAGAAGATGGGGCCTTGCCTGCGGATTGCAAGCCGCTGAGCGACAATCGGAGAACCATGGCCGATGGCGTTGCGTGAGTCATGCGCGCATCCACACCCAGGAGATCTCCCACACCATGCATGCCTTTGAATACACCCGGGCCCAGTCGGTTGCTGAAGCCAGCGCGCAGTTGCAGGCCGACCCTGACGCTCGCCCCCTGTCGGGCGGCATGACCTTGCTGCCAACCATGAAAATGCGGCTGGCAGCACCGACCCGTCTGATCGACATCTCTCGCCTGCCCGATCTGCAGAGCATCAGCCATCAGGAGGGCCTCCTTCGCATCGGTGCTGCAGTCCGCCACGCGAAGGTCGCTGCCGATCCGCTGGTCGCAAAGACCCTGCCTGCGCTCGGTGCACTCGCGGCGGGCATTGGAGATCCGCAGGTCAGGGCGCGCGGCACGCTGGGCGGCTCGGTGGCCAACAACGACCCTGCGGCCGACTATCCGGCCGCCGTGCTGGGTCTTGACGGCATCGTTCACACCAACCAGCGCGATATCGCCGCAGCCGATTTTTTCCAAGGCCTGTTCAGCACCGCCCTGGAGGCCTCGGAGCTGATCACCGCGGTGAGTTTGCGGATTCCCCTGCGAGCCGCCTATGCCAAGTTCGCGCAGTCCGCCTCGGGCTATGCCCTGACCGGCGTTCTGCTCGCCGAGTACACCGACGGCTGGCGCGTAGCCGTCACCGGTGCCGGTCCGGGTGTCTTTCGATGGCAGGAGGCAGAGGCTGCGCTGCGCAGCCTTTCCGGTGCACCGGATTTTCAGCAGGCCCGGATTGATGAGGCCTTGCTCAGCACCGACCTCCACGCACCGCCCGCCTATCGGGCGCAACTGATGCGCGTGATGGCAGCCCGTGCCTTCGAGTCGCTGTCCCGCCCGAGCTGATCCGAACGACCGGATTCGCGCGACCTGTATCGATCTGACCCAGCATTCAAGACAATCCCATGAAGATCCAACTCACCGTGAACGGCCAGAGCCATGCCCTGGACTGCGAGCCCCGCACCCTGCTGGCCGACCTGCTGCGCGAAACCCTCGGCCTGACCGGCACCCATGTGGGCTGCGATACCAGTCAATGTGGTTGCTGCACCATTCACCTCGATGGCGAGCCCGTGAAGTCCTGCACCCTGCTCGCTGCCCAGGCCGATGGCGGCAGCATCACCACCATCGAAGGGCTCGCCCGGGGTGAGACGCTGCACCCGGTACAGGAAGCCTTCGCCGCCTGTCATGGCTTGCAGTGCGGGTTCTGCACGCCCGGCATGATCATGGCCAGCGTCGATCTTCTGAAGCGCCATCCCGAACCCACCGATGATCAGATCCGCGAAGGCCTGGCGGGCAATCTGTGCCGCTGTACCGGCTATGTGAACATCGTCGAGGCCGTGCGCACGGCTTCACGCCAGATCGCCACCTCAGGGAGCAAGGCATGACACTCGCACCCGCCCGCAAGGAAGACCGTCGCCTCGTCACGGGCCAGGGCCGCTACACCGCCGACTGGAATCTGCCCGGACAGGTCCATGCCCATGTGGTGCGCTCCGATCGGGCTCATGCCCGCATTCTGGGCATTGATGCCTCGGCCGCACTAGCCCATCCCGAGTGCCTGCTGGTTCTGACCGCGGCCGATGTCGCCGCCGCAGGGTTTGGCGGCCTGCCTGCCGGAGCGCCACTCAATGGCGCCACGGGCGAGCCCCAGATCAAGTGCGCCATGCCGGTACTTGCAACCGACCGGGTGCGGTTCGTTGGCCAGCCTGTTGCACTGGTGATCGCCACGTCGGCGCGTGCGGCTCAGGATGCAGCCGAGCAGGTCATGATCGACTACGACGACCTGCCGGCGGTGGCCAGCCTGCAGGCCGCAACGGCTGCGGGTGCACCGGTGCTGCACGATGCCGCGCCTGGCAATCTTTCCCTTGTGCATGAGTCTGGCGATGCCGCTGCCGTGCAGGCAGCGTTCGCACGGGCCCGTCATGTCACGACGCTGAGCATGCACAGCCAGCGTCTGACCGGCGCCCCCCTGGAGCTCAGAGCCTGTCTGGCGCAATGGGATGCCGAGGCTGATGTCTATACGGTCTACACACCGACCCAGGGCATGCTCGGCATGCGCTCGTCGCTCTCGCAGGTGACGGGCATCCCTCAGGACCGAATCCGGGTGATTGCCGATGATGTCGGCGGCTCGTTCGGTCTGCGAGGCGGCACGGCCAGTGAGCAGGTTCTGCTGATGCTGGCTGCACGCAAACTCGGCAAGCCAGTCAAGTGGGTGGCAAGCCGCTCCGAGCTCTTCACGGGCGAGTGGCACGGCCGAGGCCTGACCCTGAAGGGCAGCATCGCCCTGGATGCCGATCTGCGCATCCTGGCCATTCGGTGGGACGACCAGGCCGATCTGGGGGCCTATACCTGCTACTGGCAATCCTTCATCGGCACCCGCAACATCTCGGTGACCATGGGTGGGGTCTATCGGGTGCCAGCCCTGTTTGCCCGCCAGGAACTCATCTACACCAACACCGTGCCGATCTCGGCCTATCGGGGTGCCGGCCGCCCGGACATCGCTTATGCCATCGAGCGTCTGATTGATCAGGTCGCCGCAGAACACGGTCTTGACCGGCTGGAGCTGCGCCGGCGCAATTTCATCGGCAAGGACCAGTTCCCCTACACCACGGCCAACGGTACGGTCTACGACTGCGGCGACTTCGAAGGTACGCTCGACAAAGCCCTCGCGCTGGCCGATTTCACGGGCTACGCAGCACGCAAGGCCGAGTCGCAAAGCCAGGGCAGGCTGCGGGGATTCGGGCTCGGCTGCTACCTCGAAGCCTCGGGCGCGGGCGCTGCGCCCAAGGACATGGTGAGGGCACGCTTTGGCGCCGATCACATCCAGCTCTTTGGCGTGACAGGCCCCTCGGGTCAGGGCCATGAAACCTCGTTCTCACAGATCGTTGCAGAAGGGCTCGGCGTGTCTGCGGCGCTCCTGCGCTACAAGGCAAGCGACCCCGGGCAGGAGCTCGTCGGCAACGGCACCGGCGGGTCGCGCTCACTCTATGGAGCAGGCAGCGCCTTCAAGGTGATGGTCGAACGCCTGCGGGCCCAGGCCTGCGAGCAGGCGGCCCGGCTCAAGGGAGTTGCAACGGATTCGGTGCGCTACGAGGGCGATGGCGTGAGCGGGCCCTTCGGTCATCTGCCCCTCATGACGCTGGCGCAGCACCTGATGCCGGCAAGTGCCGATGCACCCCATCCTCTGGACTGCGAAGGTGAATCCGTCTCGGGAACGACCTTTCCGAACGGATGCCATGTGGCCGAGGTCGAAATCGATCCTGCCACCGGAGTGACCACGGTCTTTGCGTACAGCGCCATCGATGATCT
The DNA here is from genome assembly GCA_046304115.1 of Burkholderiales bacterium. Classification (GTDB taxonomy): domain Bacteria; phylum Pseudomonadota; class Gammaproteobacteria; order Burkholderiales; family Burkholderiaceae_E; genus UBA4615. Next base: position 12,250 of record JBKCEY010000472.1, on the reverse strand, counting down.
GGGGCATGTGGTCTCGCCCCTGCTGGTCCAGGGGCAGGTGCATGGCGGTGTACTGCAGGGCGCGGGGCAGGTTTTTGGTGAACATCTGGTCTACGACCCTGAGACTGCACAGCTTCTGACGGGCAGCTTCATGGACTATCCCATGCCAAGAGCGGGCTGGATCAACACGATTCGCAACGACTACAACAACGTGCCCACGGCGCTCAATGCGCTGGGCGCCAAGGGCGTCGGTGAGTCGGGATGCTCCGGTTCGTTGCCGGCGCTGGTCAATGCCATGAGTGATGCACTGCGCGCACAGGGTGTGCCGCCCATGGACATGCCCTTCACACCCGCAAAGGTCTGGCAGGCCCTGCAAGAGGCCCGTACCGGCCGATGAGGCGCGCCTGATGGCATGAATCCCCGCGCGGGTTGAACTGGCCTGGGTCATTCAACCCTGCGCGCGAAAGCCTGCAGCGGCGTCAGCGCACCAGCTGGTTGATCTCGATGATGGGCAGCAGCACAGCCAACACGATCAGCAGAACCACGCCACCCATCACCAGAATCAGGAGCGGCTCAAGCAGGCTGGTCATGGCCAGCGTGCGCCGCTCGACCTCCCCCGAGAGCGAATGGGCGGTGCGCTCCAGCATCTGAGGCAACTCGCCCGTGGCCTCGCCGCTTGCGATCATGTGGATCATGACGGGAGGACATTGCGCGCCCGCGCCCAGGGCCCGGGCGAGGCTCGTGCCTTCACGCACCCGACTCACGGCATCGCTCACATTGGCCCGCAAGGCATCGTTGGACAAGGTGCGCTCGCCTGCCTCCAGGGCGCGGATCAGGGGTACGCCACTGGAGGTGAGAATCGCCAGGGTTGAGGCAAAGCGGGCAGTGTTCACGCCCCGGATCAGTCGTCCGAACAAGGGCAAACCCAGCATGCGTCGGTGCCAGGCCAGACGAACCGACGGATTGCGCAGCGCTGCTCGAGCCGAGAATCCCAGCACGATCAGGATCAGCAGCATCAGCCATCCCCAATGGCGTACAGCATCCGAGACCGCGATCAGGCCCACCGTCAGCGCAGGCAGGCTTTGTCGGGTCTGGGCAAACACGCTCACCACCTGGGGAACGACATAAGTCAGCAAGGCGACAATCACCGCGAGAGCGACCAGGGTCACGATCACCGGATACGTGAAGGCGAGCTTCACCTTCTGGGTCAGGGCCGTGCGCGCTTCCACGTGATCGGCCAGCTGCGACATGATGCGACCCAGATCACCGGTCTGCTCACCTGCAGCGACAAGCGCGCGATACACCTCCGGAAAATCCTTCGGGAATCGCCCCAGCGCATCGGCAAACGTCTGGCCAGCGACCACCTCGCTGCGGACTGCGGCAAAGCGATCGCGCACGAGGGGCGTCTCGGCCTGTTCGATCACGGCCGACAGCGCCCGCTCAAGGGGCAGGCGTGCACTGAGCAGACTCGCCAGCTGACGGGTTGCAAGGGCCAGTTCCGCATCACGCAAGCGCCTGACCAGCACCGGCACCGAACCCGTTCGGTTCTCGCCTCCCGATTCGATCGGAGTCACATCGAGCGGGGTCAGCCCACGCTCACGCAGCAGGTTGCGCACCTGACGTGCGCTGTCGGCATCCAGGATGCCGGTCTCGAGTTTGCCGGCGGCCGAGGCTGCCTCAAACCGGTAAGCAGGCATCAGTCGCGCGTCACGCGCACCACCTCATCCTGAGAGGTCGTGCCATCGCGTACCCAGCGGTCCCCATCCTCGCGCATGTTGACCATTCCGGCGCGGCGGGCGGCATCGCGAATGTCGTCCTCACCTTTGGCCGCATGCACCAGTCGACGAATCTCGTCATCAATCACCAGCAACTCGTAAATTCCGGTGCGACCGCTGTAACCGGTGCGATTGCAGGCCGCACAACCCACCGCTCGCCAGCCTCCGGACACCGGGTCGGACTCCCGGCACTGCGTGCACAACCGACGCACCAGGCGCTGCGCACCGATGCCCAGCAGGCTCGAGGACAGCAGAAAAGGTTCCACCCCCATATCGATCAGCCGGGTCACGGCCGAAACCGCGTCGTTGGTGTGCAGGGTGGCAAGCACCAGATGGCCCGTGAGCGAGGCCTGCACCGCGATCTGTGCGGTCTCGAGATCGCGGATCTCACCGATCATGATGACATCCGGATCCTGACGCAGGATGGCCCGCAAGGCCTTGGCGAAGGTCATGTCGATGCGGGCATTCACCTGCGTCTGACCAATGCCGTCAAGGTCGTATTCGATCGGATCCTCAACCGTCATGACATTGACCGTGTCATGGTCGATCCGATTGAGGGCCGCATAGAGTGTGGTGGTCTTGCCCGAGCCGGTCGGGCCCGTGACCAGGACGATGCCATGCGGCTGATGCACCAGCCGATCGAACATCTGCAGGGTATCGGGGGCCATGCCCAGTCGGGCCAGATCAAGACGGCCCGCCTGCTTTTCGAGCAGACGCAACACCACGCGCTCGCCATGCCCGGTCGGCAACGTGGACACCCGGACATCCACCGGCCGGCCACCGATGCGCAAGGTGATCCGGCCGTCCTGAGGCAGGCGCTTTTCGGCGATATCGAGGCTTGCCATGATCTTGATGCGCGAGACCAGCGCGGCATGCAACTCGCGCCGTGGACGCACCACATCGCGCAAGGTGCCGTCGACCCTGAACCGCACAGCCGAGACGTTTTCGAAGGCCTCGATGTGAATGTCCGAGGCCCCGTCACGCGCAGCCTGAGTCAGCAGTGCATTGATCATCCGGATGATGGGCGCGTCATCTTCGGTCTCGAGCAGATCCTCGATCCGAGGCAGATCCTGCATCAGGCGAGACAGATCGAGATCACTCTCGACTTCATCGACGACCGCGGCTGCCGAACCTTCCTGTTGCGCGTAGGCGGCTGAGATCGCGGCACTCAACTCCGCTGCGGGCTTGCGAACTGGCACGATCCGTGCGGGTAATGCCCGGGACAGTTCAGCCAGCGCATGCAAGGGCGTGCGCTCGCCAATCCAGACTTCGATCTCGTCGGCCGTCACGCCGTTGACCAGCACCTGATGCTGACGGGCAAAGGCATACGGCACATAACGCGCCGCCGAAACCTGGCTCATCGTTGAATCACCACCTCGTTGGGGGCGGTCTGAATGACAGTGGGGGTCGCCCCGGGCGTTTCGGCAGACCCTGCAGCGGGAACGGGCTGCACACCCTGAGCCGGTGAAGCCCCGGTCTGCAGGCTCTGGTCGGAGACACCCGAGGGCAGCACCGATGAGCCGTTGGGCGCCGCCGGAATCTGACGCCAGCGATCGGGCATCGCCTCGTTGAGCAGGGGAGACAAACTCGGCGGTGCCACGCCCGCACGCCCCTGGGCAGGCGGCATGGGAGACAGCAAGGAGGGCTTGAATTCGTTCTCTGGCATGAGCTGGCTGGGCGCAACCCGGGAATCCCCCTGCATCAGTCGAATGTAGTCATAGCGGTCTGCAGTCACACGCTGAGAGGCATCGGGGTTACGCAGCACGACAGGACGCAGGAAGACCATGAGGTTGGTCTTGACCCGCTTGCGATTGTCATACCGGAACAGGTTGCCGATGTAGGGCAACTTGCCCAGGCCGGGCACCATCCCCACACTGCCTTCGAGTCGCTCTTCGATCAGTCCGCCCAGAACGACGAGTTGACCATCGTCGACCAGAACATTGGACTCGATCGCCCGCTTGTTGGTGATCAGACCTGCAGCCAGCGAAGCATCCTGCACGCTCGAGACCTCTTGAAAGATCTGCATGCGAACGGTTCCACCCTCGGCAATCTGTGGTCGCACCCGCAGCGTGGTGCCCACATCGCGCCGTTCAATCGTCTGGAACGGATTGACCGACCCGGACGTCGCCCCTGCGTTTGCGAAGGACCCGGTGATGAAAGGCACGTTCTGACCGATGATGATCCGGGCTTCTTCATTGTCCAGCGTCACCAGATTGGGCGTTGCCAGAATGTTGGCACCGGCCTGCGTCTCGAGTGCGCGCGCCAGAAAGCCCAGATTGATGGGACCGATGCTGGCCGAACCATCGGCCGTAGTGCCACCCAGCAGCGGCTTGGAACTGACCACACCGACATTGAGTCCGCGGCCGATACCAAAAATGTTCGCGGTCGCATCGAGAATGTTGGACCCCGTGCCGCGGGCAGCCAGGTTGGTGCCGCCGACCACGCCGGTACCGGAGGGCTGTCCGAGGAACTGCCACTGCACGCCGAGCTCCATGGCCCGCTCAGCGCTGACTTCGACGATCAGCGACTCGATGTACACCTGGACCCGCCGCGCATCGAGCTTGTCGATCACGGCACGCAGGTTGCGATAGACCGGCTCTGGCGCCGTGATGATGAGCGAGTTGGTTGCAGGATCCGCTGCAATGACCGCGCCCCCTGCAGCAACCGTGACCACGCCGGCAGACCCGCTCGACGATTGGAGCGCTGTGGTGGCTGGAGAACTGCCCAGACCGCCAGGCCCCGTGGATTGCAGCCCCCCGGACCCCGGTAAGGCCTGATTGACCTGGGCGGCCTGAGTCTGCAGAGCCTGCATGCCAGGCGACAACTGACTGGCACCCGGGCCGGAGGTTTCGCTCACCAGCACTGAGCGCAAGACCTGGACCAGACGGATGGCCTCCGCATTGCGAAGGTAAACCACCCGGATGTTTCCAGGCTCGCTCGCCGGCTGATCGAGTCGGCCGATCAGGGACTTGGCTAGATTCATCCGTGCGGGGCTGGCCGCCCTCACCAGGATGGCATTGATGCGGGTATCGGCCAGTATGGAAATGCGCTGCCCCGCATCCACTGGGGCGCCCGGTGCCTGTGCACCGGGGCGCGAGGCGTCATCGAGCAGACGTGAAACCTGAACAGCCAGATCCGAGGCCAGCGCATGGCGCACAGCGACCACCTCGACCTCACCCGAAGCCGGGCTGTCGAGCGTTGCAATCAGTCGACCAAGCCGCTGCAGATTGGAGGCGTAATCGGTGATGACCAGTGAGTTGTTGTTGGGATAGGCCACGATCGTGTTGTTCGGCGCAATCAGTGGTCGCAGCACCGGAACCAACCCACTGGCCGATTCGAAATTCAGTCGAAAAACCTGGGTCACGATCTGGTCGCCTGCACCCGGCGCCTGACCAACCCCTACCGGCCCCGCCTGCAGCTTGGCATCCGCCTCAGGCAACACCCGCGCAATGGAACCCGATTCGACGATGGCAAAGCCCTGCAACCGGAGGCTGGATGTGAGCAACTCGTAGGCTCTCGCCGGGCTCACGGGGCGGGGTGTCTCGAGGGTGATCTTGCCGCGCACCCTGGGATCGATGATGAAGGTACGGTTGAGCAGGTGTCCAAAGGCCCCCACCACCGAATCGATGTCGGCATCCTTGAAGTTCAGGGCCAGAGCCTGGCCCGCAACCGGGTTCGCAGGCTGCACCGGACGCGAGGCCCCGGGTTGCGCAGGACTCTGGGCAAGGACGGGCAGGGTCGGCGCGATCGTCAGGAGCACAGCCAGCAGTCCGAGCAATCCCGTGGCCCAGCGCCGACCCATTGACAGGCGCAGGACCGCTGCGCCCTTCTGAAGGACGGGCGGTGCAGGTCGGTCAACCGGCAGACGACTCAAATTCAGGCTCCAAGGCGGATGATGGTCTTGTCCCCTTCGCGGCGACCCATCAGGCTCAACAACGGTTGAAGGCGATCACTGGCTTCGGGGTCGGACCAGGCCCTGGCCTCAAGGCGTAACCCGGACCGAACTGACCAGCGACCACTGCCCTCAAGGCGCAAAGGGCCCGCCAGTGTAGTCAGATTCACCTGCGCGTGCTCGCCCGCGCTGACCAACTCCCCCCGGAAGGTGCCCAGTGGTCGAACCGGTGTGAGGGCCGATCCGACATCGGACAGCTCGATCACCAGGCGACCCTGGCCCCGACCGTTGGGATCGATGCGCCAGTCTTCCCAGGCCAGACTGACATTCGCCGTGGGACGCAGACTGTTCCAGGGCGAGCCCAGACGTTCCAGCGCCACCGAGGGAAGATTCATGGCGCCCCTGCTGACGTCAACGCCCGAAAGACTGACGGATATTCGACTGGACTGCGCCTGGCTGCTGTGGCGAAGATCAAGGACGATTCGTCCGGTCAACAAGGCCATGGACTGCAGATCCCACGAGAAATCGCCGGGAATCGACAGGCCCGCCAGGGTCGCGCGGCGTTCGGAGATCTGATCTGTACGACCGCCCAGCTCGGACAGTGCAAAGCGCGCATCCCGTACATCCACCACGACGATACGAGCCTTGCCGTGCCAGACTGTGCCCTGGGCCTGTGCCAGCCGTACCCGGCCCTGCGTGACCTGCGAAATTCCCCAATCGAGCCAGGATGCAGGCGCCTGCACCAGCAGTGTGAGGAAGACAGCGGACGCCCCCAGGAGGGCGCTCGCCGTCAGCCATCGCCAATTGAACTGCCCGGACGGATGAAGATCACGCACGGCCGTCCGCCAGCGTTGCAGGCGTGGCAATCCGGGCCGACGCAGCGAAGACATCAAGCCCTCACCCCGCGCGCCCCGGGCGCTCGAGGGTCATCCTGACTGTCACCGTTCCGGGTGCCGCAGGAGGGCCTTCGCGATCCAGACTCAGCCGGCCGACCCGCAAGCGCGTTTCGAGCAGCGCAGTGTCGAGCCACGCAAGCCAGGCCTGGGCAGAAACCGGTTTCATGCGCAACTCGATCTGATCCGCGCTGATCCGGATCGACTGAATCTGACTGCGAAAGCCTGCCGCATCGAGCGAGTTTTCAAGCCGATCCCGCAGGGTCTCCAGACTCTGCGGCTCGGCCGATGTCACGGCTCCGAGTTGTCGGACCTGTGCAGACAGCGATTCCATCCGGGCAAGATCGGCCTGCCAGGTGGCACGCTCAGCCAGCAGTCGCTCGCGCCCTGTCGCCGCCGGCTCGTAGGCCAAGGCCCACATCAGCACGAGCACCACGAGCAATCCACCACTACCGGTCAACCGACGCTCGCGAACCGACAGCGAGGCCCAGCGCTGCAACACAGTCTCAATCACTTCAACTACCCTCCCGGCGTGAGTGTCGCCGTGGGCTCACGTTCGTTGTCGAATCGCAGTTGCAAACCCGCCCTCGCGCAGGCCGCCTGCAACTGCTCCCGGCTCGCTCGACTCTCGACCCGGTCTGCCCGGAAACGCAGCTTCATGCGGCCGTCGACATACTCAAGCCCTGCAAGGCTATCCACCGACTGAGGCCCCAGCGCTTCGGCAAGACGCCCCAGCAGGGGCATCGCATCCTGAGCGCTGGTCTGCCCTGCGGCAGCGCTCAGCGTCGCGACATGTCGCGACATCTGCAAAAGCGGATCCACGACCACCTGAGCCGAGGGTACAGCGGCCCTGAACCCCGCCTCCAGGGCAGCGCGAGCAGCGTCGCGCTCGGCACGAAGTTGCCACCAGTGAAGGTTCAATCCGATCAGGGCAGCCAAGACGCAGGACAAGGCCAGCACGCCCGGTACGCGCAGGGTTGACGGGTCGAATTTGGAGAGCATGCGCCGCGCACGTGCCGGCCTGGCCTCCAGGAGATCCAGTCGCGAATCGAAGCTGGCCGGTAAGGGCATGATTTCAACCGGAAGACCTTCAGCCCGGGCCGCTTGCTCGAGCGGTGCCGACCAGTCGGGTTGATCGATCCATGCAGTCAGTGTGGGCGGCTCGGATCCCGATGGGTGCGGGGCCAGACCCGCCAGCCGCATCAATCCGCGCAGTGCTTCGACCCGATCATCCGGCGTCGCAGGCGCGGGCCAGCCCAGTGCATCGAATTCGCCAACACGCAACACGATGCCGTCATTGATGCACCCCAGTGAGGCATGGCGCGGCGTGCCCGGCAAGGCCTCGGCGGCCGGCCACAGGCCCATGATCCGGTGCCCCTTGGCCTCGAAGGCAGCCAGCACCACCTCGACCCATTCACGGTCAGCCGCCGCAATGAGCCGGGCCTGGCCTGCAGCCACTTCAGGCCCGAGCACCAGCAAACACTCGGCAGGGTCCTGCAAGAGGTGTTCTTCAACCACATTGGGCAGCGCCTGCAGCAGACGCGCACCCGAGATCGGGGGCAGTTCCGCCTGCAAAACCGTGCAATCGCGGGTGTCGAGTACAAGCCAGATCGAGCCGATACCCTGCAGGGCATCCAGGGAAACCCGCCGGGCCTGAACCTCGGGCGTGCCACCCATCAGCGCAACGAGAGAGGCCTCCTGGCGCAATCGGGTTTCGCCCGCGCTGCGCGCAGGCAACCAGACGATCGCCTCACCTCGCTTCAGCGTCTTTGCTGCCATAACACATCGATCCGGTCATTCGTGCGTTCGAGAAGGGTCTCGCTCTGGGATTCAACCCGCTCGTAGCGTATCACTCCACTTGCCAGGAAAAATGCGCTGCCCACCGAGAAAACCGTGGCATTCAGAGTAGGACGGTCATCGAAATCCTGTGCTGCCTGCTCGAGCGTCCGGTAAAAGGTTCTTTCCCGCCGTGCGACGAACCGTTGCGCCGAGGGCAGGCTGAGGGAAGGCACCAGCGCGGCAATCACCTCGGCCGGTGCAGTGTTGATGTTCACGGTCGTAGGCCTGGGCAAAACGATGCAAAAAGGCTCGATGGCACGAACGATCGCGGGGTCGAGTCCGGAGACGTCGAGCAGATCGGCCACCCGTAGCAAGGGGCTGCGCGACGCTGAGCGGTTATCACTCTGGGCATCGCGCCTGTGAGCCTGCTGGACCCGCTGGATGATCAATTCGGCAGCCGATTCCGATCGCCCGAGCAAGGACAGCATCTTGCGCAGGGCATCGCGGTGAACCGCCGACACCTGGCCGCCTTCGCCCGACAGGCTGTTGAGATTGAACCGGGCCTGCGCATCGCTCACCTGACCCGCGAGCACTGCATCACGGCTGCCCTCGTCGATCTTTGCCCCCCCCGTGACGGTTTCGTCGAGCCGGGTTTCAAGAATCGGCAAAGCCCAGGCCTCGCCCAGGTGGTCAACGGCCCCCAGCCTCTGATCGGCGCGAAGAACGACCTTGGCCCAGTCCATGGCAGCCCGTTCAATCCATCGCGCCTGAGTCAGTGACATCCGGTTCTGTACCGAGCGAACAGCAACCTGCTCTCGCCAGAACAGACCCGACACCACGACGGCAGAAAGCGTGACCACCAGCAATGCCACCACGATGGCAGCTCCTCTGTGACGGGAGGATCTGCCGGGTCTATGCGATCCGAACCGCACGCGCTGCAGCTTGAGCACTGCACAGTGCTCGATCTGAACTGACATCTCAGTCGCTCACCGAAATGACCCGCTCGAGCTGGCGCCCCTGGTCAAGCGTCAAACGGATCAGGATGCCCGTAATGGGCGCCTGAGCCTGCGTTGCCGGCGTTGCTGGCGGCTGACCATCGGTCCCGCTGGCGGGGGGTGTCGCAGAGGCCCGCGCGGCAAGCACACCTGCATCGGCCCAACCCTGCCCCGCCACAAAGCCCTGCCATTGCAGGGCCACCACATCCGACAGCAACGGTTGCCAGGTCAAGCCTTCGGTCGCCACCGCAGCATCAGGCGATCGCCAGGGGCCAAAGCCACGCTCGAGAACTCCATCCCGCAGACGCCAGGCCACCGGTTGAATCTGGGTTGCTGCATCGGGTCGTCCCATTTCGCGCAACAACTCGAGCTGACCTGAGGGGAGGTCGCCCGCGGCAGCAAAGCGCACCGGGGCCTGTGAGGTTGCGAGCAACCGAACCGGCCAGGACTTGCGCAGGTCTTCATCGATCTGGGTGAAGGCAGCACTGATCGCCTTGAGCTCATCCGACGACTCGACGATCCGTTCGCGCGATCGCATCACCGAGTCGAGCCCGCGCCACGACAGCAAGGCCACAATGGCGAGCAGGGTGGTGGCTACCAGAAGTTCGACCAGCGTGAACCCGCACGCCCCCCTGCGAGCTGACCATCGGGCCGGCCGGTTGCATGAATCAGGTGGACTCATGGCGCGTTCATGGTTGATTGGTGGCAAACCCGGTCAGCCGGGCCAGGCGAATCCGCTCGCCCTGCGCGGGATACACGCGAATCTCGACACGTCTGAACTGTGCATTGGGCGTAGCAAAAACCTCCTCCTCACAGGTCAGCCGGACCTCGGCCTGCGGGCAATCCACCTGACGCCGACCCAGCGCAGGCCATTCCCGTTCGATACGCATGCGGGCCAGCCGGTTCTCGGCACTCCATTGCGCCAACGCTCGCTGGCGCAATTCATGTGCATTGGCCGAAAGCGCTGCCGTCGCTCGCAACGATGCCATGAGCGCAATCGCTACCAGCGTGAGTGCGACAAGAACCTCGACCAGGGTGAAGCCTGAGGATCGGCAGCCGGGCCGCCCGATCAACGGGCTCATCAGGGCACGACCCGGAAAGCACCCAGACCGTTCGCCTGTACGGTCACAGTCGCCTGGTCACGCTGCAGCTGGATGGCGAAAGGCGCATCCACAGCATCGCGCCCGAATTCAATGGTCTTCGCACCGTCGGGTCGTTCAAGTCGAAGCTGAGTCGGCTGACTCCATTGGCGGGGCTTCAGGTCGGTATCGTCCTGCATCGCCCGCCACTCACGATCGCGAAACAGCATGAAGCGATAGCCCTCTTCAAGAGGCTCGAAACGGATGGGTGCACCGCGTATCTGGGACTCATCACGCGCCAGGCTCAGGAGCTGGGCCAGCCGATCGGCATCGTGCATCAGCCCCCCGCGGGCACCTGGGGTGCCGGCAACCGTGACTACGCCCGCAAGGATGCCGATCAACACCAGCACCACCAGCAATTCGATCAGGGTGAATCCGCTCTGCGGGCGGCGAAGTCCGATCGCACGCCAATGAGGTCTGAGGCAATCAGGCCCTGGGCGAATCAGAGATCCCACGACCCGATGTCGGTATCTGACCCGCTTCCGCCGGACTGACCATCAGCGCCCAGACTGAAGACATCAATCTCGCCCCGAACGCCGGGGCTCAGGAACTGGTAGGGCCGTCCCCAGGGATCCTTGGGCAACTTGTCGAGGTAGGACTTCCAGTTGTCGGCCGCAGGTCCGCTGCTGGGCCGGGTGACCAGAGCCTGCAGGCCCTGCTCGGTACTGGGATAGCGCCCGTTATCAAGCCGGTAGAGTTTGAGCGCCTGCATGACCTGGGCAATATCCTGGCGCGCCGCGATCGCTCGGGCTTCATCAGGTCGACTCATCACCCGAGGCACGACCAGAGCCGCCAGCACGCCCAGGATCATGATGACGACCATCAACTCGATCAGGGTGAAACCGCCCGCGCGGCGAGAGGCAGGCAAGGAGCTCGAACGCAACCCGTCAGATGAAGTCATCAGGAAACCGTGATGGAGAACAAATCGAAGTCATTTGATGATAACAGCGGGTTATGCTCAGGGTATGCGTCTGCGGATACCCTTATCTCCTTTGCTCAGCCTGGCACTGTTTGCCGGGCTCTGCGCCATCGTGGCCTACTGGGCCATGATCCTGCTCAGCCCACCGCCGCCGATTGCACCGGCCTCGCAGCCCGCGAACGCCCGCAGTCTTTCAGACCCTTCCAGAACAGCCAGCCTGTTCGGCCAGCCGACGGTCAGCAGCCCTTCGGCCGCAGTCGCGGCTCCGGTCAATGTTCGGATCCTGGGCGTCATGACGCCCCCGGCCAGGACAGGCCAGGGCAGCGCTGAAGCGAACGCAGCAGGCATCGCGCTGGTCTCGATCGATGGCCAGCCCGCCCGGCCCTATTCCGTGGGCGACACCCTGCCCAATGGCCTGCGTGTTCAGGCGATCCTCAAGGACCGGGTCGAATTCTCCGACCAGGGACGGGTTGTGAGTTCGCCCGCGCCGGCGGGTGCAGACCCCTCGATTCTTGTTCGCGGGGCCTCGGCAAACGGCGCAACCTCTGCCTCCCTTGCCTCGGGGCTGCCTGGCGTGAGGCCTGCGTCACCCACGGCGCCCGGTGCGCCGTCGGCCGCCCCGGGCGTTGCAACACCACCCGCAGCCTCGGTGCCGGCCAACGAAACGGCTGGAGCCGGCCCGGCGGGTCAGGAAGCACCCATGCCCCCGCCTCCGCCGCTTGCGCCCGGAGGAAGCCCGCCGGGTCCGGTCCAGATGCCCTCTGCCCGGTAAGATTTGCGATCGCGGCCCCCAGCCGCATCGCTGCAATCGGGCGGGCCAGGGGCGTCAACGATAGAATGAGACCGCCTTCTCCATCGACGTTTTGCCAGGACGAGCGA